>JANPKU010000001.1:0-5866 GCA_031426215.1 Actinomycetes bacterium
ACGCGCTCGCCGGGCCGGCGGCCGGGCATTCCGCAGTGTTCCTGGCCGCCTACCTCGACGTGGTCGCCGTGATCACCAACCTCGATTCAGGCGATCGTCGACACCGATTGCACGTCGACCAACTCCGAGAGGCATTCGAAGCGGCAGAACTCACACCAGGCGTGCGACAGTGGCAAGCGCCACCGGAGGGGACCGACACCGCCATCGCACTCTGAGGAAATCGGTTCCTCCCGACAACCCCCGACGCCGACACGCTGGCGGTCGTCCAATCGAAGATCCGCCAGATCTGATTGACAACCGGGGCAGTCGACGGGCCCTGTCAGTAGCATGGTGTGATCACATCGGGATGTGGCGCAGCTTGGTAGCGCGCCTGCTTTGGGAGCAGGAGGCCGGGAGTTCGAATCTCCCCATCCCGACCACATCTACCAGGTGCGATGCGATCAGCTGATCGTCCGAGACGTCGGATGTATCAGCGATGTATCGGACTTCTGAGCGCTGGCATTAGGAGCCGCTGCCCAGTGACCACCCGGTGGACCGCACCCCGGGTCGCTAGCTCTTCAGCGCGAATGTGTGCAGGTAGGCCCACGCATTGCCCTCGCGGCCCACCACTACCAAGCCAACTGCCCGAGCGTACGCATCGATCTGCCGTGAGGTGACGTACTCGGGTTCGAACAGCTCCTCACCGATCACGATTCGTCCGCCCGGTTTCAGGGCTCGTTTGCACGCCTCGAGCGCCAACAACGGCTCGGGGATCTCTGGGAGGACGGAGATCAGCACGATCACGTCGGCCACGCTGTCCAACCCGAGATCCCGGACATCACCGACCAGATACTCGATGCTGCCGAGGTCTGACAATTTCGCTTTGGTCTGAGCGACGTATCGCGGCTCGAGGTCGTGTGCGATCAGCTTCGCGCAGCGCACCGCGAGTGAGCGGGTGAACAGCCCAGACCCGCAGCCGACCTCCAGCACCGTATCGGTAGGCCTGATCCCGCATTGCTCAGCGACTCGCTCTGGGTCTCGGTACGACTTGCGCCACGGGTTCTCCAACAGCCACGACCAGCCGAACGGAATCGCCTGCGGGCGCAGACGCAGCCACACGCGAATGACGATCTGGAAGACTGCTAAGGCAAGCAGGAGAGTGGCGAGCGGCCTCACGCCTCGTACGCGCTGTTTGGGAAGTCGCTGGGCTCTGATGGAGGCACAGGCTCTCACATCCATCGGGGAATGGTCGCGATCCCGAAGCCGACGCAATCGTGCCGACGATGGCCTCGACTCGGGGCTGGTGTGACTGCGATGCGTGCCGAAATCAGCAGGTTGCCCGGTTCTGGTCGATGTTCACGCCTTCGACGGTGGTGTACGTCGGGTGCGGACGAGGACAAGGCCGATCAGAAGTGCGAGCGCTGCGAACGCCAGCACCGGTGCGATCCGAACCGTTCCTTCCGCGCAACGTTCGGCCCGGCGACCTGATCCAGACTGAAGCAACGAACTCGGCGCGTTCGGCACCGAGTTCGTTGCCGTTCCACGTGTGCTCGGCCAACCGATCGTGCCCTATGCCGTCACGGAGTGGAGACCGATCATGTTGCCTTCGATGTCGGTGACGATGGCCACGGAGCCGTGTTCGCCGATCGAGAATTTCGGACGCACGATCGTGCCGCCGGCGGCTACTACCCGATTCTGCTCCACTGCGCAGTCGTCGCAGGAGAAGTAGACCATCGAGCCGCCAGGTCCGGGCTGGGTGTCGGCCAGTTTGACCAGTGCGCCGCCGGCGCCATGGGACGCGAAGTCATCATCGAAAGCGCGCATTTGCGCTGTCGGGTCGTTCGGGTCGTCCATTGGTGACAGTGTCGTGTCGAGCACCGTCTCGTAGAACGCCTATGCTCGTTCCATGTCGTCCACGTAGATGTCGAACCATCCGACCTTGCGCATGAGTGTTGTCCTTTCAATTGGAGTGAAGACCGTGTGTCTTCGAGGACCACTGAAGCGGATCGTGTGGGCGGGGGATTGTAGATGTCAGACATCGAACGTCTTGTTGAACCGGCCCGGCGTGTAGCCGGTCAGCTTGCGGAACGAGTGCGACGAGACCAGCGTCGAGGAGGGTCGTGACGAACTGCGAAAACACCATTGCTTTGCCGGCGAGGTCGACGTGAGCCGCCGCCTCACTCACCTCGACCAATGGCAGATCTCCCGTGTAGGGCTCACCGACGTAGTGGTCGACGGATGCGTCGGGATCGCCGCGCCACACCCCGGGAAAGAACTGGATCCCTGCGTAGTGAAACGACCTGCCGAGATCGAGGGTTGCATGTTCGGTGTGAAGCTGGGTCACACCGGCGATGCGGGTGTCGTGTTGGTTGAACAGCAGATTGACGCAGGCGTCAGGCATCGCGTGCAACGTGAAGTCGTCGGCCAGCTCGGTCACCGTCCGCAACTCCCAGAAACAGTGCACAAGCTCAGCAAGCGGTGACGGCGGCGGGACCTCGGTATAGACAACCGATGCGACGGTCTTCGCGACGCCATCCTTCACAGGGTCGTACATGCCCAAGCGAGCGTAGGCGGCGAAACCGGGCCCAACGGTGCAGAACCGGCATCGAACAGGCGCGCCTCATCGTGGACACCGTGAACGCCGGCGACAATCTCGAGGTCGACCGTCAGCACGTGCAGCACGCCCACGGCACCCTGTTCGCCGGACAACCGGCACGCCCCGCCCTACAGTGATCGAGGATGTTCGCTGACCTCATCGTCGTCGGCGGGGGTGCCGCAGGATTCTTTGCTGCGATCACCTGCGCACAGAACTCCGACAAATCGGTTCTGATCCTCGAGAAGACGTCGCAGTTGCTGCAGAAGGTGAAGATCTCCGGCGGGGGCCGGTGCAATGTCACGCACCAGTGTTTCGAGCCGCGTGAGCTGAGTACGAACTATCCCCGCGGTTCGAAGTCGTTGATCGGTCCGTTCCATCGATTCGGTGCCGCTGACACCGTCGAATGGTTCGCCAGCCGAGGCGTCCAACTGAAAGCGGAGGCTGATGGTCGGATGTTCCCGGTGACCGACAGCTCGCAGACGATCGTCGACGTCCTGCTCGACACCGCCAAGGCTGCCGGCGTCAGCATCCACACGTCGGAAGGGGTGGCCTCCATCGCCAAGAACGCCGACACCTTCGATCTCGTGACCGAGACCGGAACCACCTACTCCGCAGCACGTGTACTCATTGCAACAGGCGGAACGCGTTTCGCCGCCGGGGCCAGACTCGCCGCCAGTCTGGGTCACGAACTCCAGTCGCCGGCACCGTCACTCTTCACCTTCAAGATCAAGGATCCACGAATTGACGGACTCGCAGGTTTGTCGGTGGGCTCGGCCGACGTCAGCATCCAGCAGAGCAAACTCAGCAGCAGCGGACCTGTCCTGATCACGCATTGGGGCTTGAGCGGGCCGGGAATTCTGAAGATCTCGGCGTGGGGTGCTCGCGAACTGGCTGAGCGTCACTATCGGTTCGACATCTCCGTGAACTGGTTGCCAGACATCGATCCGTCGTCCGTCGTTGCCGAGAAGCGGCACAGCGAGGCCAAGCGACAGCTGTCGAGCCGAAGTCCATTCGCTGCGATCCCGAAGCGACTCTGGCTCCGCTTCCTCACCGCCGCAGCAATCCCTGCGAACACGACCTGGTCGCAGCTCGCCAAGACCCAAGCGACCGAACTCGTCAACCAGCTCACCTCGTCGACATTCGCGGTCAGCGGCAAGAGCATGAACAAGGACGAATTCGTCACCTGCGGCGGCGTCGTTCTCGACGAGATCAACTTCCAGACCATGGAGAGCAAGCTCGTGCCGGGCCTGTACTTCGCCGGGGAAGTCATCGACGTCGACGGCGTGACGGGTGGCTTCAACTTCCAGAACGCATGGACGAATGGATTCCACGCAGGGTCCGACATCGCTGCTCGCTGACATCTCCATCTGAGACCGGCTGGGAAGCAGCCGTCGACGGCATCGGCGTGCTCGCTCAGAGACGGTTGGTCGCTTCCTTGCCGGCGAGGCGTTGGGCGATCATCACCGGGATCAGGGTCACCGCCATCACGAAAATCGCGACCACGTTCAGTACCGGACGATTGCGGGGCCGGTTGAGGCTCCCGAAAATCCAGATCGGCAGCGTCTTCTGACTTCCCGCGGTGAAGGTGGTGACGATGATCTCGTCGAACGACAGCGCGAAGGCCAGCATTCCGCCGGCGAGAAGGGCAGTGCCGACGGACGGCAGCAGCACGTAGCGGAAGGTCTGCAGGCCCGATGCGCCCAGGTCCATCGAAGCTTCGATCACCGATCCCGAGGTCCGCCGGAGCCGGGCCAGCACGTTGTTGTACACGATGACGACGCAGAACGTGGCATGACCCACGACGATCGTCAACGTGCTGAACTCGAAACCCAATGTGTTGATCCCGGACCGCAGTGCGATGCCCGTCACAATGCCCGGAAGCGCGATCGGCAGCACGATCAGGAACGAGATGGCCTCGCGGCCGAAGAACCGTGACCGGGCGACCGCGCTGGCGGCGAGGCTCCCGAGCAGCAACGACACCGCCGTGGCCAGAAATGCCACCCGGACCGACAGCCACATCGAGTCGATGATCTCTGGGTTGTCCCGGGCGACACCGAACCACTTCGTCGTCAGTCCGGGTGGCGGGAACGTCGGTACGACCTCGTCGGTCGTGAATGCGTACAGGATGATCAGTGCGAGCGGAAACCAGAGGAATACGATCGCCAGTCCGACCGTGCCCTTGAGGACGAGGTGGCGGGAGTGACGTTCGGCCATCACAGCGCCTCGAAGGCACCGAGTCGGCGCGCGATCGTGAGGTAGATGGCCATGATCACCATCGGGATCGCGGTGTAGGCCGCTGCCAGCGGCAGGTTTCCGGCAACACCCTGGAACTGGTAGATCGCCAGACCGATGGTCGGCTTCGACGGCCCGACGAGCTGGGGGATGATGTAATCGCCGAGCGTGAGCGAGAACGTGAAGATCGAGCCGGCCACGATGCCGGGAAGACCGAGCGGCCAGATCACCTGACGGAAGGTGGTCAGCGGGCGGGCGCCGAGGTCGCCGGAGGCCTCGATCACCGAGGCGGGTACCCGTTCGAGTGCCGCCTGCACCGGCAGGATCATGTACGGAAGCCAGATGTAGAGGAACACGACGTACTGGCCTGCGAAGCTCGTCGTGAGGTCGGCGCCACCGATCACCGGTGCGTCGAGCACGGCATCGATGACCCATTCGAGGCGCAGTCGTTCGGCGAACCAGATCACCACGCCCTCGCTGTTGAGGATCTGGCGCCAGGAGAGCACGCGCACGATGTAGCTCGACCACAACGGCATCAACACGGCGATGAAGAGCACCGCCTTGGCCCGGGGCGAGGCGACCTTGGCCATGAAGTAGCCGACCGGCAATGCAACAGCAGCAGCCCCGATCGTCACCAGCGCCGCCATGACGACGGTGCGCACGACGATGTCGCGGGTGACTGCATTCCACATCGACCGCCACGTGTCGAGCGTCAGCGTCTCGTCGATCGTTCCGCTGAAACTGTCGAGCGAGTAGAAGCTCTGCACCAGCAGTGCTGCCAACGATCCCAGATAGATCACGACGAACCACGTGAGCGGGAGCGCGAGCACGAGCCCCAGGCGGACGCGTGGGTGACGGTAGAAGAAACTCGAGATCCGGTGGCCGAGGGTTCTCGCGGCCGGGGAAGGTGGGGCGGTGATCATCGTCTCGTCGGGATGCCGGGGAACGGGCGGCGGGTCAGGAGCTTGCGCCCACCCACCGCCCGTTCCGGTCACGTGTTGGTCATGTCACTCACATGTTGAGGATCTTCTGGTACTCCTCGACCCAGGTGCTGTACGG
>JANPKU010000002.1:0-3763 GCA_031426215.1 Actinomycetes bacterium
CAGAGGTCAGTCGGGGCGGCCGTTGTTGACCATCTCGGTGATCTTGGCTTCGGCTTCGGCCAGCTTCTCGTCGGCCTCGGCCTGGTCGATGCGACCGTTCTCGACGGCATTGTCGACGCGCTCTGTCAGCTCGCCGACGAGTTCGTCGACCACTGCCTGCACCTCGACGCCCTGGGCGGTGGCGATCTCGGCGAGCGTGGCTCCGTCACGCAACTGCGAGCGCAGATCCTGGGCGTCGATGCCGAGCAGGTCGGTCAACGCCTCCGAGGCCATACCGGCTGCTCCGCCCATCAAGCCGCCGTGGCGACCACCCGGGCCGCCGCCCGGGCCACCGTGGCCGCCGCCTTCGGGACGATTCTCGACGAGATGGGCGGTCACCGCGTCGGCCTGGTCTGCGGTGATCGTGCCGTCATCGACGAGTGACTGCAGCGTCTCTCGGAGGCGGGTTCCCCTCTCCGGGGCATCAGCAGAATCGACGGCCTCCGTGGGCTCGGTGTCGTCGGTCTGCTGCACGAGGGCAGCAGGAGCCACGGATGTGGTGTCGGACGCTGCGCTGGAGAGGCCAGGCACACCGAAGACGAGTCCTGCGGCGGTGCCGGCGAGAAGGCCACCGGCGAGCCCGATGGTCAACCCCCGACGCTTCTCGGACTGACCGGCGGTGTCGATGTTGTCGTTGTTCATGATGTGCTTCCCTTCAACAGTTGGGTCGGGCGACGGGTTCGCCGCTGACAGAACCCATGGTGAACGCCCTCGGTGAAGATGATGCGGGAACGACGTAAGGCCCCGGTGAGACGTTCGGCGGCCGATTAGGGTCGGATCGCAATGGGCGTACGCATCGTGGTGGCCGAGGATTCACTGTTGGTCCGCGAGGGCATCGAGAAACTCCTCGGATCGCAGCCCGACATCGAGATCGTCGCCCTTTGTGTCGACCTGCCCGAATTACTCGCAGCAGTCGAAGAACACCAGCCCGATGCCGTGCTGACGGACATCCGCATGCCACCGAACAACAGCGACGAGGGAATAGTTGCCGCTTCGATCCTTCGTGACCGGCACCCCGGTGTCGGAGTCGTCGTGCTGTCGCAGTACATCGAGCCGACGTATGCCCTCCAGCTCTTCGACGGTGGGTCTCAGGGCCGTGCGTACCTGCTGAAGGAACGGCTCTCCGACGTCGACCAGCTCGTCCGCGCGATCCACGAGGTCATTAACGGAGGATCGGTGATCGACCCGCTCGTGGTCGAGTCGCTCGTGGACACCCGGAGCCGCACGAAGCACTCCCCGCTCGAGCACCTCACGCCTCGCGAGCTGGAGGTCCTCTCCGAAATCGCTCAGGGCAAGAACAACGCCGCGGTGGCAGCGTCGTTGGTGCTTTCAGAACGCGCGGTCGAGAAGCACATCAACTCGTTGTTCGCAAAGCTCGGCCTCGGCGAGGAACCGGACGTCCACCGCCGGGTCAAAGCGGTGTTGCTCTACCTCGCCGATCGGGGCTGATGCAACGGTGAGTGTCTTACATCAATCGTTACACGTTCATTCGGTTCGAAGGGCGGTGGCGGCGCGGGTGCGGGCGGCCGCCCATCCGGGGCCGAGGGCGGCGAGGTTGGCGACCAGCAGGACAACGGCAGCCACCACGACGATCGCTCCGACCGGGAGCGCAGGCGCCGAGATCAGGCCGATGTCGTCGACGATCGCACGCCAGATCACCCGGCCGACGATGATGCCCAGCGGAATACCGATGACGAGCGCACCCGCCGACAGCAACGTCGCATGCCACGCAACCGTGGAGATCACCTGACGGTTCGTGAACCCGACCGACTTCAGCACGCCGAGCTGTCGGCGACTGCCCCGCACCGAGGTGACCAGGGTATGGATCAACGCCGCGCCAGCGAGCACGGCGATGATGAGTGCGAGGAAAGCCGGCTGGCCCGAGATGAGGCCCAGGTTGGAGACCTGGCTCGGCGTGCTCGTCTCGAAGTACCACCCTGGGAAGGCTTGCCGCAGCGACGCCAGGGTGGCAACGCGATCCGCTCCGTCCTTGACCCACACGGCGTAGTTCTGACTGAGCGCTTCGGCCGACAGCGTGTCGATGGCGTCGTTGGTCACGAGCCCGCCCACGCCGGGTCGATCCGACAACCCGGTGTTGACCACCACTTCACCGACGACATCGAAGGAGAAGCTGGACGACGGTTCACTCGGATCGCTGAACGAGACCTGCTCACCGACCGCCACGTCGAATTCGTCCATGCTCGCGCTGCCAAGAGCGATCTCAGTCGGCGATGACGGCGCCCGCCCCGCCGTGATGGTCCCCAAGGTGGCATCGCCGAGGAACGGTTCGCCCGCGTAGAAGACGAAGTCGGGGTCGCCGCCTGTCCCTTCGAGCACCCGAAGTCCGACCGCCTCGATCCCGGGAATCGAAGCGAGTCGTTCGCGCGTCTCCACCTGCTGCGACGGGTCGGCCACGTTGCCGACCAAGGCGTCCCAGGTCGAGCCGTACCTCGCCGGGTCAGCCCGCAATTCGTCGTAGCTCGACACAAGCGACCATGCGGCAATGGCGGCGGCCGCGGCGAACGCCACACCGGTGATTGCCGAGCCCAACGCCAACCGTCCGGAACGGCGCGAGTTGGCCATGGCCCAACCAGCGACGCCTGGCGGTGGCAACAACGCCAGCGTTCGAGACGACGAATTCAACGACGGCGCGGAGATCGATCGCCACCGGAGCATCGCGATCGGGACGAGTGCGAATGCGATGACCGACAACGCGACGACCGGAAGACCGGCGGCCAGCACGAGTCCGTCGACGCTGATGCCAGGGTACGGCTCGGCGGCGCTTCCGATTCCGACGGGCCCGAGCGGCGACAGCGCGATGGTCACCCCGAGGGCCACGACGACGGCCACCGCCGCAATCGCTACCGCGCGGATCGCGCCGGCCGTGACCATGCCCCCTCGGGTCATTCCCAACGCATCGAGGACCGCTGCGTCGCTCCATTCCACACGCGACTGTCTCGACACCGCCTGTCCGGCGAACAGCATCGCGGCAACGGCGACCACGGCGGCGACGAGGAACAGCCCGAGTGTCTGGAGTCCGATCGCATCCTGAACGGTTTGTTGGTCGCCGCCAGTACCGACGAGCGCGCCGGTTTGGAAATCCCATACCCGCTCCGGCCACCGTTCGCGGATCAGGCCGATCACGTCGTCGTTCGTCGTGCCGGGCGCCGGCTTTGCAGTCACCGCCATGCCGTAAAAGGCGGCATTGCCTTCGATCTGGCGCCACCAAGCGGGACCGACCAGGACGGCACTGGTGTCGTCGGAGATGGTCGTTTCGCCGAGTCGGCCGGCGAGGTCGCTCGGTCGACGCGTGATCCCGACCACCGTGACTGTGGTCTCCTCACCACCGGGCGGCGCGACGGCCTCAGCAGCGAGATCGAATTCGTCCGACCGATACGGTGTGATGACCAGGTCGTCACCGACCGCGACCCCCAACCGGTCACTCGCTTCCTCGTTGACCGTCGCCTCCGTCGCGACTTCCGGATCAGCCAGTCGCCCCGCAACAACGATGGGCGCACCGATTGCCTGCAGACCGTCGACGTCGAGCACGACGGGCACGAGTTGTCGCCAGCCGTCCTCGGGGCGATCGGCAGGAGCGACGTTGCCGATGATCTGCGTCCCCCGTCCGGCCGCTTGCTCTGCGGGGGCGGCCTCCAGGACGGCAATTAGATCTGATTAGTCGTACCGACCGCAGACCTCTTGGTAGTTGGCAAAGATCTCCTCC
>JANPKU010000003.1:0-34077 GCA_031426215.1 Actinomycetes bacterium
TTCGTGGTGGAGACGATGGGAATCGAACCCACGACCCCCTGCTTGCAAAGCAGGTGCTCTAGCCAACTGAGCTACGTCCCCGAAGAGCGGTTCCCCGAGAGGAACGCGCCTACCATATCGCCGCAGCGCCCGGTGCGGTCACGGCCGCTCGCAGTGGACCCACTCCCGTGAGATGTCCATGCCAACGCTGCGATACAGGCCGAGGGCGTTGGCGTTCTCGGCCTCGACGCCGAGGCCGATGAGTCCGACGCCGGTTCGAGACAGACGGTGACACGCCTCGAGCAGGGTCGCACGACCGAGTCCGAGCGCTCGTGCCTCACGAGCGACACCGAGTTGTGTCACCCAGCCGACCTTGCCGGCGAACGTACGGTTCAGTGCGCACCCGACGACCGGCCCCGTTCCGCCCCCACTCCGAGCAAGCACCACAAGGTCGGGATCAAACCACGACCCTGACACGAACAGCGAACGCCACTCGTCGAACGGGCGATGGGTGTGCCCGGGAACATCCGTCCAGAACGAATAGATCATGGTGTGTAGCTCTTGGTCGTCGACCGCCGGTCGGAACGGCGCCAGGGTGATACCCGACGGCCACGCCGGCTGAGGGAGGTCGGAGACATCGGACGGACGTTCCAGCTCGAAGCTGGAACGCACAGGCATGAGCCCGCGGGTGGCGAGTTGACCGAGTTGCTCGGCGTCCTGCGAGGGCACGTCGAACTCCACTCCACCGTTGTCGCTCAACCAGTCGATCAGCGCTTCTCGCGCTACACGTGCGCATGCGACCGTCGGGTCGACGGAGACGCCTGTGTGGCCGTGGCCGAAGAGCAGCCCGACCCCGACCACCGCGTCGTCGAACAACGCGACACGAGCGCCAACTGCCAGCGAGCCAATGGCCATGACGACACGACCGAGGTCGTCGCGGACATCGTCGATGTCACCGTCGGGCTCGCCCCACCACGCAGTGTCCTGCGCTTCGGTGACCCTCCAGATGGCGTCGAGGTCGTCGAGGGTCGGCGCTCGGAGATCGATCGTGTGACTCACGAACCGAAGCGTGCCATCAGCGTCGTCCGGTACGAACATGGGTTTCGCACCTCCCTACCATCGCCGGATGGCCCGCTTGCGCTTCGGCACCTTCCTCGCCCCGCATCACCCCACGGGTGAACATCCGACACTGCAGTTCCAGCGCGACATCGACTTCGCCGAGCACCTGGACCGCCTCGGTTTCGACGAGTTCTGGTGTGGCGAACATCACTCGTCAGGCTGGGAGATGATCGCCTCACCGGAGATGTTCCTCGCCGGGGCCGCTCAACGCACGCACAACATCATGCTCGGCACCGGTGTCACGAGCCTGCCGTACCACCACCCGTTCAACGTGGCGCAGCGCATCGTGCAGCTCGACCACATGAGCCGGGGCCGGGCGATGTTCGGCTCAGGTCCCGGAGCGTTGCCATCGGATGCTCGGACCCTCGGCATCGATCCGATGGTGCAGCGCGATCGCCAAGACGAAGCCCTCGGTGTGATCACGCGTCTGCTGCGCGGTGAGGAACGCTTCAGTCACCACAGCGACTGGTTCACCCTTCACGACGCACGTCTCCAACTGTTGCCGTTGCAAGAGGACCTCCCGATGGTGACGGCGTCATCGATCTCGCCGTCGGGCATGACGCTCGCCGGCAAGTACGGCATGGGTGTGTTGTCGATCGCGTCGAACTCGACGGCCGGCCTCCAGGCACTGCCGACCCAATGGGGCTTCGCCGAAGATGCTGCCGCCGAACACGGCCAGACCGTCGACCGCAAGAACTGGCGGGTGATGTTGACGTTCCACATCGCCGAATCACGCGAGCAGGCTCGCAGCGAGGCCGTGGACGGCTTGCACCGCTGGCACAACGAATACAACGTGTGGACACTCGGGCGTCCCAACGCCACCCACGTCGACGACAAGTGGGAACTCCTCGAACAGACTGCCGGCGACGGCTCGGCCGGTGCGGGCGCCGGCGTGATCGGGACCCCTGACGACCTGGTCGCCGCCATTCGTCACCTCCAAGAGATCACCGGAGGCTTCGGCGTGGTGCTCGGCTTCGCTCACGACTGGGCGAACCGCGAGGCGACGATGCGATCGTGGGAGCTCGTCGCCCGCTACGTGATCCCCGAACTCAACGGCTACACCGCCGGTCTACGCGAATCGCAGGAGTACCTCAACCGCCATCAGTCCGAGTTGATGGCCGGTGCGTCGAAAGCCGTGGTCAGCAAGATCCTCGCCAACGACAAGGCGGCCGCTGCGCTGGCGACCACGATGGAGCAGGCCGCCCAGGCCGCAGCGGCCAAGGACGCCAAGCAATCGGAGTTCCGTCCCGGCGGCGGACTGCCCGCCTCCGTCGACTGAGCCCGTTCCACCACGTTTGCGTACGGTTTTCGGTGGGACGCCCCACCGAAAACGCAGCGCAAACGTGTGTGGGGCTTGGTTGGCTCAGTCGTCCTTGAGGGCCACGGCGTTGGGGGTGACGTTCATCTTCGGTTCGTACTCGGCCAAGACCACCACACGTCCCTGAGCGCGGAACACATCACGAAGCTGGACGCGACAGACCTCGCACGGGCCGTAGAAGTCCTCGACCACGTCGCTGTTGCATCGGGGGCAGCAGAACTCCATGCGCTCCGACGCTAGTGCGCCTACGATCCTCTTCGATGCCGTCCGGACCCCACCGCTTCGACGACGAGATCGGAACCGAAGCTGACCAGCCGGCATCGGCACCCAATCCGCCGGCGATCGACGCTGAGCGATCCGACCCATCGGGGCGGAATCCACGCCATCCGAACTACCTGTTCCGACGCGCGGTGGTCGTCGGCGGCGTGGTCGCCGTGCTCATCACAGCCTCGATCGTCGTCGGCCAACTGATCGGTTCCGGATCCGACGAGTCCTCCTCCGGAGCGATCGGCACCGACTGGAACCGGATCGTGCTGGTGGACGATCGCACCGGACGGGTCATCGTCGACGATCCCGCCGGCGATGAGTTGGCCCGTATCGAGTCCGGTGTGCCCAACCCCACCGCCTCCGCCGTCGTCGATGCAACGCTGGTCGTCGCCGGTAGCGAGACCGTTGCGGTCATCGACGTGAACAGTGAGAGCCTCGACGAGTTCGAGCTGGGTGCGGAGCAGATCGTCCGACCGGCTGGAAGCGCACTCACGCTCATCGCACCACAGTCCGATGGTGGCCGAGCCTTGCTCGTTCACGGACCGAGCGGCGACGTGATCGACACAGACACGTTCGCTCCTGTCGTCGGCGCCCGCTACGAATTCGCCGATTCTCGGGCGTCGTCATCGGGCCGTGACGTCCTGGTCACCGACTCGGGCAACTTCCAGAGCGTGCTCGTGTCGTTCGATCGAGACGAGCCGTCGTTCTTCCCGGGCCTCGCACTCGCAGTCGACACCGATCTCGTCGTCACCGCCCAGAACGTGGGCAACGACGCAACGATCAACGTATTCGACCACGACGGCCAACCACTCGCGACCGGCAGGACCCCGTCGGTGCGAGCCGGCATGATCACCGAATCCGGGATCATCCTCGTCACCGTCGATGGCGCCGTGGTCACCTTGTCGTCGTCGAACGGTGACACGGCGGACGGGGCGCAACTCGACATCGGAACCATCGAATCGGGTGACGTCACGACGAGCGGCGATCGCCTCGTGGTCTCCGGAGCCGACGGAGTCGCGATCGTCGGCGATGACGGTGCCGTCATCGGCAGCTACGACGCCCAGCGACCCAACGGACTCGGAGCGCCAGCGGTCGGATCGACGTGCATCACGACCATCTCATCGCCTGAGGTCACCGAACCCCAGATCGCCCTGGTCGACACCACCGACGGCGCCGTTCGGGTCGAGGCCAACGGCGACGAACCGCTGCTCGGCGACGCATCGGGCTGCGTCGTCGGCATTCTGACCGCAGGGGGATTCGACATCCTGAGCGTCGATGACGTTCAGTCGTTCCGAACCGACGAAACGCTCCTGGCACTGTCGCTCGACGGCACGAGCGCCGTCGCTGAACGCTCGGGCCGAACCGTCCTGATCAGCATCGCGGCCGACGCTGATGACGAACAAGATCCGATCGACCTCGGACCGCGCGGTCGAACCGCGCACGTCACGCAGTCATGAGTACCGACAGCCCAGACGGAAACCCCGACGAAATCCCGGACGACGACACCTACATCGAGATCGTCCGATCCGACACCGTGTGGCGCTTCGAGCGGGAGTTCCTCACGTCGAACTGGACTTGCCTGTTCGGTCGAGGTTGCAAGGGAATTCTCGACCATGACACAACTGAGCTGAACCAGGGCTGTTGTTCCCTCGGCGCTCACTTCGGCGACGGTCCCGCGGGCCAAGCCGAGGCGATGAACGTCGCCGCCTACGCATCGATGCTGACCCCGGAACAGTTCGAATACCACGCCGTCGCCAACGAGGTCTCCGACGACATCGTCAGTGCCGATGGCGGTGCAAAGGGGATCTTCGGCGACACCGATCGCACCCACACCCGCGTGGTCGATGGTGCCTGCATCTTCCTCAACCGCCCGGGCTTCACCGGTGGGGATGGCTGCGCCCTGCACATCGCGGCGCTGGACTGCGGCGAGTCACCGACCGAGTGGAAGCCTTCGGTGTGCTGGCAACTTCCTCTTCGTATCGATTGGCAGGAGATCGACGCCGACACCGAGATGGCAACGGTGCGCCGGTGGACGCGCTCAGACTGGGGAACCCACGGCACCACCATGGCGTGGTGCTGCACCGAGCACGTCGACGGCGGTGAGGCCTACTCGGGTGACGAGCAGGTCATCGACTCGATGGCCGACTCGCTGACGGCGTTGGCTGGCGAGGAGGTCTACGTCGAGCTCCGCCGTCGCATCTGACCGCCGCCGAATCGACGTCAAATGATGTTGATCGCGTCGAGGACGCCCGCCACGTCGGGATTGTCGGTGTCTCCCGTGACCTGTTCGCTCCAGTTCGAGCGTTTGGTGCCCCACGACACGAAGTCGTGCACCGAACTGGTGACCGTCGGCTGGTCGGGCGCTGTCGACTCGCGGACGGACCACCCCTCGTCGCCCGGCGCCAGGACGAACGTTCCTCCTCCCGGTCCTTCGAGCACGAGGTTCACCGCCTGCTGCGGTGCCGCAGCGAGCTCACGGGCGCACATCTGGGGCAGCCCGGCGAGCATCCAATCGCGTGTCGCAGCCAGGGCGGCTTCCTCGCGAGGAAGGGCAGCCGCCCGATCGACGACGGCGCCGATGTCGTGGCGCAGATGGCAGTAGTGATCGAACACGATGGCGTTGCCGAGCAGATGCAGCGGGTGGGATCCGAGATCGGACAGCGGCACCACGGTGTCCGCCATCGGTGGCTCCTGCAGCGCCGTCAATGCGGCGACGCCCTTCTCGGACCACTCGTCGTACGCCGCCATCACCTCATCGACAGTCCAGTCCTTGCGCGCCTGCACCGGCACTTCCGCGGCCACCTCGGCCTTGCCGCTGTCGCCGGAATCGATCGACGCCGGGTCGGCGATCTGCTGGAAGACCGCAGCCATGTGCTGCACCACGTCCTGAACGCGCCACCCGACACACCCCGATTCCATGGCCCACTCGGCGGGCGTCAAGGTGGCGAACAGCTCTTTCACGTGTCTGACCTGGGTCTCCAATGCCGGAATCGCCGCTGCGGTCATGTCGGTCTCCTCGTGCGCTCATGACGACCATCAGCGGTCGCCACGACGACGACGGTAGCGATCAGGACGTCGCGGAATTCGACCGGAGCAACCGACCGGCCAGCGCACCGGTGTGTTCACCGTGGTCCATGAACACCTCTCCGTTGACGAGCGTGTAGTCGTACCCACTCGAGCCTTGAATGTATCGACCTGCCCCGTTGGGGAAATCGTGCACGTACTCGGGGACGGGCAGGTGCAATCCCTCGAAGTCGATCACGTTGACGTCGGCGAAGCCCCCGACCGCCAGGCGTCCACGGTCGGTCACGCCGAACAGGTCAGCGGTGTCGGAGGTGAGTCGACGGACAGCTTCCTCGATGCTCCATCGCTGGCGCTCGCGCACCCAGTACATCAACAGGAAGGTCGGCTGGCTCGCGTCCATGATCTGGCCGACGTGTGCGCCGGCGTCCGCCAGGCCGAGCGTCACCAATGGGTCGTCGAGCATCGCCTCGACTGCAGCCAGGTCTTGATTGAGAAACGGCAGGCTCGCAACGAGCGCCCCATCGGTTTCGAGGATCAACTCGATGAAGGCTGCGGCAGGACTCACGCCTCGTTCGGCGGCGATCGCGGACAGCGACGACGACGGATCGCAGTCGTAGCGGGCACCATCGGTCGGAAGTACGAACAACTCGTGGAGATCGAGCGGCGTACCGTGCACGTCGGCCTCGGAGATCAGCGTCTGACGGAACGTGGCATCGCGAACCATCTGCAACTTCCGACCGTTGACCGCAGCGCGGAGTTCCTTCCACGACGGTGCCCGGTCGAACGGTGTGCGCGTCTCGAGGCCGAACAGGATGCCCACACCCCGCGCGGTGGTCTGTGGGCGCACGTTGGCGCCCGTTGCGTTCTCCTGCTTGACGAAGTCGATGACCCGTTCGTAGAGGTCGGGCCGGCGGTTGCTCTGGGTCAAGCCGAAACTCACCGGGCGCCCACTGCGCCGGCTGATCTCGCCCATCAGGGCGACCTCGGCTCGCGAGGCATCGAGGTCGTCGTTGTCGCGTTCGCCGAGACGCATCGCTCCTTCGAAGACGCCTGCTCCGTGGGTGCGCAGTACTTCGGCGAACGCGAGCAGTTCGTCCGCAGCCGCATGGGTACCGGGCACCGGTCGGCCGTCGGGCACCTTGTGCAGGAAGGTTCGGCTCGTGGAGACGCCGAGCGCGCCGGCAGACATCGCCTCGTCGACCAGTCGGGCCATCGCGGCGATGTCGTCGCTGGTTGCGGGGGCCTCGTCGAGGCCACGCTCCCCCATCACATAGGTGCGCAACGCCGAATGGCCCACCAGCCCACCCGCGTTCGGGCCCTTCGGGAGCCGATCGATCGATTCGTAGTACTCGCCGTACGTCTCCCAGCCCCACGGGAGGCCGTCGAGGATGGCATCCGCAGGGATGTCTTCGACGCTCTCCATCATCTCGGCGAGCGTCGTGCGATCCTCGGGTCGGCACGGAGCAAAGGTGACTCCACAGTTGCCCATCACGACGCTGGTCACACCGTGCCAACAGCTCGACGTGCCGATTGGATCCCACGCGAGTTGCGCGTCGAGGTGAGTGTGGATGTCGACGAATCCGGGTGTGACCAGTCGGTCGACTGCGTCGATCTCACGCCGGGCTGTCGCCGTGATCCCGCCGTCGGCGGCGTCGACGATCTCGACGATGCGGTCGCCGGCGATGGCGAGGTCGGCTCGGCGCGCGGGTGCTCCCGTGCCGTCGACGACGGTGCCGTTTCGGATGATGATGTCGTGGTTCATGCCGCCTCGTATGAACTCGGAATTACCCGGCCCAACTGCTCGGATTCGACGCCATCAACGACGCCGGGTCATGGGTCTAGCGCATCTCCGTGTCCGCGGACACCTCGATCGTGTTCCAATTCTGTGTCGTGACTGGTCAGCACCGATGTCACTTCACGCCTCGGTCGGAGCAGTATCTCGGCCCCGATCGGTGTGAAACCGCAACTCAGGAACGCCCTGAGCGAGGCTGCATTGCCGGGAGCGACCTGCGCGAAGACCGCCTCCCCAGGACCAATCAGCGACAATGCGTCCGCGATCAGCCGGCGACCCGTACCTGCGGGTCGGCCACCGAACGCCTCGACCGACACCTCCAATCGCCCCGCCAGGCCCCGCCCGATCGTGACGAGTCCCGTGTCGTCGCCGTGGACGTGGACGTCGCGTCGGTGCGCTCTTGATCTCACCACTCGGGGATGGTCCTCCAGATCGGATCGTTCGGGCAGTCGCCCTCCGCCGGTTCCCCATGCGACCAGCACGGCGTCGTGAGATCCGATCCAGCCGTCAGGTCCGGCGAGCCACCGCAGCACATCTGGTTGCGATGCCCCACCGAATCCATCGGCACCCCTCGCCACCACATCGCGCTGCACGCGGTCCGTGAGTACGAAGGCGTGCCCGGTGAATTCGACGACCGCATGATGATCACCGGGCATCGGTACGAGCACCTCGACCGCCCCGTCGACCGCCGGGAACCTCCCTTCGGCGGCGTCGATCAGGATGCGGTGAAGTTCGTGCACAGCGTTCGAGATTACGGTCGGGTCATGCGCGCCGACGTGACGAAGAATTGAGAGGCCGGCGTTGGTCGACATTCGCCGCGCCGAACCGGCTGACCTCGAAACTCTCGTCGACTTGCACCGCCAGTTCTGTTCGATCGACGGTCATCCGTTCGACCAGCGGCGCGCCCGTGCAGCATTCGCTCCGCTCCTCGACCACGACGCCCACGGCTCGGTGTGGATCGTCGACCGGCCAGCTGCGTATGCGGTCATCACCTGGGGTTGGTCGATCGAAGCCGGAGGTTCCGAAGCCGTGCTCGACGAAATCTTCGTGTCCGAGCGAGGTGGCGGCGTCGGATCAGCACTGTTGGGTCACGTCGTGGCCGACGGACGGCAACGCGGTCTCGCCCGGATCTTCCTGGAGACCGAGGCGGGGAACACGCGAGTACGCGGCTTCTACGAGCGCCACGGCTTCCGTGCCGACGATTCGATCTGGCTCTCCCACGACTTCGTCGACCTCTCCTGATGCGCGTCGCCGACGCAACCTGATTCAGAGCGTGCCGAGAACCCGATCGAGATATGCGTTTCGGAACGTGCCGGTGGGGTCGAGCTTGGCCCGCCACGTCTGGAACGTGTCCCACTCGGGATACCGATGCGCCAATGTGAGCGAACTCTGGAAGTGCAGCTTGCCCCAGTGCGGACGGCCGTCGTAGTCGTTCATGATCTGCTCGACACCGTGGAAGTACGCCTCGTAGGGCACGCCGATGTACTGGTGCACGGCGATCCAACCCGAGTCGCGCCCGTTCGCTGTCGACAAGGGGATGTCATCACCCTTCGACGCCCGCACCTCGATCGGGAACATCGGCGGATACGGCAACCGCGACGTGAGTTCGACGATGCGGCCGATCGCGTCGGGAACCGCATCGAACGGAATGCCGTACTCCATCTCCACGAAATGCACGTGTCGGGGGCTACAGAACACTCGGTCGCTGCGATCGATCACATCACGCTCGGAGGCACCCGACATCACCAGCTTGGCGACCTTCGGCGCCAGTGACGGGAATCGACGGCCGACCCGGCACACCGTGCCGAACGCAAGGTTCTCGCCGATCCACTTGTCGCGCACGTAGCTGGCTTTCGACTGCGGGCGCGCAGGCTCATCGGTGCGCGTGTTGCGTTTGACCTGGCAGCGTCGGGCACCCGGCATCAGGTAGAACTCGACGTGATCGGTCGAGCGCATCACCGTGTCGAAATCGGCGACCACGTCGGTGAGGAGTTCGATGGTCTCGACGGCGTGGAGGTTGAATGCCGGCACGCATCGCAGCGTCACCTCGGTCAGGATGCCGAGAGCGCCCAGTCCCACGCGCGCAACTCGGAGGAGCTCGGGTTCGTGCAACTCGTCGGCGCGCAACACCGTGCCGTCACCAGTGACGATCTCGAACCCGACGATGTTCGTGGCCAGATTCGCCAACTCGGCGCCGGTTCCATGGGTGGCCGTGGACGTGGCGCCGGCGATCGACTGCACATCGATGTCGCCCAGGTTCGGCAACGCCAGACCATGTTGCGCCAGTCGTTCGTTCAGGTCGCGCAGACGAATACCGGCCTGCACGGTGACGTTGGTGCCGTTGACGGCAAGGACCTGATTCATCGCGTCGAGCGACAGCAGGTGGCCGTTGGTCATCGCGGTGTCGGTGAACGAGTGAGCACCGCCGATCACCTTGACCCGTTCTCCGGCGGCCGCCGCACCACGCACGATCGCAGCGACCTCGTCGGCGAACCTCGGCTCGTGGACGTGCGCCGGCAGGCAACGTTGGTTACCGGCCCAGTTCTTCGTGGGGACTGCCATGGCCTCCAGCGTAAACCGGGTCGACCGATCGTGCGTCAGCGACCCGGTATCGCGCTGGCGAGCACGCCGACGGCGGTGTCGAGTTCGTCCACGGTCGTCGTGTAGTGCACCGACATCCGCAGCAACGCAGGGAGGTGTCGGCGCTCGACATCCCAGCGCGACGATTCCGCTGACGTCGTCGTCGTGTTGACTCCGTTTCGAGCGAGGAGTTGCTGGAGCTCACCGGACACCACTGCGTCGGTGGCGCACGTCACGATGCCGCATCGATGCACACCTTCGTCGTAGACCGTGAAACCGGCCTCGGCCAGCAGTGCACGAAGTTGCTCGGAGCGCTCGGTGACGGTCGTCTCGATCCGGTCGATCCCCCAGCCGAGGGCGTGATCGACCGCAGCACCGAGTCCGAGCCATCCGGCAACGCTGTACTCCCAATGCTCGAAGCGGCGAGCGCCCTCGCGCCACTGGAATCGGTCAGCGGTGGTCAGTTCGGCCCCGTGATGGTCCGGCTGCGCCGGCTCGAGCCGGTCGACGATTGCATCGCGGACGTAGAGGAACCCAGCACCTCGGGGCCCGCGCAGATACTTGCGACTGGTGGCCGACAACAGATCGCAGCCGATTTCGTCGACGTCGATCCGACGCTGGCCGACCGACTGGCAAGCGTCCAGCAGGAACGGCACGCCCGCCGCCCTGGTGAGCGCGCCGACCTCGGACGCCGGGTTCACCAATCCGCCGTTCGTGGGGATGTGGGTGAGCGACACGAGTGCGATATCCAGACGATCGAGGCGGTCGGCGATGGCGTCCACGTCGACCTGACCCGAGGAATCGCTCGGCACCCGCTCGATCACGATTCCGCGTCGCTGCGCGGCCACCAGGAACGCAACGACGTTCGCGCCGTACTCGTGGTCGTGAACGACGATGTGTTGCCCGGGCGCCATCGGCACCGACCAGAACGCTGCGTTCCACGCCGCCGTTGCATGTTCCACACGCGCGATCTCGTGTGGGCGGGCACCGATCAACGCGCCGATCGAGTCGTACACCGCCTCGCTCGATTCCAGCGCCGTGGCCGCCGCCTCGTAGCCACCCATGACCGCCTCGGCCTGCAGGTGCCCGATCTGAGCATCGAGCACCACCTGGGGCGGCAGCGACGACCCTGCGTGGTTGAGGTGAATCACCTCCCCACAGCCTGGGGTGACGGCTCGGGCTGTCTCGATCTCGTCGACGGTCAACGCAGGCACGTCGGTGACCGTAGCGATCAGGCGACGGCGTCGAGCAGTGCGTTCTCGATGACCTCGGTCAACGCGGGGTGGATGTAGAAAACCTGACGGGCGACATCCTCGGCGCGCTGGTCGAACTGCATTGCCTGGATCAGCGGTTGGATGAGCGACGACGCCTGCGGGCCGAGCACGTGGGCACCCAGTATCAATCCGGTCTCATCGTCGACGAGCACCTTGGCGAAGCCCGAATCGTCGGCCATCGCCCACCCGTAGGCGGTGCCGCCGTAGTCACGACGACCGACACTGAACGAGCGACCCTGCTTGACGGCTTCCTGTTCGGTGAGCCCGACTGTTGCCACCTGCGGACTCGAGAACACTGCACTCGGCACCGCCTTGTAGCTCTGGTGGCGCACGTCGTCGGGGTGCGCCATGTTCCAGAACGCGATCGCCGCCTCGGCGTTGGCCAGATGCTTGAGTTGGTAGTTGTTGGCGATGTCACCGATCGCCCAGATGCCCGCCACGTTCGTGGCCATGGTGTCATCGACGGCAACCGTTCCGTGGTGGTGGCAGATGATTCCGGCGGCATCAACCCCCAGGAGATCGCTGTTGGGCTCCCGGCCGGTGGCAACAAGGAGTTCGTCGACCATCGTCTCGCCGGCTGCGCAGGTGATCTTGATGCCGTCGGCCACCCGTTCGACCCTCGTCGGAACGTGCCCGAGCCGCAACTCGACCCGCTTGGCGAACTCGGCCGTGAACGTCGAGGAGATGTCGACGTCGAACTCGCGCAACAACGTGTTCGAGCGGTTGAACATCGTGACGTGCGAGCCGAGTCCGGAGAACACGTGACCCATCTCGACAGCGATGAAGCCACCACCGATGATGCCGAGCCGTTTCGGGAGGTCGGGCAGTCGCATGATCGAGTCGGACGTGTGGAACCCGGTCTCCATGAGACCGGCGATCGGCGGCACCACAGGTCGGGCACCGGCGGCCAACAACATCCTCGGTGCGGAGATCCGACGGCCTTCCACATCGAGGGTGCGTTCGTCGATGAAACCTGCGGTTCCCTGGATCAGTGTCACGTTCGGCGTACCGCTCGCTCGGTACTCGCGTCCGCCGGCCGAGATCGGATCGATCAGCCCGAACACCCGGTCACGGATCGCAGACCAGTCGGCGCCGTTGAACTGTGTGTCGATGCCGAGTTTGGACGACGTTCGTGAGGCGACCGCAACGTCGGCGGGGTAGACGAACATCTTCGACGGGATGCACCCACGGTTGAGACACGTCCCACCGAACACATCGCGCTCGACGAGTGCAATCTTCCAGTCGTCGAGATACGACGGGATCGAGTTGCCCGACCCGCTCCCCACGATGATCAGGTCGAACGTCTCGATGTCGGTCTCGGAGTTGCTCACGAACGGAAGTCAACGCCGACGGCGGGGATTTCCTTCCCTCGCTCGTGCTCGTAGGGTGGTTCCGTGTTGGAGCGACGAACGGGTGACGGATTCATGCAGTGCAGCGACGGGCACGTGCGCTGGGGTGTGTACGGGGCGGCCGGCGTGGTGTTCGTCGTTCGCGACACACACAACGAACCGCTGGTGATGCTGCAGAAGCGCTCGGCGATGGCCCACGAGGGCGGCAACTGGTCGTGTGCGGGCGGAGCGCTCGACCTCGGAGAGACGCCGTACGAAGGTGCGCTACGCGAAGCCACCGAGGAGGTCGGACCACCGTTGGGTCCGCCCCGACTGCTCGGCCAATACGTGTTCGAGCCGGCCTCCGACTGGCGCTACACGACCGTGGTGGTCGAGGTCGACGAGCCGTTCGGCGCCTCGATGAACTTCGAGACCGACGAAGTCGACTGGTTTGCGCTCGACTTGGTCGAGCAGTTGCCGTTGCATTTCGGTTTCGCCGCCGCGTGGCCGCATCTCCGCGCGATCATCGAATCGTGAACCTGGTGGCACTCGAGCGCACGTAGACGGCGAACATCAGCAGCACCGCTGACGGGACGAGGAGCAGCACTGGCGACGAACCGAGCGCTGAAGCTGCGGCCGCGCCCAGCACGTAGCAGGCCAGGACACCAACGAGCACGACGATCGTCGCCGAGCGTCGATCGTCAGAACTCCGCTCCGCCCGACGCAGACCGAGCGCCAACTTCTCGCCGATCCGCACGATCGTGCCGGTTCCGTAGGTCGTGGCGACCGCAATGCTGCCGACACGTCTCAGCGACGAGGCCTGGATGCCCATCGCGAATGCTGCGAGACCCATCACGACGTAGTGGATTGGCGCAGCTCGGTTCGTGAACTCGACATCGAACGCAATCAAGATGGCAGGCAACGAGACCACGAGGAGCGCTTCGACGACGAGAAGTTCATCCGATCGCACCGGCTTGTGCTGCTGGAGCCGCCGGTCGTGATGCGCAATGGCGACTACGACGCCTGCACCGAACGCGAAGAGCGCGGCCACCGAGCCCACGGCGATGGACCAGTCACCCGAACCACTCGTGATACCGACTCGAACCAGGTTGCCGCTCATGTTCGCCACGAAGACATTGGTGACGTTCAAGAAGAGGTGGGCGTCGATGAATCCAGCGACAGCTGCGAGTGACATCGCCAAGACGAGCGGCCCCGAAGGGTGATGAGCGGTCTCGGCCGTCACGGCACTAATCGTGCTGTCGATCGACGGAGGCCACGTTCGCAGACGCTAACCCTGCACGCTCGCGGGCGAGCAAAACGCTGGATCGCCACGCCACGACCGTAGGGTGGGGGCCGAGCACGTCACCACGGCGTGTTCGAGACGAAAGTGAATCCATGCAAGGCACCGTAAAATTCTTCAACAGCGAAAAAGGCTTCGGCTTCATCTCACGCGAGGGTGGGGAGGACGTATTCGTCCATCACTCCAACATCGCAGGCGATGGCTACAAGTCCCTCGACGAGGGACAGAAGGTCGAGTTCGACATCGGTCAGGGCCGAAAGGGCGACGAAGCCCAGAACGTCCGAGTCAGCTGACTCATCCGGTTCTCACAGCGCCGCCGACCAGAACTGGTCGGCGGCGCTGTGCGTTTTCGGCACTCTTCGAACTTTGCGGTCTGACCTCGACGACGCAAACTCGCCGGCACACCGACGAAACGTCTCCTAACCTGCCCACGTGACGACACGAACGGTCAACGGCACCTGCCACCACGACTGCCCCGACACGTGCGGCTGGACCGTCACGATCGACGATCACACCGGACCGTCACCCGTTGCCGTGAAGCTCCGCGGTAATCCCGACCATCCGTACTCCGCCGGCGAGTTGTGCCCGAAGGTCAATCGGTTCCTCGACCGCGTGTACTCCCCCGACCGGATCCTGCATCCGCTGCGACGCGTCGGCCCGAAGGGGTCGGGCGAGTTCGAGCAGATCAGCTGGGACGATGCGCTCGAAGGGATCGCACAACGGCTCCACGCGGTGATCGACACACACGGCGCCGAGGCAGTGCTGCCGTTTTCCGATGCCGGCAACCAGAGCCTGCTCTCGATGATGGGCATCAACGGGCGCCTCTTCGCACACATGGGCGCCTCGAAACTCGACCGTGCCATCTGCGGGCCGACCGTTGGACACGGCATGCGAATGACCAACGGCTCGGGTCGCGCCATGGATGCGCTCGAGCTCGAACATTCTCGGTTGATCATCCTGTGGGGCACCAACACCAGGCTCACCAACCGCCACCTGTGGCCGACGATCGAAACCGCCCGGAGCCGAGGTGCACGCCTCGTGGTGATCGATCCGATCCGTACGCTCACCGCCGAAGCGATCGACGAGCAACGTGGCGACCGCTTCATCCAGCCGCTGCCCGGGACCGACATCGCGATGATGCTCGCGATGATGCACGTCATCATTCGTGATGGGCTCGCGAACGACGCCTGGATCGACGAACACACGACCGGGTTCGACGAACTGCGCGTCAGCGTCGCCGACTGGACACCCCAGCGAGCAGCCGCAGCCACCGGCGTGGCGGCCGACGTCATCGAGACACTCGCCCACGACTATGCGACGATCCGGCCGGCCGGCATCCGCACACTGATCGGCGCCGAGCACCACGAGAACGGTGCGATGTTCTTCCGGACGCTCGCCTGTCTGCCCGCCCTGACCGGGGCATGGGCCCAACGCGGTGGCGGCATCGCCAAGAGCGTCGGCTCGTACAGTGACGCGCTGGTCGACGGGATCGGCTTCATGCGTCCCGACCTCGAGCGAGCGGGCGGACGCCCCGAGCCGCGAACGCTGAACATGAGCCGCCTCGGCCAGATCCTCACCGCACCACACGCCGGCGAACCCGCCGGTCCGGGCGTACATGCGTTGATCAACTGGAACTGCAATCCGCTGGTGACGGTGCCACACGCCGAACTCATCCGAGCCGGTATGGAACGCGACGACCTGTTCACCGTGGTCCACGAGCAGTTCCTCACCGACACCGCCCGCTATGCGGACATCGTGCTGCCCGCTGCCACACAGATCGAGAGTGACGACGTGGTGTTGCCGTGGGGTCACCTGTGGATCGGCTGGAATGCTGCCGCGATCGACCCGCCAGGCGAAGCGTGCTCGAACACCGAGATGTTCCGGCGACTCGGTCGGGCAATGGGCTACAGCGAGCCCTCCTTGTTCGACGACGACCACACCTTGCTGCGTACAGCGCTCCCGACGATCGACCTCGACGAACTGCAACGAGTGGGATGGGTACGCGCCCCGTACCCCGATGACGGTCGACCGTTCGGCGACGGCGTGTTCGACACACCATCAGGTCGCGTCCACCTCGCATCCGATCAACTCGAACGAATGGGCCAGCCTCGGGTTCCGACGTACGTTGCGCCCCGGGAAGGGCCAGGCGGCAGCCCCGAGCTCCTCGAGCGCTATCCGCTCGCTCTGCTGACCCCGAAGCACCACACGCGATTCCTCAATTCCGGGTACTCCGACCTCCCGAAACACGGTCCGGCCGAGGGCGGACCGTTCGTCGAACTCGTCGCCGCCGACGCCGCCGAACGCGGCCTGCGCGAGGGAGCGATGGCGCGAGTGTGGAACGACCGGGCCTCGGTGGAAGTACCCGTGAAGATCACCGAGCGACTCCGACCTGGCGTCGTCGCGATCCCCTTCGGATGGTGGAGCCGCCATCACCCCGACGGCCTCATCGCGAACAGCCTCACCAATGACACCCTGACGGAATGGGGTGGCGGCGTCGCATACAGCGACACGCTCGTCCAAGTCGCGCCAGCTGAGTAGCCTTCGGCCATGGCCGCCGACCTGATCTACGCATTCAGGGTGATGCGCCTGGCGTTGCTCGACGCCGGTGGCGCACCGATCGGGCGCATCGAGGACATCGTGGTGATCCCCGGACGTGCCGGCACCGGCCGCGAGCCGGCGGTTCCTCCCCGTGTCGTCGGGTTCGTCGCCAGCAGCCAACGTCGACGGATCTTCGTGAGCGCCAATCGCATCGCCGAACTCAACAGCGACGGCGCCCGCCTACGAAGCTGGGACGTCGATCTCAACCCGTTCAAACCGCGCTCTGGCGAGGTCCTCATCGGCGGTGAGCTGATCGACCGCAAGATCGGCGACGAGACCGTCAGCGACATCGCACTGCGACCCCAGGAGAGCGCCCGATCCACGTACTGGGTGATCGACAAGGTTCGCCTCGCGCGCAAGAGCACGCTGCGTCGGCGTCCGAGCTACCGGCTCGTCGACTTCGACGAAGTTCCGGCGTTGTTCGATGCTCAGACCGCAATGCAGGCCGAGGCAGCGAGACTCCGCGAGTTCCATCCAGCCGAAGTGGCCGCGATCGTGCGAGCACTACCGATCGACCAACGCCGACAGCTCGCCGAGGCGATGGACGACCAACGCCTCGCCGACGTTCTCGAGGAGCTCCCCGAGGAGGAACAGGTTCGCATCGTCGAGCAGCTCGACCGCGACCGCCTGGTCGGCGTGTTCGACGAGATGGAGTACGACGACCTTGCGGACCTGCTCGGCGAGATGGCGCCCGCCGATCAGGAACGCATGCTCGGCGTGATGGACGTCGACGACGCCGACGTCGTGCGGCGGCTGCTGTCGTACGAAGAAGGAACTGCGGGCGGCCTGATGACGCCCGAGGTCATCATCCTCGGCCCGGACGCCACCGTCGCCGAGGCCCTCGCACAAGTGCGTGACCCCGACTGGGTGGTCAGCATCGCGGCCCAGGTGTTCGTCACGCAGGCGCCGTACAAGGCGCCGACCGGCAAGCTCGTCGGAGTCGTCCACGTGCAACGGTTGCTGCGTGAGCCGCCGAACATGCAGCTCGGTCGACTCGTCTCCGACGACCCGACGGTGGCTGCCGACGCAAGCGATCGAGACGTCGCCGAGATGCTCGCGAGCTACGACCTCCTGGCGGTCGCAGTGGTCGACGAGGCGAGCCGGTTCCTCGGAGCGGTCACGGTCGACGACGTGCTCGACCGAATGTTGGGGGTGGGCTGGCGGACACGCCGTAAACGAACGGTCGACACGTGAAGCGGCGTGAGGATCTCACGACACCGCGTGCGGCCGGCCGAGTCGGGGTGTCGTACGACTCCGACATGTTCGGCAGTTTCAGCGAGTCGATCGCCGACTTTCTCGGCACCGCCAGATTCCTCGTGTGGCAGACGGTGGTCGTCACGGTGTGGATCCTGCTCAACACGGTCGTGCCGACCAGGTTCCAGTTCGATCCGTGGGACCGCGGTCTGGTGTTGCTCACCCTGTTGTTGTCGCTCCAGGCATCCTACGCAGCACCCCTGATCCTGCTCGCCCAGAGCCGACAGGAACGTCGAGATCGGGTGACCTCGCAGAACGACCGTGAGGTCGCCGAGCGCACACAGGCCGATACCGAGTTCCTGGCGCGAGAGATCGCCAGTGTTCGCCTCACGATGTCCGACATGGTGACCGGCGAAGCCTTCGACGACCGGCTCGACCGGCTCACCGCTGTGGTCGAACGGTTGGCAAGCAAGGTCGAAGAACTCGCGGGTGACGGTCGCACGACCGCCGACACCGCGACCGCTACGGATTCGCGCTGATCCGGCGCTCCGACGACACGCCAGTGAAATCCTGCAGGCGCACCCCGGCCTGGGCGACCAGTCGGAGCAGGTCGACCGTGTCGAGATCGGCATCGCCGGCGAGCACGACACCTTCTCGAAGCCGTCCTGCGACGAGATGCGAGACGAACGCGATCGCGGTCGCGGCGGTCGCCGTGGCAACCAGTTCGGCCACCCCGGCGATCATCGTGACGCGAGCGCCGGTGGCATCGGTGCCGCGCGCCTCGACACGGACGGCACCGACGCCGCCCTCACGGTGTGGTGGCGTCAACATCGGCAGCCACGCCGTGAACCGGTCGCGACGGTTCGCCGTGGCCCGGGCACTGATACGCGCCACTTCGGGAAACGACGCATGGATGAGCATCGAGGTCGCAAACTCGGCGCGGTAGCAATCGTACGGCCCGACCGGCTCGGGGAAATAGCACAGTTCACGGCCCGACCCGGCAGGCGGTCGGACCCAGTCGCCGTCGTGGAACCCGAGTGATCTCCCACCCAGGGCCCGATGCTGCTGACGCGCACACGCCGGTCCGGCGGTGCCGTGGATGGCGACGTGCAACTCGTCGCACGACTCGAGTCGCGAAGTGAGGAGTCTCGCCAGCAGTTCGGTGAGTCCGGGCGACATTCCTGCGCCGACGACCAGTGGCACTCCAGCCCTGCGAGCGTGATCGTCCAGGTCGACGAGCGCGTGGACGTCGCCGAGATCGTCGCCCACCGACACCACACCAACGCCACGGTCGAGGAACCGTGCAGCATCGGGTGCATGCGGTCCCGCATGTGCAAGCACGACCACATCGACGGTGCTCGCAACGCCACGCGGGTTTCGAGTGTCGACGTCGACCACTGCGACGTCTCCGAGCACGGTGCCGAGTCGACGGGCGATCCGTTCGCCGACAATGCCTCGACCCGCCAAGCCGACGGTCACCATCAGCGATCCGGGAGTTCGAGCGGTCGCCAACCCCCGTGCTGCGGTGGCGTCCCGCCCGTGCCACGCACTCGCATGACCGTGGCCGTGATCACCATCGCCAGGATGGCGGCGAGTGATCGACGAACGAACTTCATGGTCAGAGGGTAGTCGGGTGGGTTGGTGGGGCTAACAAGAATCGAACTTGTGACCTCTGCCTTATCAGGGCAGCGCTCTAACCGACTGAGCTATAGCCCCGGCAAGTCGGAGAGGTTATCGGTCGGTCGGGACCTTCACGCCTTGGCGTGGCACCAACTGCGAGATCAGCGCTGGAAACCGCCGCTGTCGTCGACGACGACCTCGCGAACGATCGGGCCGGATTCGTCGTATGACACGACAGGCACCTCGGGTTCGGCGCGCCGGACGACGAACCGACGCATCGGTGACGGGCGCGCCTCGACGACTTCTTCTTCGAGCACCGTGAATCGCATACCGCCGACGAGATCGGTGATCAGGTTGAACAGCGTGGCCAACAGCACGGCGAGACCGGTGAGGCCGATGACCACGAACAGTCCGCCAATCCAGGCGTTGTGGTAGATCTGGCCGCCGTTGAACTCGAACGACGACCAACCGAACGACTCGAAGAAACGTTCGACGTTGTCGACCGTTCCCGTGGCGTAGGCGACGTTCCACAACAGCACGCCGGCGGTCAGCATGATCAGGTACAGCACGATGTTGGCAACGATGGCGATCTTGAACACGCTCCACGGGTCGACGTGTCGCACCACCCGCGTGACGCGGCGAACGCGTGGCTTTCGGCCGAGTACACGAGGAACGCTGAACGGGATCGGAAATGGCGCCGGGTCGTAGTCGGCCGAGCGGCGAGGCCGCCTGATCGCAGACGACGTGTCGTCCTGTGGTGCCATCTCGACGGATGGCCCATCGATCTCGGAGCGCCGCAGCTCCTCCAGGACGTCGTCGCTCACCTCTGGCGAAACGCCAGTTCGAGCAGCGAGTTGATCGTCGCCGTCTGACTCAGGTTCGTCGGCCTCGGTGGCCTCGGTGGCCATGACGATCGGCGGAAGGTCGTACGGCTCGTCGCCACCGTCTTGCGCAACGGTTTCGTCGTCGGCGACATCGTGACTCTGGTCGAGGTCGTCGACGGCGTCCCCGTCATCCTCAGCCTCGGTGACGTCGGCATCCCCATCGTCGAGGTCGGCCTCGTCGATGGCCGACTCGGTGTCATCGTCGAGCAACACGTCGTCGAGTTCCTCGACCTCCAGATCGAGATCGTGCTCGGTCTTGCTCATCTCCACGAGTGTAGGCAATGTGACGGACAACGAATCATCAAGAGACTCATGGTGCGTCGGTGGCCGCAGCCGTCGCCGTGACCTCACCGATGCGCACGGTCACCGTCACCTGGCCCATCCCGGGACCACGGACGAACTCGACCAGCGTCGCGCCGTGGCGCTGCGCAAGCGCCTGCGCCGCTGCGCTGCCACCGCCGAACGACGCCAGCGCCGCAGCATCCGCAGCGGTCTGAGCACGCGTGCGGTCGATCAGCTGGCCGCCCAAACCGACGACCGCAACCGACAACGACGTACACAGCGCAGTCGCCACCATCACCACCAGTACCGACGCCTGCCCGCAGTCGCGCATGTTCATCGTCACCTCCACTCGTGCAGTCTGTGGCGACCAATGGCCGCGAGTGGCGCTGCGAGCGCGAGACGTCAGTCTTCGTCGACGGCGAGAATCGGTGCCACAGAGCTGACCGCGTCGCCGTCGTCGATGTTCATCACCTTGACGCCGGTGGCATCTCGACCTTGCGAGGAGATCCCTCGGACCTCCATACGGATCGTGACACCGTTGCTCGACACGGCGACGATCTCGTCGTCGAGGCCGACCATGAACGCCGCCACGACGGCGCCCTTCTTGCCGGTGAGCTTGATGCCCCGTACCCCCTGGCCACCACGACCCTGTCGGTTGAACCTGTCGAGCTGTGTGCGCTTGCCGTAGCCGGCCTCGGTCATGACCAAGATGGCGGTGTCGTCACGAGCAACGTCGACCGACACGACCCGGTCATCGGCGTTGTTCTTGAGCTTCATGCCACGTACACCACCAGCAGTACGCCCCATCGCCCTGACGTCGTTCTCGTCGAAGCGGATGGTCATGCCGTTGCGGCTGACCATGAAGATGTCGTCGCTCCCGCTGGTCTCGATCACGCGAACCAACTCGTCCTGATCGCGTAAGTTGATCGCGATCAGCCCGTCGCGACGGGTCGAGTCGTATGCGTCGAACGCCGTCTTCTTGACGATGCCGTTCTTGGTGGCGAAGAACAAGAAGCGCTCGCCGGCGAAGTCGCGGGTGTCGATGATCGCCTGGATGTGCTCGTCGGCTTGCAACGGCAACAGGTTGACGATCGGCATTCCCTTGGCGGTGCGTTCGCGTTCGGGGATCTCCAGCGCCCGAAGGCGGTAGACCTTGCCCCGGTTGGAAAAGAACAGCAGGTGCGCGTGCGCCGTGGTGAAGATCACGTGGCGCACGATGTCGTCGAGCTTCATCTTGCCGCCCGACACGCCGCGGCCGCCGCGGCCCTGCGTCTTGAACGAGTCGGCCGAGACGGCCTTCACGTATTGCGCCTGGGTCATCACGATGACGAGTTCCTTGTCGTCGACGAGGTCCTCGATCGACATTTCACCGTCGTCGTAGGTGAGCTCACACACTCGCGGCGTGGCGAAGGTGTCCTTGATCTCGGTGATCTCGTCGCGGATCACGGTGCTCAACCGCTCGGGGCTGTCGAGGATCTCCTGGAGATCGATGATGCGCAGTCGGGTCTCGTCGAGTTCGGTCTGCAGATCGACTCGCGAGAGCCGGGTGAGTTGGCGCAACTGCATGTCGAGAATGTCGTTGGCCTGCACTTCACTGAATTCGAACGGTGTCGCCATCAGCCCGTCGCGGGCAGCAGCAACGTCGTCACTGGAGCGGATGAGCGCAATGATCGCGTCGATGACATCGAGCGCCTTGATGCGCCCTTCAAGGATGTGCTCCCGTCGCTTCGCCTTGTCGAGGCGGAACTGCGAACGGCGAGTGATGACCTCGCGTTGATGCCTGACGTAGGCAACCAGTGCGTCGCGCAGGTTGATCTGCCGGGGAACGCCGTCGACGAGCGCCACCATGTTGATCGAGAACGTGGACTGCAGTTGGGTGAGCTTGAACAGGTTGTTCTTCACCACGTTGGCGTTGGCGTCGCGCTTGAGGGTGATGATCAAATTGGTCTTGCCACCAGATGACGCGTCGTTGACATCGGCGATGCCGTCGAGGTCGCCGCCGTCGACGAGGTCCTGGATGCGAGACGCGATGGCCGAGCAGCTGGTCTGGTACGGCAACTGGGTGACCACGATCTCCATGCGGCCGGTCTTCGATTCTTCGATCTCGACCGTCGCGCGCATTTTCACCGAGCCGCGACCGGTGCGGTAGGCATCGATGATTCCCGCCTTGCCGAGGATGCTCGCCCCGGTCGGGAAGTCGGGACCCTTGACGAACTCCATCAGGTCGTCAGGCGTGGCGTCGGGGTTGTCGAGCAGGTGGACGACTGCGTCGATGACCTCACCGAGGTTGTGCGGCGGGATGTTGGTGGCCATACCCACCGCGATGCCCTGGCTGCCGTTGACCAAGAGGTTCGGGAACCTCGCCGGCAGGACCAACGGTTGCTCGGTGGAACCGTCGTAGTTCGGGATCATGTCGACGGTGTCCTCGTCGATGTCCGCCAGCAATTGCATCGCCAACGGGTTGAGACGACATTCGGTGTACCGCGCTGCGGCCGGCCCGAAATCCGGGCTGCCGTAGTTGCCGTGGAAATCGATCAGCGGGTGGCGGAGCGAGAACGGCTGGGCCATGCGCACGAGGGCGTCGTAGATCGCGCTGTCACCGTGGGGATGGAAGCGCGCCATGGTGTCGCCGGTGACGCGAGCGCACTTGACGTGGGCGCGATCGGGGCGAAAACCCTGATCTTCCATGTCCCAGATGATCCGGCGGTGCACCGGCTTCAGGCCGTCACGCACGTCGGGTAGGGCCCGCGACATGATGACCGACATCGCGTACTCGAGGAACGAGCTCTCCATTTCGTCGTGCAACGAGATGGGTTGGATGGGTTCGAATGGTGGCGTATCGCTGGTGTCAGTCATCGTGAATCAGTCGTTCTGGTGTCGTTCGGTGCGTCATGCAGGGCGTGTTCAGGGCGGCGTTCAGGGAGAGTCTCAGAAGTCGAGGTTGCGGACGTCACGGGCATTGGTGGTGATGAACTCGCGACGTGCCGGCACGTCGTCGCCCATCAGGATCGAGGTGATCTCGTCGGCGAGTGCCGCCTCTTCGACGGTGACCTGCAGCAGGGTGCGGGTGCCATCGAGCATGGTGGTGCTGCGCAGCTCCTCCCAGTCCATCTCGCCGAGGCCCTTGAGCCGTTGGAAGGGCTTCTTGTGGTTGGGCCGGTCCTCGAGGAACGCCGCTTTGGCCACGTCGTCCTTGAGATACACCTTCTCCTTGCCGACCTCGGTGGAGTACAGCGGCGGCTGGGCGATGTAGCAGTAGCCGGCCTCGACCATCTCACGCATCTGGCGGAAGAAGAACGTGAGGAGCAGTGTGCGAATGTGACTACCGTCGACGTCGGCATCGGCGAGGCAGATCACCTTGTGGTAGCGCGCCTTGGTGACGTCGAACTCGTCGCCGACGCCGGCACCGATCGCGGTGATCAACGCTTGGATCTCGTTGTTCTTGAGCATCTTGTCCACTCGGGCACGTTCGACGTTGAGGATCTTGCCGCGAATCGGCAGGATCGCCTGAGTGCGTGGGTCGCGGGCGTCGACAGCGGTGCCGCCGGCGGAGTCACCCTCGACGATGAAGATCTCTGATTCGTCGGCGTTCTTCGACGAACAGTCCTTGAGCTTGTCGGGCATGCCGGCGCCCGACAGGGCCGTTTTGCGCCGAATCGCGTTGCGGGCGTTCTTGGCAGCGGCTCGGGCCTGGGCAGCCGCAAGCCCCTTCTTGACCACCTTGTTCGCTTCGGCCGGATTCTCCTCGAGCCACTCGCCGAGGCGTTCGTACGTCGCCTTCTGGACGAACGACCGCATCGGCACGTTGCCGAGCTTGGCCTTGGTCTGGCCTTCGAACTGGGGCTCGCGCAACTTGACCGACACGATTGCCGTGATGCCTTCGCGGATGTCCTCGCCGGCGAGATTGGGTTCCTTTTCCTTCAACAGGTTCTTGGACCTGGCGTATTTGTTGATCACCGACGTGAGCGCTGTCTTGAACCCCTCGACGTGCATGCCGCCTTCGGTGGTGGAAATGCCGTTGGCATACCCGTGGATGCCTTCGTAGTAGCCGGTGTTCCACTGCATGGCGATGTCGAGCATCTGGCCGTCGGCGTCGTCCTCGTCCTCGAACTGGCAGACCTTGGAGAACAGTGGCTCCTTGGTCGCGTTGAGGTGCTTGACGAAGTCGAGGATGCCGTTCTTGTACTGATACGACACGGTCTGCTCGCGTCCCTCGCGTTCGTCGGCGAACACGATTTCGAGCCCTCTGTTCAGGAACGCCATCGTCTGGAGGCGATCGAGCACCGTGCGCGCCACGAACTCGGTACCTTCGGCCGCGAAGATCGTGGGATCCGGCCAGAACGAGATGGTGGTACCGGTGGTGCGTCCCCGGGCCGGGGTGTCACCGACGATCATCATCTTGCCCTGGGGTTCGCCTCCCTTGGCGTACTCCTGGCGATGGTGGTTGCCGTTCCGGTCGACTTCGATGACGAGACGCTCGGACAGGGCGTTGACCACCGAGACGCCGACGCCGTGTAGGCCGCCCGACACCTTGTAGCCGTCGCCACCGAACTTACCGCCGGCGTGCAGCACCGTGAGCACCACTTCGGCGGCGCTCTTGCCCTTGTGTTCGCCGGACGTGAACGGGTCGATCGGAATGCCGCGACCGTTGTCGTCGACTCGACACCCGCCGTCGGCGAGCAGCGTGACGCCGATTCGGGTGCAATGCCCGGCCATGGCCTCGTCGACGGAGTTGTCGACGACTTCCCAGATCAAGTGGTGCAGCCCCTGCAAACCGGTGGACCCGATGTACATACCCGGGCGCTTGCGGACGGGGTCCAGTCCCTCGAGCACCTGGATCGCCTTGGCGTCGTAGGCGGCGGTCGTGGTGGCGGCGTTGGCGCTGTTCGACTTCTTCTTCGCCGGGACCGGGGTGGTCTCGGTGGCGTCGGGCGATGCTGATTCGGTGTCGCTGGACACTCGTACCTCGATACTTCTGCTGTCTGGCGGACATGCCGACACTGGCATGCTGTTCTTGGCGTTCAGCGAGGTCGGCCGGTCGACGATCCTGGTCCTTCGATCAAGGCTTCAACCGGCGCCCACGTTGACTCGCGAGTAGGTTTCATCCTACCAGCGGGGTGTCACGGAGTCGGGGAACCCGGCGTGTCTTTCGGGGCTGCTTGCGGTCACCGGCGAGGGCCGACACGAACGTCGATCCGTTCGACGTGCACGCCAGCCACGTCGGCGAGACGGGCGATGATCGTGCTGGAGAGAAACTTCACCTGGGTGGCCCACGCCGCTTCGTCGGCCTCGACGGTCAGCACCCCTTGGTCGAGTCGTACCGGTCGAACGTGAGCGGCAACGGCTGGGCCGACGGCCTCGTCCCAGCGTCCGAACACACCACCGATCTGGATCCGGTCAGTGCCGCGCAGCGACTTCATGATCGAGTCGAGCGATCTGGAGATCGGAACGGGTTCGGACACGGAGTTCACCGTACTGCCGAGCGCACCGCAGCATTCCAGCGATGAGCCAAGCGCCCTGATGCCGGCGTTTCGCTCATCGCTCAGGCGTCGAGGACACGGCCTGCCTCGATCCGCAGGATACGGTCGGCACGCGCAGCGGGAGGCAGTTCGCTCGCCGTGGTGATGATCACCTGACCGGCGGGCAAGTGGTCGAGCAGCGCCGTTGCCCGATGGTCGTCGAGTTCGGACAGCACGTCGTCGAGCACCAGTACCGGCGCCGAGCCGGTGCGTTCCGTCACGAGGCGATGCCCCGCAAGCCGCAGCGCCAGCGCCAAGGTGCGTTGTTCTCCCTGAGAGGAATGCGTACGACTCGGGAGACCAGCGATCGACAGGTTCAACTCGTCGCGATGTGGACCGACCGTGCTGACGCCTCGCCGGATGTCGATATCGCGTGCGGCGAGCAGCGCCGCTGTGAGACCGGGGGTACGCCAGGCAGGTTCGTAGTGCAGGTCGATGGCAGTGGGTGACCCCGCAAGCTGTTCATAGGCCTCTTGGACCATCGGTGCGAGTCGCGCGACCAGGGTGGCGCGTGCATAGCCGTACTGGTCACCGATGTCGGCGAATCTCGCGTCCCACACGTCAAGGGTGGCCTCGATGTCGTCGGAGCGCCGACCCCCCGATTGCTTGAGCAGTGTGTTGCGCTGTCGCACGATGCGATCCACCTCGAGCCGGATGGCGTCGTACTTGACGGCAAGTGCCACCAGTGTGTCGTCGAGAAAGCGTCGTCGATCCCCTGGGCTGCCTTTCACGAGGATGAGGTCGTCCGGGGAGAACACGGTGACGCGGACGGTTCCGAGCAGGTCACGTACTCGCTGGAGTCGTTGGCGGTTGACCTGCACCCGATTGCGCCCCACCGTGACCAGTTCGATCTCGATCAGGCTTTCGCGCCCGTCCTCGGCGACGACGGTGGCTCGGATCACGGCGAGGTCAGCACCGACACGGACCAGCGCGTCACCGGCCACAGGGCGGAAACTGCTGAGTGTCGCGAGGAACGCCAATGCCTCGGCCAGGTTGGTCTTGCCCTGGCCGTTGTCGCCGATGACTGCCGTGGTCCCCGATGTCAGCTCGAACGTCCCCGAGACGTAGTTACGGAAGTCGACGAGCTCGAGGTGCGAGATGATCATGGACAAACGCAGTTTCGCACGACATCACAAGCCTGGCTTCTTGTTACGGCACGCGTACGGGCATCAACAAGTACAGGTAGTCGTCGCGACCGACGCCGCGCAGGACCGCCGGCTTCATCGGATCCATGGTTGCGAGCGTGACGTCGTCCGCGTCGATGGCGTCGATGCCGGCCGCCAGATAATCCGGGTTGAACGCGACGGTCATTTCGGTGCCCTCGTAGCTGGCGTCGATCTCTTCGATCGCGTTACCGACATCCTGGGTGATCGCGGTGAGCTGCACCGTGTCACCACCGAGTGCGAGGCGCACCGGGGTGGAATCCTGGGCCAGGATCTTCACGCGTCGGATCGCTTCGATCATCGAGGCCTTGCCCACGGTGAGCAGGTTCGGGTAGCTCGACGGGAGCAGGTTGCGATAGTTGGGGAACTCACCTTCGATGAGGCGTGTACTGAGTCGGGTACCACCTGCCTCGAACGTCGCCTCACGCTCACCGAGGCGAACCTGGAGTTCCTCGACGTCGCCGAGTAGACGCTGGAGTTCGTTGAGTGCTCGACCGGGGATCAGTACCTTCTGGCCAGAGGCGAGGACGCCGGTGTCGGGAAGGTCGCGGACCGCGAGTCGGTAGGAATCGGTCGCGACCATGCGAAGTCCGTCGTCATCGGAGGCGAGCAGGACCCCGGTCAGCACCGCTCTGGCATCGTCGGTCGATGCGGCGCGAACGACTTGGCGCAGGGCGTCGGACATGGCCGCGGCGGGAAGCGTGACCGCACTTGCGGTCGGCTCGACCTGGGTCGGGTAATCATCGAGCGACAACGGCCGAACGGAGAACTGAGATCGGCCGGCACTGATCGACATCTCGTCGTCACCGAGCTCGACTTGCACGGCCCCAGCGGGCAGTGCCTTGACGATGTCGCCGACCAGTCGGGCCGGAACCACTGCGGCACCGTCTCGTTCACCCCCGACATCGACGCTGAGGCGAATCGTCAGCTCCAGGTCGGTTCCGGTGACGGTCAGTGTGTCACCGACCACTTCCATGCGGACCCCGGACAGCACCGGCAGGGTGCCGGTGCGATTCGTCGCCGCACGTCCAGCGGAGCCGACGGCGTCGGCGAGCACGTCACGTTCGCAACGAAACTTCACAGTGGGCACTTCTCCTCATGCAGGGATGTCTCAATGTTCACTATCAGTAGTAGGTGCTGTGGATTGGGGACAACCACGCGTTGGTGCAGCGTAGAGCCCGTAATGCTGTCCACACGGGATGGGCGTGTGATCCCCACCTCGCGAATTCCACGCGTGTGCTCCGGTGGACAACCACGCGATGTCCACCGCGATCGAGGGGTTGTGCGGGCTGCGTCCCCAAGGTTGTTCGCGAGCGAGATCATGCCTTGAGCTGTTGCAGGAGATCGGTGACCTGGTCGTAGATCTGCTTGCGTTCGCTCATCAGACGCTGGATCTTCTCGTTGGCGTGGATGACGGTGGTGTGGTCACGGCCGCCGAAAAGTCTGGCGATTGCCGGGTAGCTCAGATCGGTGAGTTCACGGAACACGTACATGGCAATCTGCCGGGCCGTGACCAGTGGACGCTGGCGGCTGCGACCTTTCAGGTCGTCGACCGGGAACTTCAGGATCGCGGCGATGTCGGCCAACAACTCGTCGTCGGTGCGTGTCTTCGGTCGGGTGTCGATGAGGAGGTCGGCAAGTTGTGTCTGCGCCAGATCGGTGGTGATCGGAACCTGGTTCAGACTGGCGAAGGCGGTGACCCGGATCAGCGCGCCTTCGAGTTCGCGGATGTTGGTGGCGATGTTGGTGGCGATGAACTCGAGTGTTTCGTCGGGGACGAGCACCCGATCACGTTCGGACTTGTTGCGAAGGATGGCGAGGCGGGTTTCGAGATCGGGGGGCTGGATGTCGGTGATCAGGCCCCACTTGAAGCGTCCACGAAGGCGTTCTTCCAGCGTCGGGATGGCGTCCGGCATGCGATCGGAGGAGATCACGACCTGCTTGTTGGCACCGTGGAGCGAGTTGAACGTGTGGAAGAACTCTTCTTGGAGCCCTTCTTTGCCGGCGATGAACTGGATGTCGTCGATCAGCAGCACGTCGATGTCGCGATAGCGGCGCCGCAGCGAATTGGTCGTGTTCTGGCGGATTGCATCGACGTACTCGTTCATGAATGTCTCGGTCGAGACGTACCGCACCTCGTGGTGCTGGTAGTTCGAGTGGACGTAATGACCAATCGCATGCAGGAGGTGTGTCTTGCCGAGACCTGCCGATCCGTAGATGAACAGCGGGTTGTAGCTGCGTGCGGGGGTTTCGGCCACCCGGAGGGCCGCAGCCAGTGCGAACTGGTTGGAGGCGCCCTTCACGAAGGTTTCGAAGGTGTACCGCGGGTTCAGGCCCGCCTCGTCGAGCAGCAGCGAACGTGGTGACGACGGGGTCACCGAACTCTGATCGGCGCCGGAACGATGGTCATCGGACGCTGGTGCGGTGACGACCGCCGACTCGACGTCTGGTGCGTTGTCGGCGGCTTCGACATCGATCTCGACGGTGCGGTGACCCTCGTTCGCGTCTTGGAGTGCCTCGGTGACGAGCGGAAGGTAGCGACTCATGATCCGGTCACGGACGTACGCACTCGGGGCGAGCAATCGGAGTGTGTCGTCGTCGGATGGCAGTGGCGCGACGTCCTGGAACGTGGAGAACCAGACAGATTCGGCGAGCTGTGAACGGAGTGACAGGGTCACCTGCGTCCACACGTCTGCGCTGTCTGTCACTTGGAGTCTCTCGATCGGGTCGACGGTGGTCCACACCGTTGTCCACATGATGTGGACATGTCGGTGGCCTCCTGCGGGAGCGAGAACCTAGCACGTCCGATCACCATCGAAAACTTGGCCGATCAGCGGCCGATTCACTACTAAAAACGTGGCCTACGCTGGGGTGATGTAGAACCTCTGATCCTGTGCACAACTTACATCAATGTGGTTTGTCGTCGGCGGTTGGCGCGAGTGCACAGGTGCCTCTAGCCTTGCCAGGTCAGTCCGCGTGACGCGTACCTCGCCGAGGTGCTCGTCCACGGAGCATGATTTGCCTCGAATCGTCCGGAGTCAGCCGTGAAGCGTACTTTCCAACCCAACCAGCGTCGCCGAGCCCGCAAGCACGGATTCCGTGCGCGTATGAGCACTCGGGCCGGCCGAGCGGTGCTGAAGTCCCGTCGGGCCAAGGGCCGGACGCGTCTTTCGGCTTGATCGACCGGGTCCGCGAACGCGATGCCTTCGTCCGCCTTCGGCGAGATGGGGTCCGGGTCCGGACCGATCCGCTGTGGTGTTCGTTCGTCCTCGATCCCGACCTGGTGCCCCCACAGGTGGCGTTCGCCATCGGTCGCGCCGTCGGTTCCGCCGTACGACGCAACCGACTCCGCCGACGTCTCCGCGCCCTGCTGGCGTCGCGCGACGTCCCGCCAGGGCTGTATCTCATCGGTGCCAGGGTTCCCGCCTGCGAACACACGTTCGTAGAACTGGAGCAGGCGGTGGGTTCGCTGTTTTCCAAAGTGCACCGGCACCAGATGTCGTCGTCATGACCTGGACGCAACGACGGGTCATGTCGTGGATCGAGGCATACCAGCGTACCTTCGCCGGCCGCCCGTCCCCATGTCGCTTCTTCCCTACGTGTTCGAATTATTCCCACGAGGCATTCGAGGTGCACGGCACGATGCGCGGTGGCTGGCTCACGCTCACCCGCCTGGTGCGATGTCGTCCCTTCGGCCCCAGCGGGTTCGATCCGGTTCCACCCACCGAAATCCGAGAGGTCGACTGAGTCGATGTTCGAGATCCCTGCCTCCCTCCTGTCCTGGTTCTACGGCCTGACCAACAGCTACACGGTCGCCATTGCCATGATTGCCGCCGTCGTGATGGCCATCACGACGCCGCTCACTCTCAAGAGCACCAAGGGCATGCTCGAGATGCAGAAGCTGGCGCCTGAGATGCGCAAGTTGCAGAACGAACACCGCAACGACCGCACGAAGCTCAACGAAGAGATGATGAAGCTCTACCAGGAGCACAAGGTCAACCCCATGGCTTCGTGTCTGCCGCTCCTGGCGCAGGCTCCCGTGTTCTACATCATGTTCCGGGTGCTGCAGGGCATGGCGTACACGCCGAGAGGCGCCGCTCAGCCTGTTGCTGCTGCCGTCTGGGGAGCGTTCGATCGTCCCGACGAGATCCTCGATCCGGGATTCATTCCCCGGTATCTGGCGATCGACTCGGCGCTGTACCAGGCGCTGTTCGGCAAGCAGTCGATCATGTCGTTCGGGCTCGACCTCTCGAAGTCCGCCGTCGAGGCCGTTGCCGATGGGTTCGGGACAGGAATCTGGTACGTCCTTCTGGTGGTGCTGCTCGGTGCCCTCTACTTCGTGCAGCAGCGCATGGTGGCAGCGCGGGCGTCGATCAGCCCGACGATGTCGGTGAATCAGCAGAAGCTGATGCAGTACCTCCCCGTGTTCTTCGCCATCTTCCAGGTGTTCTTCCTGGCAGCGTTGGTCGTCTACTACCTGTTCCAGACCGTCTTTCGTATCCTGCAGCAGGCCTACATCACCCGAGCCTTCTATGGCCATGACGAGTCGTTGGGTCGACAGGCCCAGCGCGCAGGTGAGGCTGCTCGAGAAGAGGCCAAGAAGAATCCTGACGGCGGCGGCGGGTTCTTCGCGCAGGCCAAACGCGATCTCGGTGGACCAACACCAGCCGGTAAAGGTGCAGCCGGAACAAAGAAGCCCAATGCCGGCAAGGACACCAAGGACGCGAGCACGAAGAAGCTCGGTTCCGCCGATTCGAAGTCGACAAACGGTTCCGTCCCGGTGAGTAAGCGGGTGACGCCCCCGAAGAACCGGCCGACACCGTCGTCGGACGCGAAGGGTCGCCCGACACCCTCACGGCAGCAAGCCCAGGCCGATAAGGCGAAGGCGACGAAGGACGCGAAATCCTCACGTCCGAAGTCGCCGAAAGAATCCTCGTGACGAGCGATCACGCCGTCCACATTGCAGCAGAAAGCGAAGCATGATCATGGAGTGGGTCGAAACCACCGCGAAGACCATCGAGGCCGCCCGAGAGGCAGCTCTGGACCAACTCGGCGTCGGCGCCGATGAAGCTGAGTTCGATGTGATCGAGGAGCCCCGACCAGGGCTGTTCGGCCGCAGTCGTGGCGAGGCGCGCTTGCGGGCCCGCGTTCGCCCGACACCGGTGCGACCCAAGCAGGAACGCCGTCGGAAGGGGAAGTCGGACAAGGCTCCTGCGACATCCGATGAGGCTTCGAAGAGTGAGTCAGCCTCGACGATGGCCACCGAGGAGACGCGTGATGTCCCGGCGACGCCGTCACGTTCGCCGCGTCGAACATCCAACAACCGAACACCGCAGACCGAGGAGAAGAAGATGACCACTGAAGATCGACCTGAATCAACGGTGTCACCTGATGAGGTCGGCGCTGCTGCTGTTGCGTTCATGGACGGACTCACAGAGGCATTCGGTGTGGATGGGACCTCCACGCTGCGCGTCGATGGTCTGGAACTCGAAGTGAATGTCAGTGGTACGGAACTGGGCCTGCTCGTCGGACCGAGCGGCAGAACGTTGAACGCCATTCAGGACCTGGCGCGCGTATCCGCCCAACGCCGGTTGGGTGACCACGAGACCCGTCTACGAATCGACGTCGCCGGTTACCGCGAACGTCGCGAGGCGGCGTTGGCAGCGTTCGCTCGAGACGTGGCCGAGCAGGTTCGCACCTCGGGAACACCGCGATCGCTCGAGCCCATGAGCTCATCGGACCGCAAGGTGGTCCACGATGTCCTCAATGACGAGGACGGCGTGTCGAGCCGCTCTGTTGGCGAGGACCCCGACCGTCGCATCATCGTCGATCCGAGCTGAACCAGTCGGATCGCCGTGAGCGTGACGGTCGATCCCGCACTCGTCGACGTACTCGAAGATGCACAGCGACTCGGGTTCCTGGGATCGCGTCCGATTGCCGAAGTGATCGAGCATGCTCGCGGATTCGTCCGCGGTCTTGAAGGTCTCGACGGTCTCGGCACGACCCCGTCGGTTCTCGACCTCGGTTCCGGTGGCGGTGTTCCAGGTCTGGTGATCGCTCACGACCGACCGGCAACCAGCATCACCTTGCTCGATCGTCGTGCCAAGCGAACGGACTTCCTGGAGCGGGTGGTGCGTCGACTGGGCTGGCAACATCGCATTTCCGTGGTGTGCCAGGATGTCGCGACATTTGCTCCAGACCAGGCATTCGATGCAGTGGTCGCGCGTGGATTCGGACCGCCCGAGTTCACACTCTCGACGGCCGCTCGTTTGGTTCGCGCGGGTGGTCGTGTCGTGATCAGCGAGCCGCCGGACCAGGATCGATGGGACGACGACTTGCTCAACCGGTTGCAGCTCCGACGGGTAGACGTGCCCACCACCCGCGGCGGAACCGAGACTTCGCCTTCCCGTCTGGACGGTCTGGTCGCTGTCTTCACCCCCGTCTGAATCCCCCACCGAGCACCCGCACGTTTCACGTGAAACACCGAGCGTCACCAGCAGGCGGGGCGGCGATGAGCGAGGCGCCCGGATCCCGTCCTTTGGCTCATCGGTCCTGAGGTGTTGGTGGCGGTGATGAGTGAGCCGCCCGGATGCCGTCCTTTTGCTCATCGCTTCGGGCCGCCTGGGGCGGTGAGCGCCCTCTGGTCTGGCGACCGTGTTTCACGTGAAGCACTGAGCGTCGACAAGAGTTCGCCAGTTGCGTGTCGACTACTGATGTTCCACGTGAAACATGTGGTCGGGATGGGCCCGCAGCATCCGAATGAGCGTGCAGGCCCGTCGTCGCGTGGTACGGTCGGAACCTCCTTGCCCTCCGAGAATGGAGTACCTGTTGTCGGA
>JANPKU010000004.1:0-1969 GCA_031426215.1 Actinomycetes bacterium
TCGGCGAACTGTTGGAGCCGTTGGCACAGGTTCACCGCGTCGCCGACGAGCGTGTACTCGACGCGTTCCTCGCTCCCGAGGAGCGCTGCCGCGACCGTTCCGGTGCTCAGCCCGATCCCGAGCCCGAAGGGGGTGCGACACTCGGCCGTCCACTCCGCGTTCACCGCGTCTTGGGCGCGGTGCATCGCCAGTGCGGCGGCGAGGGCGCGGTCGGCGTGATCGGTCGTCGCGACCGGCGCGCCGAACACGGCCATCACCGCATCGCCGACGTACTGCATCACGGTCCCTCCCTCCGACAGAATGGCACGATTCATCTCGGCGCGGTGACGGTTGAGCTGCTGGGCGAGCACTGCGGGGTCGGCGTGCTCGGCGATCGAGGTGTAGCCACGGATATCACTCATCACCACGGTGACGTCGAGGGTTTCGGTCTCGCCCACGGCTCGGCCCTCGGCGATGAGCTGATCGGCGACGCCCGTGGGCAGCAGCCGGCTCAGGCTCTCGCCCTGTTCCTCCCGTTCGACGATCGCCCGGTGCAGGCGACGCAGTCGGTCGAGTGCGCCGGCCTGCCCGCTGGACACCCCTTCGGCGAGGTGGACGAACAGCCGCTCCACGCGGTCGGCAACCGCCGATGGGGTGGTGTTGAGCGTGACCGCGATCGACTTGATGGTGCGCCCGCTGGCGATCATCTCGAGCAGTTCGTCGTCATCCGTGCTCAGGCCGCCCGTGCGTCGAACCGGGTTGATCAGCGCGCTGACGATGACCGGGTCGAGCATGGACCCACCGGTGGCCACCTCGCGGATCGCCCGGGCGAGCTGGTCGCCCTCGGCGATCCGATCCTTCAGCAGGTAGGCGTAGCCGGCGGACCCCTCGGCGAGCAGTGCCACTGCGTAGTCGGGGTCGTCGTACTGGCTGAGGATGACGATGCCGGTGCCGGGGTGGCGCTTGCGGATCTCCTTGCAGGCGTCGATGCCTTCGGACTCGAAGTGCGGCGGCATGCGGATGTCGCTCACGACGACGTCGGGATGGGCCTCGCAGGCGCCGACCACGAGCGTGTCGTAGTCCTCGGCGATGCCGATCACCTCGACGTCCGGGTCGCGCTGCAACATGGCGCTCACGCCGGCACGGATGATTGCGCTGTCGTCGGCGAGAAAAACGGTGATGGCCCCCATTGCGGACCACTCTGCTCTGTTCGGGTCGGTCCGGCGAGGGCGTCACCCTGCGTTGTCGAGGGGGTGCCAGCTACACCGTCGCATGCCGGGGTGCACCCTTCCGGCCGATTGCGCGACGGGTGTAGAACTGCTCCACGATGGGTGGGGGGACGTCTCGATGCTGAGCTCGGCTGGCGGTCTGCGCGCTCGCTCGCTGCTGCGTCGCTACTGGGTTGCGACGATTGCCCTGGGACTGTTCGCCGGGATCGCAGGCGGTGCGGCGCTCGGCGTGTGGGGGATTGCTCGGAGGACGTCCACGGTGTACGACCGTTTCGTCGCCTACGAGGACGCCGCAACGCTCATCGTGTTCGGTTGCTTCGACGGGGTCTCCGAGGAGGAGATCTTTGCCAACTACCAAGAGGTCTGCGGTCGGTACGACTATGCAGATCTACTTGCCTTCCTGGAGGCCGCCCCCGGAGTGCAAGCGGCCGGACGGGGCACACAGATCATCGCCAATGTGGCCCCTCCCGATCGCCTTGAAGACGGCTGGCGACAGCTCGTGCCGGTCGTGCTCGACGCCGACGGTCAGCGGGCGATCGGGGCGCCCATCGTTGTTGCGGGGCGACTGGCTGATCCGGAAGTCGCCACGGAGGCGACGATCAACGAGGAAGCGAGTGACCGGTTGGGGGTCGGGGTCGGTGACGACCTGGTCATCACGCCGTATCGGTCGGACGAATTCGATCTCGCTGCTGAGGCCGTCGCGCCGCCCGGTGGTGAGGAGACCACAGTCACCGTGGTCGGGATCACGCGTCGACCGAGCG
>JANPKU010000005.1:0-7771 GCA_031426215.1 Actinomycetes bacterium
CGCAATGCAACCCGGTGACCCCCTGACATCTCGCGCCCGGCTCGTCCTCGACCGGCGGCGCTTCCTGCTCGCCGGTGCCGGGGCGACCGCAGCGGTACTCGCCGGCTGTTCGAGCGACGACTCGTCGGGATCGCCGGGGGCCGACGGCGCCGGGACAACTCCGGCAGCAACATCGGACACGGCACTCTCGGGCACGGCTCCAACCGACACGACCCCGGCCGACCCGACCGCACCGGCCGTGGCGCTGAGCGCAGCGGCAGCAGCACTCGTCGCGCCCGGTTCCCCCGGCCTGATCGACGAAGCCGTGTATCAGCAGCGCGTCGACGACTATCTCGCGTTCGCGACCACCGCCGAACATTCGTCGAACCCGTCGGGCATCAACGCCTACCTCGGTCGGGCCCATCGCGACCCGGACTTCACGTGGCCGATCGAGAACGTCACCGTCGAGTCGCTGGCGGCGGTGTTCGCACAGATCGATGCGTGGGAGGACACCCGCGACTTCCGATTCATGGACCTGCACTGGATGCTCGCGCTCGGCCAGGGCGACACACCGATGACCCAACTGTCGCCCGAGGTGATCGCGGCGATCGACGAGCGGATGCTCGCCAACCGCTACGCGTGGGACGATCCGCTTCCCGACGGGCGGCTCGACAACCTGTGGTTCTGGTCGGAGAACCACATCATCATCACCCGAGCGATCGAGTACCTGGCCGGCCAGCGATACCCCGACGAGACGTTCGCCGTCACCGGCCTGACCGGCGCCGAACACCTGGATCGGGCCAAGCCGTTCATCCTCGACTGGATCAGCGAGCGCGCCGACCTCGGCTTCTTCGAGTGGCACTCGAACGTGTACATGCTCAAGAACGTCACGCCGCTGCACATGCTCGCCGAACTCGCCGACGACCCCGAGATCGTCGTTGCCGCGGCGATGGCGCTCGACCTGTGTCTCGTCGACATGGCCGCCCACAACCAGGCCGGCACGTACACGGCGCCGCGTGGGCGCACCTACAAGAAGGACAAGATGACCTCGCTCGACGAGGACACCTTCAACGTCGCCAAGTTCGTGTTCGACGACACCGCTGCCACGTATCAATCGACGAGCGATACCGGCGTCACCTACTTCTGCTCCGGAGCTCGCTATCGACCGCCGCAACTGGTGGTCGACATCGCACTCGATCCCGAGCCGAGTGTGGTGCGCGAACGTCACGGCGTGTTCTTCGACGGTGCAGCGCCGGTGGAGGACAACCCGACCGCGCCGTACGGCAAGGACTTCGACGACCGCGCCAACCTGCCGTTCTGGTGGAGCCTCGGCGCGCTCGGCATGTGGCCGCTCGCCCAGGTGAGCGTCGACTACATGAACGAGTTCCGTCTGTGGGAGACCGAGCAGTTCGCCGACATCAATCTGCTCGCATCGCTCAACGACTTCGACCCCGAACGCATCCGGGTCTGGGAGCAGGAACGTGCGGCGGTGATCAACTTCGGGTTCTTGTCCGAGGCGAACACCTACGCCTACCGCGAGCCCAAGGTGTCGCTCGCCTCGGTGCTCGACCACCGCTTCGGCCAGATGCGCGACCAGGGCCATGCCTGGCAGGCGGCGATCGACGAGAACGCGATGGTGTTCACGACGCACCCGGTGACCGACGTCGCGCAGTCGACGGTGTGGTCCGACGACGCCGAGCCCGGCTACTGGACCGGTGAGGCGTCGATGCCGCGGTCGGCGCAGCATCGGGCAACGGCGGTGCACATCTACCAGCCGAAATGGGACGAGTCGACCGACCCGCTGGTGTGGGGCGTGTTCGAGTACCGCCAGTTCACGCACGCGTACGTGCCGCAGGATCATTTCGACGAGGTGCGCCAGATCGGCAACTGGACGATCGTGGCGAAGAACGGCGGCTACATCGCGCTGTGGTCGTGGCGCACGCCGACGTGGCGTGAGTACGACCCGGCGGTCGTCGCGACGAACGGGATGGTCAAGCCGTTCGATCTCGTCGCCGAAGGGGGACCGGACAACGTGTGGATCGTGGAGGTCGGCAGTGACAGCGGCGGTTCGCTCGACGACTTCGTGGCCGCGGTGACGGCGACCGATCCGTCGGTGGTGCGCGACGACAGCGGATTCGACGTGTCGTGGACGTCGCCGTCGTCGGGGATCATCGACTATTCGAGCACCGGGGTGTTCCTGGTGGAAGGCGTGGAGTCTCCGACGAGCGACCATCCCCGCCACGAGTCGCCGTGGGGTGGCGTCGATCACCTGTCGCGCCAGTACAACCTCACCGCCGGAACGTCGACATGGAGCTGCGACTTCGACACCATGACCCGAGCCCTCGCATGAGCAATCTCACTTGGGGTCAGACCCCAATCGAGATGTTTACCCGGGAGGCGCTGTGACCGGGCGGATTGCGCTGGTGGGGGCTGACCACAATCACCTCTACGAGATCATCGACCGGTTGGTGAAGGCGGGTGCCGAAGCGGTGGCGCACACCGCCGAGGGGCACTTCGTCGAGCACTACTCGGGATGGCAAGCCTCGTCGGTCGAGATGACCTTCGACGACATCCTCGCCGACGACACGATCGACCTGATCGTCACTGCGGCGATCCCGAATCGACGTGCCGCGATTGCCGTCGCCGCGATCGAAGCGGGCAAGCACGTGGTGTCCGACAAGCCCGGCCTCACCACGATGGAGCAACTCGACGCGATCCGCTCCGCAGTCGCCGGGCGGCCGGGGAGGCCGTGGACGGTGCTGTTCACCGAGCGGTTCGAGAACCGGGCGATCAACGAAGCGGTGCGTCTCGCGCAGGCAGGAGCGGTCGGCACGATCGTGCACGTGGTCGGCGCCGGACCGCACACCATGTGGGCGAAGCGGCGACCCGCCTGGTTCTGGGACCCGGACGCCACCGGCGGGATCCTGGTCGACATCGGTTCGCACCAGGTCGACCAGTTCATGTCGATCACCGGCGTGAGCGCTGCCGACGTGTCGATCGTGACGTCGGCGATCGGCAATGTCGCCAGCCCCGACCATCCGGCGATGCAAGACATCGGCTCGATGACACTGGCGGCACCCGGCGTCGTCAGCGATCACCGGCTCGACTACCTGACCGCTCGAGGGCTGGGAACGTGGGGCGACTGCCGGCTCACGATCGTCGGTACCGGGGGCACGATCGAAGCGCGGGCGAACGTTGACATTGCCGGGCTCGATGGTGCCGAGCACCTCATCGTGGTGGATGCGGACGGCACCCGTCGGGTCGACATCTCCGAGGTCGTCGTCGACTGGGGCGAGCAACTCCTCGCCGACCTCGTGGACCACGGCGAGCGACTCATGACCCAGCAGCACGCCATTGACGTCACCGACGTGTGCCTGCGAGCCCAAGCCGCCGCCGGGCCCTGGGGCCGCCCCACCGCCTGATCCGACCCCCAGCACCCCCGACGTTTGTGCTGCATTCTGGGTGACCCGGCCCACCCGAAGTGTCACGCAAACGGGGTTGGCGGACCCGGGTTGTAGCGTCGGCTCGATGAACGAGCTGCGAGTCGGGGTGGTCGGGATGGGGATCGGGCAGAGCCACCTGCTGGCGTGGGGGAGCGTCGACGGAGCATCGGCCACGGTGCTCGCCGAACTCGACGACGCAAAACGATCGAAGGGCGAGGCCGACTGGGGCATCCCCGGTGTCGCCTCGCTCGACGATCTCCTCGCCGCTGCGGGCGATGTCTCCTCGCCGAACTGCGTCGACGTGATCGATCTCTGCACGCCGCCGTCTATGCACGAGGAACAGATCGTGCGATGTCTCGACGCTGGCCTCCACGTGATCTGCGAGAAACCGCTCGTCGATTCGGTGGCGGCGTGCGACCGCATCGCCGGCGCCGTCGATCGTGCGGCTGCCACTTCCGGGGCCAAATTCATGCCGATCTTCCAGTACCGCTTCGGTGACGGTGCCGGTCGCGCCCGGGCGCTGATCGACGCCGGCATCACCGGCCGGCTGTTCACCGCGTCGGCGTCCACCTGGTGGCGTCGAGGCCGCGCCTACTACGCCGACGCCGCCTGGCGCGGCACGTGGGCCGGCGAGCGCGGCGGGTGCGTGCTGAGCCATGCGATCCACAACCACGACCTGCTCGCCTGGATCGCCGGACCGCTCGTCGAACTCCGAGCAATGACCGCCACCCGCGTCAACGACGTGGAGACCGAGGACTGTGCGGTGGCGATCGGACGCACCGCCGACGGCGCACTCGTCACCATGAACGTCACGCTCGGCGCGGCATCGGAGTCGTCGCAGCTCGTCTGGCATTTCGACAACGTCACGATCACGTCGTCGTCTGAGGCGTACGACCCGGCAGCAGGGCCCTGGAACTTCGAGTTCCGCCGATCGGCATTCGCCGAGGAGGCCGAACAGGTGTGGGCCGACCTCGAGCCATCCGGCACGCAGTACACCGGCCAGTTCCAGGGCTTCGTCGACGCTCTCGTTGGCGGCGGGGAGTTCCCGGTGACCCTGGCCGACGCCCAGGCATCGCTCGAGTTGGTCACCGCCTGGTACCACTCCGAACGCACCGGATCGGTCGAGACCCTCCCACTCGCCGTCGATCATCCCGCCCGGAACTCGTGGACCCCCGAGCCCGCCCCGTGACGACTCCGACACCTCCACGTTTGCGCTGCATTTTGCGTGGTCCGGTCCGCCCGAAATGCCACACAGACATGGTGGGGGGTGCGCTCGGGCGTTTGCGTCGGATTTCCGGTGACCCGGCCCACCGAAAGTGCCACGCAAACGGGGTTGTGCTGCTCGCCGGGGGACGGCGATGACGCCGGGGGAGCAGTTCGGGGTGCCACTGCCGGGTGGGACGTCGGTCAGCCACGTGCGGGTCTACGACACGATCGGCCCCGACGGACTGGCCGGCGGATCCCCGCATCTGCACACGGTGTGCACCGAGGCGTATCTGGTGATCTCGGGCGAAGGAATGGTCCAGACGTTGTCGGGGGAGGGGTACGCCGAGACGCCGTTGGTAGCGGGCACGATCGCCTGGTTCTCGCCGGGCACGATCCACCGGCTGATCAACGGCGATGGCCGACTCGAGCTGTACGTGCTGATGTCGAATGCCGGACTGCCGGAGGCCGGCGACATGATCCTCGCCTTCGAGCCCGACCTGCTCGCTGACGACGGCGCCTATCGCGCCATCGCCGACCTGCCCGTCGACGCCCGCACCACCGCCGACGCTCCCGATGCGGCAATGGCCCGGCGCGACGCAGCGGTCAGTGGTTTCGGATACTGGCGTTCGATGGTCGAGGCCCACGGTCCAGTCGCGCTGGAGCCGCTGTATCGTCGGGCGGTCGATCTGCTCGGCGACCGACCGGCCGACTGGCTCGACCTCCTCGCCGGCGACCCGGCAACCGAGCTCGAACGGTCACGTGCGCAGGTGGAAGCCCTCTGGGCACCCGATCGTGGGAGCGCCGCCGAACTCCTGGGCAGGTCTGCAATCCGGTCGACGTCGCTGCATCCCGACACGCGGCGCATGGGCTGTTGCGGCACGCTCGGCACCGTGGTCTCCTGACGCGTCCGATTCTGCACGTTTGTGTCGGGTTCTCGGTGGCCCGGCCCACCCGAAATGCAGCGCAAACGTTCTGGTAGAGCCTGGTCGCGTCAGCGAAAGCCGACCACCTGGTGCGGGGTGTAGGGCTCCTCGAGCCGGGCGATCTCGCCGGCGGACAGTTCCAGGTCGACGGCGGCGACGGCATCGTCGATGTGCGACGGCTTGGTGGCACCGACGATCGGCGACGTGACGAACGGCTGGGCGAGCACCCACGCCAACGCCACCTGCGCCCGGGACACGCCCCGCTCGCTCGCGATGTCGGCAACACGGTCGACGATCACCTTGTCGTCGGGCGTATACAGCATCTTGCCGAACTCGTCGGTCTCCGAACGTGCCGTCGACTCGTCCCAATCGCGGGTCAAGCGTCCGCGGGCGAGTGGGCTCCACGGGATCACCCCGACGCCCTGGTCGACGCACAGTGGCATCATCTCGCGCTCTTCTTCGCGCTGGATGAGGTTGTAGTGGTTTTGCATCGACACGAACTTCGTCCACCCGTTCGCTTCGGCGACGTACTGCGCCTTCGAGAACTGCCACGCCCACATCGACGACGCTCCGATGTAGCGGGCCTTGCCCGACTTCACGACGTCATGGAGCGCCTCCATCGTCTCCTCGATCGGTGTGCGATGGTCCCAACGATGGATCTGGTAGAGGTCGACGTAGTCGGTTCCGAGGCGACGCAGGCTGTGGTCGATTTCGGTCATGATCGCCTTGCGCGACAGACCGATGGCGTTCTGGCCGCCGCGCATCGGCCCGTTGACCTTGGTGGCCAACACGATCTCGTCACGGTTCGCCCAGTCGGCCAGGGCATGTCCGGTGTACTCCTCGCTGGTGCCGGCCGAGTACACGTTGGCGGTATCGAAGAAGTTGATGCCCGCATCGAGGGCCTGCTTGATGAACGTTCGCGAAGTCTCCTCGTCGAGCGACCATGCGTGGGTGCCCTGTTCGGATGCGCCGAAGCTCATGCAGCCGAGGCAGATCCGTGACACGTCGAGGCCGGTGTTGCCGAGTTTGGTGTACTCCATGACATGCACCGTAGGTCACCGACCCGACGCCGGACCAGGCCTCCAACCCCGTTTGGGTTGCATTCCTGGTGGCCCGGTCCACCGAAATCCGCACCCAAACGGGGGTGGTTGGCGTGAGGAGCCGAGGAGTACCGGCGTAATGTCGGGGCCGCACCGGCCCGGGTGGCGAAACTGGCAGACGCGGGGGGCTTAAACCCCCCTTCCACTCACGTGGAGTGCGGGTTCAAATCCCGCCCCGGGCACTCATACGCTGGTGTTATTAGTCGATCCGTTACCAAGCTGCAGCTAGTCGGTGATGAAAAGGTCCCGAAAAGGTCCCGGAAGGTCTAGGATCGTTTCCATGGCTCGTGGATCCGTGTTCAAGCGTCACGGCGGTTGGGGGTTCAAAGTCGAAGCCGGTGTCCACCCGGAGACCGGCAATCGACGCCAGATCAAGCGGCAGGGGTTCCGCACGAAGCGAGAAGCCGAGCAGGCGCTTGCCGAGGTACAGAAGACGGTCTTCGACGGCACCGTCGTCGCCAACTCGAGTATGCGGCTCGATGACTTCCTCGACAACTGGCTCGCTGGCCAGGAGTCGCGTCTTCGCCCGTCGAGCCACCATTCCTATGTGATGGCGGGCAAGCGTTTGAAGCGCCACCTCGGGCGCTACAAGTTGCAGGCGCTCACCCCACTCCAGATCGAGAAGTTCTATGCCGAACTGCTCGACCACGGTCGACGCGACGGGGAAGGACTGTCGCCGAAATCGGTGAAGAACACCCATGTCGTGCTCCGCAAAGCGTTGGCGGATGCCGAGCGACTCGGCCTCGTTCACCGCAACGCCGCGGCGGCGGCCCGAGGTCCAACGGTGATCCGACCAGAGATGAAGACCTGGTCGTCGGATCAACTCAAAGTGTTCTCGGCTGCCGCGCACGAGTCGCGGATGCGCAACGCATTGACCATCCTTGCCACCACGGGCATGCGCCGAGGCGAAGCACTCGGACTTCGGTGGGGCGACATCGACTTCGACTCGTCGCAGATCGCCATCGTCCAGACCGTCACGACGGTCGATAGCAAAGTTGTCATCGGTCAGCCGAAGACGGCAGGAAGTCGACGCACTGTCTACGTCCACGACACCACGATCAAGGCTCTTCGCCAGCAACGCCAACTCCAAGCCGAGGAGCGCCTCGCCGCAGGACCGGCT
>JANPKU010000006.1:0-3037 GCA_031426215.1 Actinomycetes bacterium
CGTCGACCACGTCGATCATCGTGTGGGGCATCTTGCTGCTCGTGTTCGGGCGCATTGCGCTTCTGCTCGGCCGTAAGCCCAAGGTCATCTCAACGGGCCCATGACGAACGCGACCGCGGCGACGGCGACTGAGTCTCGGTGGTCGCGTTCGTCGGGCACGCTGCCGCCACCGTCGGTGTCGCCGCCAGCCTCAACACGATCCGTGCGAGAGTCGACCGCCTCGAGCGGCGCCATCCCGCCCTTGAGCCCGAAGATGCAGTTAGCGAGGGTCGCACTGATCATCGTCTTCATGCTGTCGATCACCCTCTTCCTACAACTGTTGTTCGTCGGTTCGTTGCAGCAGTCGTCGGCTCAAGAACGGTCGTTCGACAAGTTTCGTAGCCAACTGGCGAACGGCGTTGCGCCCATCGGGCCGACGACCACGACGAGGGACCAGGATGGTCAAGAGACGGTGACCGAACTGCCGCTCGGCGCGCCGGTGGCCTACATCGAGATCCCCGAGATCGGGCTGCGACAGGTGGTTGGTGAGGGCACCACGTCGAGCGTGCTGTTCTCAGGTCCAGGCCATCGTCGCGACTCGCCGCTGCCGGGCCAGGCGGGTACGAGTGTGATCATGGGGCGCAAAGCCGCCTTCGGAGGACCTTTCTCGAAAATTAGTGAGCTCGAGCAGGGCGACGAGATCATCGCCACGACCGGCCAGGGGGTCTTCACGTACGAGGTGATCGGCGTGCGCCGGGAGGGCGAACCGGTGCCGGATCCGCCCGCGTCGGGGTCCAGCCGGCTGGTACTGGCTACGGCTGACGGCCGGGCGTTCATGCCCGATGGGATCTTGCGCGTTGATGCCGCGATCGTCGGCGACGCCACCGTTGGCCCCGCTCGACTCACCACTGCCGCAGCGCTTCCGGGCTCCGAGCAGTTCATGGGCGCCGATACGTCGACGATCTGGGTGCTCGTGCTGTGGCTCCAGGCTCTCATCGGGTTGTCGATTGGTGCGATCTGGGCGTGGCATCGCTGGGGTCACGCCCAGGCATGGATCGTGTTTCTCCCGCCATTGCTCCTTGTCGGCCTCGCAACCTCCGGTGAGGTTGCCCGATTGCTTCCCAACCTCTTATGACAACTGACAGCGCCCCCATCCCATCGTCCGATTCGTCGACCGGCCCGTCGACGAGCGCCGACGGCTCCGGCGGTGAGGACCTTCTCGGTTCCTTTCCCGGTTCGTCGGTCGTGCAGCTCGTTGGGGGTGACCCGCAACGTCATGGTGCCCTGGTCGCTCCGCTGCACGACGCAATGGTCAAGGTGTCGGGCTCGAAGGTCACCGCCGTCGATGGCGACATCGACTGGGCGTGGATGGTCAACGAACTGACAGCGGTCGTCCACGGCGCGGACGAGCCGTGGACGATTCTGGTCGTTCCGGGAATCGCCGACTTCGGAGTGTCGGTGCCGATCGAGAGGGTCGGCGAGTTCCGTGAACTGCTTGCCAACCTTCCGGGTCCCCGTGCGACGATGCAGGATGCCGGCATGAGCGGTAGCTCAGCACCGACTGTCGCCGGGGCAGCCGCAACCAACGGCCATGGTCACGAACCATCGACCAATAGCGCGACGCCGTTCGACCTAGCTCCGCCGTTCATCGGCGCGCCGACTCTGATCACCACGCCGCCGGTGATCGTCCATGTGAGCGAACCGACGACGGTGTTGATCGACCCGCCCACCAGCCCGGGCACAGAGGTCCCGGTGGTCGTCCGTCGTGTCGAGAGTGACCTGACGGGGATCGAGGCGCGCAGCATCTCGGCGTGGTTCGGTTCCCATAACGTGCTCGACCGGGTGTCGCTCGACATGCCTGCCGGGCACGTGACCGCGCTGATTGGGCCGTCTGGGTGCGGCAAGTCCACGTTCTTGCGCATTCTCAACCGAATGCACGAGATGATTCCGTCGGCAGCACTCGCCGGCGAGGTGCTACTTGGCGGCGACGACATCTACGACCCGTCACGCAAGCTCACCGATGCACGCCGCGAGATCGGCATGGTGTTCCAGAAGCCGAACCCGTTCCCGGCGATGTCGATCTACGACAACACGATCGCCAGCTTGCGCCTCACTGGCACCAAGGCGACGATGTCGGAGAAGGATGCGATCGTCGAGTCGTGCCTGAGCAAGGCCGGCCTGTGGAATGAAGTGAAGGACCGGCTCCGCCAGCCCGGCGGCGGCCTCTCGGGCGGCCAGCAACAGCGCCTGTGCATTGCTCGCGCCCTGGCGATCAAGCCGAGGGTGTTGTTGATGGATGAACCGTGCTCGGCGCTCGACCCGACTTCTACTCGGCGCATCGAGCAGACCATCATCGAACTCGTCGACGAGGTGACGATCGTGATCGTCACGCACAACATGCAACAGGCCGCTCGAGTGTCGGACCTGTGCGCGTTTTTCCTTGCTGAGCAGGGCACTCCCGGTGTCATCGTCGAGCACGGACCAACCGACGCGATGTTCAGTTCGCCGCAAGATCAGCGCACCGAGGATTACGTCAATGGGCGTTTCGGCTAGCCGCCAGGCAACGCCCAGATGAACTCTTGACGTTCTTACCTTCCGTTCACCTTGTGGCCACCTGCACGCCAGATCACTCTGTAACAGTGCAGAGCGTCCGAGCAGGGGCCCGGATATCCGCCAAACAAATGAAGGGTTCTTCAACATCATGATCAAGTCCACTCGCAGGAGCAAAGCGGTCAAGGTCGCAGCTGTCGCTGCCACCTTGGGTTCGCTTGCAGCAATCGGTTTCGCCGGCAGCTCGCCGGCGCAGGCCGATCCCAAGCAGTACGAAGCCATCATCGGTATGGGTTCCGATACCACGCAGGACGTGCTGAACGCATTCTCCGGCTTCAGCAGCGGAATCAACTACACACCGTTGCAGAGCACCGTAGCGTCCGGCCAGACACAGATGATCTCGTGGAATGCGGGCGCGACATCGTGCATCGCCCCCAAGACTGGTGCTGGTCTGATGCTTCGCCCGAACGGTTCAAGCGGCGGGCGCCGTGCCCTCAGCAAGATCGGC
>JANPKU010000007.1:0-1977 GCA_031426215.1 Actinomycetes bacterium
GTGGTCTCGGGCGCGCTTGGCCAACTGGCGCGTTGCTGACGGGCTGCGCTCGATGATGTCGGCGACCTCTGCGAGGGGATAGGCGAACACGTCGTGCAGGATGAAGACGGCCCGTTCGAGCGGTGTCAGCCGTTCGAGCACAGCGAGGAATCCCAGCGACAACGACTCGGCCAGGATCAGGGCATCGTCGGGCGCACCGACGTTGTCGGGTTCCGACGCGATGGGATCTGCGAGCCACGGCCCGACATACGTCTCACGTCGATGTCGAGCCGACCTCAACCGGTCGATCGCGAGTCGGCTGGCCACCGTCGTCAACCATGCGGTCGGATTCTCGATGCTGGAGTGGTCCGCAGTGGCGAATCGGAGCCAGCTGTCCTGCACGACGTCGTCTGCGTCGTCGGGGGTGCCGAGAATTCTGTACGCGATCGAGCGCAAACGCTGACGTTCCGTCTCGAAGTACTCGGCGAGTTGCTCATCGGACATCCTCGTGCCGGCCAATGTCACGCCACCCGCCGTCGGCCCAGTGCGACCAGTGCAGCGTCGGCCGCGGCCCGCCCGCTGGCCACGGACGCATCCGCAAGCTGTCCGGTCGGGCCGACCCAGTCGCCGGCCAGGAAGACGTTGTCATGACCGGAGTCGGTGATGTTCGGCCGCCCGACGAGCCCGCCGCGGATCGCCGTGGGGATGGACGTCGATGCCGTCATGCGGTGAAGGCGGCGGCTGACGACGACATCGTCGTCTCGGACTCCAGCGTGTCGGGCGAACGCGTCGAGTGCTGCCATGTCAGGTTCGTCGGATTCACCGAGGTACTGCACGACCGCAGCATGCCAGTGTTCGGACGGGGCGAGATCCGCGACCGCTGAGTGGTTGGAGAAGTAGAACGGAACGTCACCACCGATCACCAGGTCCTGCGTCGGGCGTCGACGAAGGCCGAGGTCGAGACAACTGGTAATCGCCGGCGGGCCGATGTCGAACGACGTGCCCAGCAGGTTCGCGGCGGCGGTGGGTCCGCCGACGGCCACGATGACGGCCGGCGCATCGGGAAGTTCGTGCAGTCCCTCACCGGTGATGATCTCGATGCCGACCCGCACGCGCAGTTGATCGACGAGCGACTGCCACCCACCGTCGACGTAGATCACACCGTCGCCACGAAGGGCAGCCTGGAGCCGGAGGATGGCCAAGTCTGCACTCAGGCGGTCCGGAGCGTGGCTGTACGTGGCGAGGCGCACAAGCGAATGGACCAGTTCCGAAACGCGAGTACTGCGCACCTCACTCGCCGCCCAGTCGGCCGTGGTCGTCGTGGCGTAGTCCGAGGCATTCAGCTTCGGGATGCGACCGAAGAGTTTGCCCACCTCGATCTTCTCCCTTGACGACAGCGCCTTCGTCCGGAGCAGGGACAGGGCGCCCGCGGGTGCGAGTTCCGCCCGGTCGGCGAAGACCATCTGAGCGTCGAATCGTGGCTTGCCACCGCTGACCCTGACGCCGAGTTCCTCCAGTCCGCGGTGCGCTGGTCCGCCAGCCGCGAGCCCATGCGGCCCGCGATTGAAGGTGAAGCCATCGGTCGTGGTGCTGCGCGCTGCCCCACCGACCTCTCCGAGTTGTTCGAGAACCACGACCGACCGACCCGCCCCGGCCACGACGGCGGCCGCCGTCAGCCCGGCGAGCCCGCCACCGATCACGACAACATCTGCCTTTGAACTTCTCATACCGACTCGACGACGTAGCCCGCCGCAATGTGACACAACGACGCTGGACGAAGTGGTCCCCGGGGAGGACGTCGACCGTCGCGATGACGTTCATCACCGCCGTCGCCGTTGCCTGCTTCGCTCTGGGCGACAGTCAACGATCTCGATCGGAACTCCTCGCAAGCTTGAGGGCCCAGCCGGAGCGGGCCGAGTCGTCGCGCGTCGTGGAAGCCCAGCGTGCCGTCGTTGAGGAACGCAGCCGGATCGCCCGTGAGATGCACGACGTCGTCGC
>JANPKU010000008.1:0-1873 GCA_031426215.1 Actinomycetes bacterium
CACCGACAGCAGCCACACGACGGCGACAACGATCACGGCAACGGCGGCGAGGGTGACCACGGCGCTCTCGCCACGATCGGCGTTGACGTCATCGGCAGGCTTCGGGACGAGGTCGGTGTTCAACGTCGCCATACCGAAACCGAGCACGGCGAGCGTCGCCGTCACCTTGCCGCCATAGCCCTCCGGGATGATGTTCCAGATCGGGTCGAGCAACAGAAACGTTCCGATGACGGCATAGATGACGCCACGCACTTTCGACGGGATGTACTCGGCGATGGTCTTCATTTCTTGTCCCCTTCGGTAGCGATCGGATGAGTGACGGTCTCCGTGGTCGACGTGGTCACGGTGCCCATCGGCGGGGTGCCGTTCACGGGCGTGTGACCGAGGCCGAGGATCTGCGCCTCGAGCGCCGACACCCGAGCTCGGAGCCCGGAGTTTTCGGAGCGGAGATTGCGGTTGTCGACTTCGAGCCGCACGACGGCGGTCGACAGGCGTTGCGCCTCGGCTTGCAGCCCCGTCACCTGGCCCGTCAGCTTGGCGATGTCGGTCTGGAGCGGGGTGATGAGCGACAGCGCCGTCGAGGTGATGACGGCCGCGGCGTCGGCTTTCTCTTTGCGTCGACCGAACTTGGCGCCGCCGTAGCCGAACAGCCCGGCGACGATCGCAGCAACGACGACGGCGATGGCCGCGATGATGGCGGGGTCCATCAGACGCCGGCAGCCGACCGGGCGTGGGCGTACTGTTTCGGGTCCGTCATTTGCTTCACGGGAACCCCGCGCCCGGTGACCTCGAAGTATGTATCGGGGGTGCAGTACGTCATTGACGCACCGCGTTGATACAGCCACGGCGAATCCGGTGGGAACCCTGGCGGCGGTGTGTAGATGAACTCGGGCATGTCGTCCTCTTCTTCGTCGATGGGTTGAGTGGGCGCGTAGGGGTCGTGCTCGGCGGGGATCGGGTAGCCCTTCGCCGGCGCCGGTCGACCAGCAGCGACCCATGAGGTGTGACCGTCGATCTCGATGGGCTGGATGTGCCACGACTCGCCCTTGCCGGGGACACCCACGTTGGCGTGCAACCCCCAACGGACCGCTTCAGCCGATCCTTGGATGGGCACTTCGGTCCAGGCGATGCCGTCGTGCGCGTCGCCCGGATCGGCGCCGTCTCGGAACACGGTGTCCACCGCACACGCAGCCGTGATCCCGTCGTCGTACCGCTGGCCGGCCCAGTGAAACGTCGTGAGCAGCGACGGCGCGAACCCGGGCAGGTCGGGTTGCTCGGTGCGGGACAGGCCACCAGCGCCGACGTTGCCGTTCTTGTAGTGCAACCAGCCGATGAAGCGCCGGACGTACTCGGGGTGGTAGTCGCGCAGCATGACCGCTTCGAGGTCGCGCAGCGTGATGTACCGGTTCGAGTAGAGGTACGGGACTCGCAGGTCCCAGTTGAAAGCCATGCGCCCTCCTTCGATTCGATGGTGGACGGTGGAAGGGATGGGCGGGGATCAGCCCGGGCCGAGCGGCACGACGCAGAGCTGCATGTCGTCGACGATCGGGTTCACGGTGTTCGCCGGGTAGATCAGAGTCGAATAGAACTTCATTGTGAACACGTGCTCCCCTGGGACAATGTCCTCTCGGAACGTGACCAACGACGTCGCTGCCCGAGGGTTCGCGCCAGCAGCACCGAACTCAATGACCTGCGACCGCATGGTCGGTGTCGGGAAATCGCTCGGCAGAGTCGAGTCGATCTGAATACCCATGACCATCTCGATCGACTTGAAGTCGTCAACCCCGACAGCCGCACCAGGATTGCCGATGTTGCCGGCTCGAAACGATGCGAAGATCAGCGCGCGGCGACCGGTCGTCAGCGTCAGCGTCCA
>JANPKU010000009.1:0-3072 GCA_031426215.1 Actinomycetes bacterium
GCCAATCCTGCACGGCGCACGACTTCATCCCGTCCTCGTGGACGAACCCGCCGTACTCGATGCTGCGGACAATGACTGGATGCCCGCAGTGATCGCAGAACATCGGCTCCGGTGGTGGCAGCATCACTGGTCGACCTCGTCGTATTCGACCGGGTGCGTCGCGTACCACTCGACGTCGAACAGATCCGGGCCGTGTTGCGGGTAGCCGAGAGCGTCGAGCAGCGAACCGATCTGGGACTTCGCTGAACCGAGAGCGAATGGGTACTGGTTGTCAGCGCAATGCTCTCTGGCGTCTGCGAGAGGGTCCAGCAGAAAGGCGATACCACGACGCACGGTGTCGTCCTTACAGCGCTCGTGAAACCCGACCTTGTCGATCACTCGATGCCCACGGCGTCGACGATGGCGACGGCACACAACGTGGCCCCCGCGAGGAACAGGCACATACCGACGGTGACCAGCCCACCGATCTCGGGTTCGGCTGCCAGACCGATACCGGCACCGAGCAGGACGATGCCGACGACTGCTTGGACGACGGTCTTCACGACAGCCTCACTGGCATCTGCAATGCGGACAGGTCACCGTCCGGGCCGCTCACGTCGAAGCGGATCGGCTTAATGGCGTCCAGTGATTGGATGCGGACCGGGATGCCACCCCACGGTCCACCACCCCACGTCTCGCACGCCTTTAACATCTTCGACAAGTAGCCAGGGTTGAGACCGACGACCTCGCCGATCCCGTCGACATGATCGCTCGTGCCTGACCAGATGCTCTCAGTGTTCGGGTAGTCGCCCAGCTTCAACGGGGCGGTTGCCGAAGTGTGCTCGGCGGCATCGCGGACCGTGACGTTGGCGTCTGTCAGGTCAATGCCGAAACCGATGCGACGTGGACGCTTCGGCAGGTTGGTGGCGAACCACTTGGCTGGGATTAGCGCGTCGAACTTGGCGGGATGCGAGTCACGGGAACCGACGTTGCGCAGCGTGAGCTTCACCAACCGGTACGAGTCGGTCGCCTCGAACACGAAGGTTCCCTCGCCATCGCTCAGGACTCGGATGGCGGTGAGCACAGCGCGGCCATCGTCGGTAGAGGTGAAGGTCGCCGCGATTCGTGCCGCCTTGGCGAACCGCTCTGCGTCGGCGGTGAGGGCGAACGATGCGACGTGCTTCGCTTCCACGAGCTCGGTCGCGGGCTTGATCTTGCGAGCGGCGGTCACGACGCCACCCCCTCACCGAACAACACGTCGAGCGAACGAGTTGACACCCTGTCACCGTCACGCCAGCACAACCAGCCCGTGTCGATGCCGCCGAACTTGAAGTGACGGATAGCGAACGTCGACACACCACCCGGTGCGGTCACCTCGATCGTCACCTGCTCACGGTCACGGGTCGCGTTCGCCTTCGACCAGGTGACGGCGTCGGCTTCGTCGTGCGTGAAGTACGAGGCGTCGCCGCTGAACGCACCCTTGTGGATCGGGCGGCAATCGAACGTGAGGGTCACAGCACGTCTCCGACCGTTGCGTCTCGGCCCACATCACGCAGCGCCTTGAGCACCGTCGCGGCCTGGAAGGCGAACTCCGCCGACGCTGTTGCTGCGTCCTGCGCGTGGCGGGCCTTCATCACGATCATGTGGGTGATGTCGTCGGCACCGACATGCCGCCACGTCTTGCGTCGACCGGCGCCGATGCGGGCCACGGCGTCAAGGAGCGGATCATCCTCGTTGAGCAGGCCATCACCCGCGACGACGCTCGACACCTCGGTGATGCGATCGAGCGTCTTGCGACCCTCACGATTGTCGACGGTGCGCGTCGAGTCGTTGATCAGGCGGGCGGTCACATCGATCGGAAGCCGCAACTTGCCGGACTCAATAAGCACCTGCGCCTTCTTCGTGATCGCCATCACGGCAACCAGACGATCGATGCCGTCTTCGCCGGCCGCGCCGACTGTCTCGGCGTAACGGTTCTGGACCCAGGCGTCGAACTCAGTGAGCGGAGTCACGGTGGTGGTCGTCGAATCGATGCCCGACTCGATCGGCGGGTCGGTGGCGGTGTCTTGCTTCATGATCGGTTCCTCCATTGCTTGGCGATGTTCGTGAGCGTTTCGATTGCGCCGTCGATCTCGTCGGCGCTCGGGACTGGCAGGAACGTCTCGACGTACGCGGCGGGGTAGTCGTCGCCGATGTTCAGGCCGGTGAACTGGGCGACGAACTTGTAGAACGTCGTGCAGTTCGCCACGAGCGCCTCGTACCGGGCCCGCTCGGCGGCCTCGGCCGATGACAGGAGTTCGCTTTCGATCGCCGAGGCTTCGTCGATCGAGATGTCGCCGGCGTCGACTTCGGCGGCGAGTTCAGGTGAACGGTCGCGGAGTGTGGCGAGTCGCCGTCTCTGGCGCTCGGCCTCGCGCTCAGGGTCGGGGGTGGCGACAGGCTTGGGGGTGAGCGTGTACGACTTGCCGTCGGTGCCTGTGACCTTGCGCGGCTCCGGCGTCGGACTGTCGATGACTTCGGCGTCGATGATGTCGTCGTCCGGGCAGGGGGTGACAAATGTCGCCCCCTGGCTCGCCCGGTCGCGCTGGACCGTCCGCTCCGTCACGCCCGTGGCGCTGGCGATCGCTGGGACCGACATGCCCGCATCAGCGAGCGAGGCGACGACGGTCGTGCGCTCCTCGCGAGGCAGCTTGATCCGTGCGCCGTCGAACTCGGCGTCGCAGTAGTCGTCCCACGACGGGTACCCCAACGAGATCCATGCCCGACCCTGGAACGCCTTGATGATCTGGGACCACATGACCGTTCCAGTTCGGCGGATGTCGTTGGTGATCTCGCGGGCCTCAGCCTCGGCCATGACGGCGATCTCGGTGTGCGCTTCGACGAGACTCATGACGCAACCGCCAACGACTTCGAGTTGTGCGGGCATCCGTCGGCGAGCCACCGGTCGATCTGCGGGCGGCTGAACCGGCGCTTCATTGTCCCGGGCATGTCGACGTGCGGGACCTGGTCGTCGGCGACCATCGCACGGAACGAGTCGCGGCCCACGCCGATGTAGCGGGCGGCCTGAGCGGCCGTCATGATGAGCGGGGCCTC
>JANPKU010000010.1:0-8845 GCA_031426215.1 Actinomycetes bacterium
CCCGGTTCGTCGGTCGTGACGTCGTTGGACACGGACGAGATTCTGCCCGCTGCAGCTCAGCAATCCCGCATCACCAATCGGTGCTTCGAGTTCAGCGGTTCGAGCCTGCGATTCCGCACACGTCGAGAGCGATCAGCGCCAGCGTGCGGGCGGTGATTGCGACATCGTCGAGCACGACATGTTCGACCGGCGCGTGCGCGTCGGCGGCGTCCCCGGGGCCGTATTGCAGCGTCGGGATTCCGCCGAGGCCGGTGAGCAGACGAAGGTCGCTGCCGTACGGGGCACCGTAGACATCGAGTGGTCGCTGCTCGCTGGCGATGTCGTGTGCAATTCGAACCCGCTCGACGAGGTCGCTGTGTTCGGGCAGGCGACCGGAGGCGAACTGGCCGCCCCACCACTCCACCTCGACCGGATGCTCGCGCAACCACGCGTCGCCCTCGCATGCCTCGGCGATCGCCTCTTCGAATTCGGCCCTGGCGCGCTCGAGCGGTTCGTCGATCGCCACGCCGAGTCGCCCTTCGGCGATCAGGAGGTCGGGGACCGAGGACGCCCAGTCGCCGGCGTTGACCGTGCCGATCGACAGCGGATGAGCAAGGCCCCAGCGAGCGACGAGCGGGTCGACCGTCTCGTGGCGGCGAGCCTCCAATCGGTGCAGTGCTGCCAGGACGGGCACGAAGGTGTCGATGGCGCTGACACCGTCGGTGCGACGAGCTGCGTGGGTGGCCCGTCCGCGGACGCGCAATCGGAAGGTCAGGGCCCCCGAGTTGGCCGGGATGATGTCGAGGTTGGTCGGCTCGGGGATGATGCAGGCATCAGCGGTCCAGCCCCGCTGCAGTGTGGCGAACGTGCCGAGGCCACCGTCCTCCTCGCCCTGCACCGACGCCACGAGCAGGTCCCCGCGCAACTCCACGCCAGCGGTTCGGATCGCCTGCACCGCCCAGTGCGCCGCGAGCAACCCAGCCTTCATGTCGCACGCTCCGCGCCCGTACAGCCGGCCATTGCGGACGACGGCATCGAAGGGAGCGTCGTTCCACGCGTCGGAGTCGCCCGTCGGGACCACGTCGATATGACCGTTGAGCATCAGCGTCTTGCCTGAATCGGGCTCGCTTCCGGCGAGGCGACCCACCAATCCCCACGCCTCGCTGCGGTCCACCTCCATGCCCGGGAAGTCGGGGTCCGCGGTGATCGTCGGCAGGTCGATGGGCCACAGGTCGACGTCGAGCCCACCGCGCCCGAACACACCACACATGTGCTGCTGGGCCTCGTTCTCGGCGTCGGTGCCTGACACGCTCGGCACGCGCAGCACGTCGCGAAGTTCGGTCACCATTGGTTGGCGGAGCGCATCGACCGCATCGAGGACGCGGGCGACGTGGGAGGACTCGGTCACGTGGACGCACCGTAGTGCGAGAGTTCCAGCCAGGAGATCACGGAGCGGACCGACTACCTTCTCGACATCGCCGGACAACACTTGGGGGTCGGTCATGAAAGCTGCAGTGCTCAACTCGATTCCGGGGCAACTCGACATCGAGGACGTCGAAATCGGTGAGCCGGGGCCGCGGGAGGTCTTGATCCGTACCTCCGCTGCTGGGCTCTGCCACAGCGATCTGCACTTCATGGAGGGCAAGTACCCGTTCCCGTGTCCGGCCGTGCTCGGTCACGAATCCGCTGGTGTGGTCGAAGCCGTCGGTTCGATGGTCCACTACGTGCAACCGGGCGACCACGTGATCACCTGCTTGTCCGCGTTCTGCGGACACTGCTCGCAGTGCACCGACGGCCACCTCGCGCTGTGCGAGAACAAGGGCACCGAGCTGGTGCGTCAGCCCGGGGAACCGCCGCGCCTGAGTCGGCGTGGGGGTGAGACCGTCAACCAGTACCTGCACCTGTCGTCGTTCGCCGAGCAGATGCTCATCCATGAGCAGGCCCTGGTGAAGATCGACAAGGACATGCCGCTCGACAAGGCAGCGCTGATCGGCTGTGGCGTCACCACCGGTCTCGGCGCAGTGTTCCGCACCGCACGAGTTGCGCCCGGGGAGACGGTCGTGGTCATCGGCTGCGGCGGAATCGGACTGTCGGCAGTCCAAGGCGCCCGCATCGCCGGAGCGAACAAGATCATCGCCGTCGACATGAATGCATCGAAGCTCGAACTCGCCCAGCAGCTTGGTGCCACCCACGTGGTCGACGCATCGTCCGACGATCCGATCGCCGCAGTGAAGGACCTCACCGGTGGGGGAGTTCATCACTCGTTCGAGGCGGTCGGGCTCAAGCAGACCGCCGAGCAGGCGTATCAGATGCTGCGCAATGGAGGCCAGGCCACCGTGATCGGCATGATTCCGGTGGGCACCATGATCGAGATCCACGGTCCCGAGCTGCTCTCCGAGAAGACGCTGACCGGGTCGAACATGGGCTCGAACCAGTTCCGTACCGACATGCCCCGCTACATCGACATGTATCTCGACGGACGACTGCACCTCGACGAGATGGTGTCGAAGACCATCACGCTCCACGAGATCAACGACGGCTTCGCCGACATGAAGACCGGAAACATCGCCCGCAGCGTCATCACCTTCGACTGACGCTCTGCCGGATCTCTGCCGGCGCTTCGATCACGCTGGGTCTGGCCCCGGTCGGTACGTTGACGTGATGGATCGCATCGAGATCGAGATCAAGCTGAACCACGACCGCAACTGGCTGCTCGAGCGGCTCGGTTCGATGTCTGCCGACGAACTCACGGCGCCGCGAACGTTCAGCGAGCACGACCCCGAGAGTCGATGGTCGTTCGCCGACCACTTCGTACACACCACACTCATCGAGCAGAACTGGAATGCGATGTTTCGGCGCCACGTTGCGGGCGAACGAGGCCTCGACGCACGGTTGCGCAGCGACGGTTCGCCGCAATCGATGGACGAGATCATGGCCTCGATCCACTCGTGGACCGAGGAGTGGAAGGCCGAGCACAGCGGCAAGCCGTTCGCCGAATTGGTGCGTGTCGGCCAAGGTGTCCGTGCCGACACCCTTGCGCTCCTTGCGGAGCTCTCCGACGAGGATCTTGCCTCGACGATCCCTGGCGCACCGTGGGCCGACGGCACGGTCGGCGGGATCATGGCGGCCAACGCCGATCATGGTCGGATGCACTACGGCTGGGCCTTGGAGGACCCGGTCTCCGCCGCCGCAACCTGACGGAGCCCGCGCTCGGGACGCCCACGGACGACTGCCCCGGTTTGCCTTGTCGATACCGGCCGCTGCCGGCGACTAACGTCTCCCAGGCACGGTGCCGGACGGGCCGTGTACTACCAATCGGGGCGTTGGAGGCGCAGACCATGGCACTGGTATCGCAAGCCGAGACGGTCTCGATGCTTCACGCAGTTCCGCTGTTCAGCGGATTGACGAAGCGGCAGCTGGTCACGGTCGCGAAGCTCGTCGACCATGTGAGCTTCCCGCCAGGTGCCGTCATCGTCAAAGAGTTGGACGTCGGTCGACGTTTGATCATCATCCGTGAAGGAACCGCCCAAGTGGTGCGGCAGGGGATTGCGGACGAGGGCTCTCCGAGCGGTGTTCAGCAGGGTGACCGTCGCCGTCTTGCGACTCTCGGACCGGGTGAAGTCGTGGGCGAGCTGTCGCTGATCGACGGCATGAGCACATCGGCATCGGTCGTGGCGGAGACCACGGTGGATACGCTCGTGCTGTACCGAACGCGGTTCAACAAGCTGTTCGATTCGACGCCACAGCTGACGCGGAACCTCCTCGTCGGGATGTCCGCTCGGATTCGAGACCTCGATCGCCGCGGCGACCTGACGGGTTGACGACTGGTCGGGGGGCGCTGCCCGCTCCCGACCCTCCTCATGTGTCGCCCCATGACGTGACCGGTGACCGGAAATTTCTTGACGAATCCTTGATCCAAACGTTCGCGTGTTTCGAACGGCGATTCGGGGGGACACTCCCTCCGAATTTCCAAGGTCACCTTCATAAGGAGAAACGCATGAACCGTACGTTCCCATCAGGCACACCGAGGCGGTGGCGGCGTTATCTCGCTGCTGCCAGCGGTGTTGCTCTCGTCGGTGGCATTGTTGCCGTCGAAGGAGGCCCGATCAATGTTCGTGCCTCCAGCCACCGTGAGGCACCGCTGATCGCGGGCGACCCTCGCGCCGACAACACCGACGTGTACGCGTTCGTGAGCCCCGACGCTCCCGATACCGTGACGTTGATCTCGAACTGGATCCCGTTCGAGGAGCCGAATGGCGGTCCCAACTTCTACATGTGGGACGACACCGCCCGGTACACGATCAAGATCGACAACGACGGTGACGCTCTCGCCGACTTGACCTATGTGTGGACGTTCGACACCGTCATCCGTGACGGAGCTGAGCAGTTCCTCTACAACACAGGCCCGGTGACGTCGCTGGACGACCCCGACCTGAACATCTACCAGACCTACGACCTGAACCTCGAGGTCGAGGGTGGCGCAACCATCCCGCTGCTGAACGACGCCATCTCGGCGCCGTCGCACGTCGGTCCGGCATCGATGCCCGACTACGAAACCCTGCGTGACCAGGCGGTCTATCCGCTCTTGGCCCCGGGTGTTGGACAGACGTACGCCGGCCAGGCCGACGACCCGTTCTTCCTCGACCTGCGCGTGTTCGACCTGCTCTACGGCGGCGATGCCTCCGAGGTCGGTCAGGACACGTTGGCGGGATACAACGTCAACAGTGTGGCGCTGCAGGTCCCCAAGGCCGCACTCGCCATCGCCGGTGACGCGACGAACAACCCCGTCGTCGGCATCTGGAGCACCACGGAGAAGGGGGCCACCCAGGTCTCACGCCTCGGTAACCCGCTCATCAACGAGGTTATTGTTCCATTGAGCTTGAAGGATGCCTTCAACTCGATCAGCCCCGAACAGGACGCAACTGCGGCCGGCGGAGCGGTCGTCGACAAGGTGCTCGATCCGATCCTGCCGAAGCTCATCGAGAGCATCTACGGCGTGCCGGCACCGGCAACGCCCCGCAACGATCTGTTCGAGATCTTCCTGCAGGGAATCAGCGAGGAGAATGCCGGCGCGACCGGTGATCCCGCCACGGTGCTGCCGGTCGACTTGAACTCGTTGGGCCTCAATGCGCTCTCTGCCGACCCGTTCCAGCCGTCGGAAATGTTGCGTCTCAACATGTCGGTGCCGCCATCAGCGAGCCCCAACAACTACGGCGTGATCGCCGGAGACATCGCCGGCTTCCCGAACGGACGCCGCCTCGAGGACGACGTTGTCGACATTGCGATCCAGGTCGTGGAGGGCGCCGCAATCACCGGGCAGCTCAACCCGGCTCTCGCGACACTCGACTCGGTGGACCGCAACGACCGGGACTTCGGGACGACGTTCCCGTACCTGGCGCTGCCGCACTCCGATTCGGTCAACCTCGGCGTGGAGCGTTCACCGCGTTCGCCTGAGTACATCAGTGTGAACCCGGAGCGAATCCTCGACACCCGCAACGGCGCCAAGCCGGCAGCGGGATCGACGACCACGTTGCAGGTCACCGGTGTCGGCAACACGCTCGTGCCCGGCGATGCCAAGGCGGTGTACCTCAACGTCACCGCCGACCGCACGAACGGCGTGAACGGCTTCGTCACGGTGTACCCATGTGACGCGCCACGGCCGGTGGCATCCAACTTCAACCCGACGACGATCAACCCCACAACGACGCTTGTCGCTGCGAAGTTGAGCGCCACGGGCACGGTGTGTCTGTACACCAACATCGAAACGGACCTGATCGCCGACATCCAGGGCTACCACCCGTCGACGGCCCAGTACGTTCCGACACAACCGGTTCGTCTGCTCGACACACGTTCCGGCTCGCGGGTCGGTTACACCGGCACGAAGCCGGTTGTAGGACAGAACATCCCGGTCAAGGTGACGGGAATGGGAACCCCTGCGGTGGATCCGACCGCCGAGTCGGTCGTCCTCGTGGTGACGGCGGGCGACTCCACAGAGGACGGTTGGGTGACGGCCTACCCCTGTGGCGAGAGCCCAGGCAACTCGTCGACCGTCAACTTCGGCCCCGGGCTCGTGCGAGCGAACCTGGTGCATGTGAAGGTCGGCGCAAACGGTTCGGTCTGCATGAACGTCTCCGAATCATCTGTCGAAGTCATCGTCGACCTCGCTGGATGGTTCCCTGCGGACTCGGCCTTCGTCCCGTCAGCGCCGGAACGAGTGCTCGACACTCGTCCGACCTCGCGGGTCCAGTACTCGGGTCTCAAGCCGATCGCAGGCCAGACCATCGAGTTGAAGGTGACCGGGTTCGGTACCACACAGATTCCTGCTGATGCAGGCACGGTGGCGTTGAACCTCACCTCCACCGACAACACCCCAGGTTTTGCAACGGTGTATCCGTGCGGCTCACCCCGTCCGAATGCCTCGAACCTGAACTACGCCAAGCCGTACGTGGCCAATGCGGTCATGGCGAAGATCGGCGAGGGTGGTCGCGTGTGTATCTGGACCGACACAGAGACCCATTTGGTGGCCGACATCAGCGGCTACTTCATGGACACCGTGCTCGGCTGAACAACTGAAGTAATTGCAATGTCATCTTCACGATGACGTGAGTGTGGCAGCCGTGCCCAGCACGGCTGCCACACCACATCGTGGAGATGTTGACGAATGGGACCTGCCGACCGGCAGGTGGATCGGGACTGGACATCTTCGAAATGAGACAACGTACGAGGCTCGTCGCAGCCGGAATCGGACTCTGTGCCCTGCTGGTCACTGCGGGAGCCTTCGGCATCACCCGACCGTCGTCGGATCCCGAGACGATCGCCGACGCTGTCCCTGCTGGCGCATCGGGGCTCCCCGATGCTGCAGCCTCGTTCACACGCATCGACAGCTCATCGCTCGACGCCACCATCGAGAGCCTCCAAGCACGCCTCGAGGGCGTTCCCAAAGACCATGTGTCGTGGGCGACGTTGGGCATCGCCTATGTCCAGAAGGCCCGGATCACGGTGAACCCCGAGTTCTACCCTCGGGCAGAGGGAGCGCTCGATCGGTCATTCGAGATCGAGTCGGACGACAACTTCCTCGGCTACGCGGGACGCTCCGCTCTCGCGTCTGCCCGCCACGATTTCACCGCCGCCCGCCAACTCGCTGCGACCGGACTGGAGATCAACTCCTACAGCGCACTGCTGTACGGAGCGCTCAGCGACGCTCAGATCCAGCTCGGCCAGTACGACGACGCAATCGACTCGGTGCAGCGGATGTTCGACCTGTCGCCCGACACGGGCTCGTTCGCGAGGTCGTCGTACACGTGGGAACTCCGAGGCGATCCCGAACGAGCGGCCGAACTGATGCAGCAGGCCTTCGACGCGGCGTTCACCGACGCCGATCGCACGTTCGCCCTGCACCAACTTGCGATGCTGGCGTTCAACGGTGGCGACCCGAACCGGGCCCTCGAACTCGAACTGCAGGCTCTCGAACGGTCGCCCGACGACCCCGCCGCACGTTTCGGCCGCGCCGTTGCCGAGGCTGCATTGGGCCAGACCGAGACGGCGCTGGATCATCTGGCCGAACTGGTCCTCGCAGCGCCGGAGCCGGGCTATCTCGTGTTCTACGGATCGCTGCTCGAATCCGTTGGTCGCACCGCCGAAGCGGAGGCGCAGTACGCAGTGGTGGACGCCACGCGAGCGCTGTTCGCCGCCAATGGCCAACTCCCCGATGCCGATGCGGTGCTGTTCCAGATCCGCGTCGGCAACATCGATCAGGCAGTGATCGACGCCGAGGCCGCACTGGAGACCCGACCCTTCATCGCCATGCACGACGCATATGCGTGGGCTCTGAACGCGGCTGGTCGACATGAAGAAGCCCTCACGCAGATCGAGGCCGCGCTTGCACTCGGCACCGAGAGCGCCCTCTACCGCTACCACGCCGGCATGATCCGCCTTGCGCTCGGCGATGAGGACGGAGCGCGCAGAGAACTCACGACTGCGTTGGCGATCAATCCTTTCTTCGATCCGCTTGCTGCGCCGTTGGCGGCAGACCAGCTCGCGCTGCTCGGTGGTGCGGTGTGAAGCCGCGACGGGCAGCCCTGGCGACGATCGCATTCGTCGTGGTGGCAGCCCCGTTCGTCGGTGGCCAGACCGCCTCTGCGCATCCGCTGGGCAACTTCAGCGTCAACCATCTCGATGCGCTCACGTTCGAGGTGACCCGTGTGGTCAACGACGCCGTTATCGACATCGCCGAGATCCCGACAGCGCAGAACGCACCGAGCGTCGACACCGACGGTGATGGAGAGGCGAGCGTCGCCGAGTTGGACCTGTTCGGTGTCGAGCGGTGCGCTTCGCTCGCCTCGGAACAGTCGCTCAGTGTCGACGGTGCGAACGTTGCGTTCGAAGTCGAGCGATCATCGTTCGTGTACGCGGAGGGTCAGGCGTCGCTGGTAACCAGCCGCCTCGAGTGCCGCCTCGTCGCAGTCGCCGATCTTGCGTCGCCACGCACCATCGAGTTCGTCAATTCGTTCGAGACCGATCGGGTGGGGTGGCGCGAGATCACTGCGGTGGGCGACCGTGTGGCGATCATCGATTCGCCCGTTGCCGCTGTGAGTGTCACCGACAGTCTCCGCGTCTACCCGGTCGACCTGCTGTCGTCGCCGATGGACATCCGCGCAGCAACGTTCGAGGTGCGCCCTGATGCCACGTCGATTCCGGCCGCGAGTCCCGTCGATGACACGACGGCGGCAAGCACGGACGCTATCGATCGCGTCGGTGGGTACAAGACCCCATTGGGAGGCACGTTCGACGATCTCGTGGCACGTCGCGACCTGACGGTCGGCGTCGGGCTACTGGCGCTCGGTCTGGCGATCGTGCTCGGCGCTTC
>JANPKU010000011.1:0-41474 GCA_031426215.1 Actinomycetes bacterium
GCGGCTCGATCCCCGACAGGGCTGCTGGTCTGGGGCCAACAGCCAGTTTGCGAGGAGTTCCCCCGCCGCCACGATCGAGGCCGAGTCACGACCTGATGTCTGGTGTCGACTCGTGCCGACAGATCCGTTGCGCTGAGGCACGTCACGATTGGTCGCGGCAAATCCTGTGCACCTGGTGTGCACCTGGCGGCTCTTCGCAACCGGCCCGGTCGGGCGACATGGCTTCTTACCAGGGGGGTATCGGGTGGGCGATGGGAGTCTCGATCTCCCGACCTCCACGGTGTGAACGTGGCGCTCTTCCAACTGAGCTAATCGCCCCTGAGGGACGCCTCAAGTTAGCAGCGCTGTCAGCCGTGTCCCACCGGCCGGCCGTCAACCGGCCGGTGAGAAGGCGTCGGCGACGCAGGCGATACCCATGCCCTGACGGTCTCGATGTGCCACGGTGCCGCCAGGACAGGAATCGGAGAATGGAACGAACGCCTCCACGACGAGATCGACGGCGGGGTCGTCGACACATTGCGCTTCGCGTGCGTCACCATTCGGATCGATCGTCACGCACGAACCGATCTGGATGAGGCCATCCGGTCCGCGTGGCTCCCCGGGCTCGGTGAACTGAGCGAGCACGACGACGCCGATGATCGCGAGCGTTGCGACGAACATCACCGATCGCCAGGGGAAACGCGCCGGCCCGAGGTGACTTGGAAACGTCGCCGTGGTGGGCGACGATTCGGAGCCTGTCGCTCGTGGCGGCACGGCTTGCCCGGACGTGTCAGCACCACGCAGCCCTGCGTCGTACACCACCCGTCGAGCCGGGTCGCTGAGCACCCGGTACGCCTCGTTGATCGTCGCCATCTCGGCGTCGACACCCGCACGATTACTCGACAGCGCTCGATCAGGGTGGTGCTCGCGGGCCAGACGGCGATAGGCGTCTCTGATCTCGGCAACGTCGGCATTCGGTCCGAGGCCGAGGACGTCGTAGTGGGTCGTTCTGGGCACGATCGCCTCACGCTACGGCGCAGGGCACTCGCCTGAGAGATCGTCGACCTCAGTCGATCGGATCGTCACCGGTGAGCCTGGCGACGATCAGTACCCGGCGTCGACGTCCACGAGGCCGATCAGTTCGTCGCCTCGGGCGAAGCGGCGAACGTTCTCGGTGACCCGTTGCGCCAACAGTGGTTTGGCCATCTCCGGGGTGTTGCCGACGTGGGGGGTGATGATGCAGTTTTCCAGAGCCCACAACGGGTGATCGCTCGGGAGCGGTTCGGGGTCGGTGACGTCGAGTGCGGCCCCACCGATCGCTCCCGAACGCAACGCCTCCACAAGATCGTCGGTGACGATGTGTCGTCCTCGCGCAACGTTGACGATCCAGGCCTGCTCCTCCATCAGGCCGAATTCGTCGGCGCTGAACATGCCCTCGGTCTCCGGCGTGAGAGCGAGAGCGAGGACCACCAGGTCAGCGCCAGGGAGCGCATCGGCGAAGCGATCGGCTTCGAGCACCACGTCGACGCCCTCCATCGCTTCGGCACGATTGCGGACCACGGTGATGTTGCAGTGCCACGGCTGCAGCAACCGCACCAGCGACTCGGTGATACCTCCACCACCGAGGATCGTGACGCGGCCGTCGAGCAGGTTGCGACCGTGCGGGTCGGACCACTCGCTAGAGGCGGCGTAGGCACCGACGTGACGAAGCCCGGCGAGGCCCAGCGCCAGGGCCATCTCGGCGACTGGTTCGGCGTAGACCCCCTTGCCGCACGTCCAGATCCGATCATGATCGAGGTGCTCGACGAAGTTCTCGATGCCGGCGAAGGGCAACTGCACCCAGCGGATGCGGTCTGAGACATCGAGAGTCGAGCGGAGCGCGTCGACAGCTCTCGCGTCCGCCCACACCACACCTTCGGCCTCGTCCCGACCAACCAGCTCACCACCACCGGCGATCACGGCATCAGCGAGCCAATCGGGACCGCCCGACGGGCCGAGGTGGATACGTGGGGCATTGTTCTTGGTCATCTGCACCCTGACGGTAGTGGTTGCGGTCAGGGGCGCTGATCGATAAGGCATGATGAGCACCATGTCGACTACCGAACCCGTCATCCGCACCGTGGGCGTTCCTCGCGAGGTGAAGACCGCCGAGCACCGGGTGGCGATGACACCCGATGGTGTTCGCGAACTGGAACGCTTCGGAGTGCAGGTGCTCGTCCAGACCGGCGCTGGCGAGGGCGCATCCATCACCGACGCCGACTACGTCGCTGCCGGTGCCGACATCGTGGCGACCGCCGCCGACGCCTGGGCGCAGGAGATGGTGGTCAAGGTCAAGGAGCCCAAGCCCGAAGAGTTCGGCTTCTTGCGCGCAGACCTCACCCTGTTCACCTATCTGCACCTCGCTGCCTACCCCGCCGTCGCCGAGGCGCTGCTCGCTGCGCGAACGACGTCGGTGGCCTACGAGACGGTGCAGTCGGCCGACGGGTCGCTACCGCTCCTGGCACCCATGAGCGAGGTCGCCGGTCGTCTCGCTCCGCAGATGGGTGCACACTTCCTCGAGCGCCACAACGGTGGGCGAGGCGTGTTGATGGGCGGGGCCCCGGGCGTGCGTCCGGCCAAGGTCGTCGTGCTCGGCGCCGGCAACGTCGGCTGGAACTCGGCGTGGATCGCGGCCGGCATGGAGGCCGAGGTCGTGCTCATCGACAAGAACTTGGATCGTCTCCGTTTCGTCGACCAGATCCACCGGGGTCGGATCGTCACCGCCGCCAGCAACAGAGGGGCGATCGAACGAGCCGTTGCGGATGCCGATCTGGTGATCGGCGCCGTACTGGTCGCCGGCGGACGTGCGCCCGTCGTGGTCAGCGAGGAGATGGTGCAGGCCATGAGGCCGGGAGCGGTGATCGTCGACGTCGCCGTCGACCAGGGTGGCTGCATTGCGACCACCCGCGAAACCACTCACGACGAGCCGACCTACGTCATGCACGATGTCGTGCACTACGCCGTCGGCAACATGCCCGGTGCGGTTCCGCACACCAGCACGTACGCACTCACCAATGCCACGCTCCCCTACCTCCTCGACGTCGCAATCCACGGAGCGATCGGCGCCGCTCGACGCGACCCGTCGATCGCCCATGGTCTCAACACCGTCGGCGGCGCTTTCGCGAACGCCATCGTGGCCGAGTCCCTCGGGGCGACGGCCATTGACGCACTCGTGACCGGCTGAGCACGCCCCACTCGTTGGCGCCAGATCTCCTACGGTGTCCACATGACCAGCCGACACGTGACCGAGCTCGACATACCGTCGATCGACGATCCCAGCCTGGACGACGCCGAACGACACGCGCTCGTTGCGTCGTTGGCCGCCGACCACTGGATCGTGCGCAACTCGATCGGATACTCGCTACTGCAGTACCCCGACGTCGTCGCGGTGCTACGCGACAAGCGGTTCCACAGCGCGACGTCGAAGATCCCCGAGATGATGGGCATCACCGATCCTGACTTCCTGAACAACCGGCGGGTGTCGATCCTGTCGGCGGAGGGCGATGTGCACACCAGGTTGCGTCGGCTCGTGGCCAAGTCGTTCTCGCCCCGCTCGGCCGATCGTCTCCGCCCCTTCATGCGCGAGGTGGTGAACGACCTCGTCGACGCCGTGGCGTCGAGCGGTCGGGCCGATGTTGCGGTCGACATCTGCGAGCCGTACCCGATTCCGATCATCTGCGAGTTGCTCGGTGCGCCGAGGAAGGACTGGCAGCTGTTCTCCGGGTGGGCCGAAGACGTGCTGCGAATCTTCAGCGGCAACGTGCTCGACGAGCTCGACGTCATCAAGCGCGCACAGGGCGAACTCGACGAGTACTCCCGCGGCTTGATTGCCGATCGACGCAACGACCCGCGCGACGATCTGATCACCGACCTGATCGCCGCCGAGGAGGAGGGCGATCGTCTCAGTACCGACGAGTTGGTGATGATGGTCGACGCCGTGATCGTCGGTGGTACCGACACGACCCGAAATCAGCTGGGTTGCGCCGTCGGCCTCTTCGCCGACCACCCAGATCAATGGAAACTGCTCGCCGAGGATCCCGACATCGCACCGCGCGCCGTGGAGGAGATCATGCGCTACTTCGGCGCAGTGCGTGGCACCGTTCGCTTCGCCAGCGAGGACATCGAGTACCGCGGCGTGCTGTTTCCCGCCGGCACCATCGTGATGACCTCGACAGCGATGGCCAACCGCGACGCCTCGGTGTTCGTCGACCCGGGCACGTTCGACATCACCCGCGAGCCGTCAGGTCAGCCGCAGCTCACGTTCGGTTCCGGTATCCACTATTGCCTCGGTGCTGCGCTCGCTCGCGCAGAGTTGCAGGAGGCGCTGCCGATTTTGGCCCGCCGAATGCCGGACCTCGCGCTCGACGGCGCCATCGAGTGGAAGCCGTCGTTCACCGCCATCTTCGGCCCGACACACCTCCCGGTCACCTTCACTCCAAGCTGATCAGTCGTCGACCGACGGTGGCCGTCGATACCGCTTGGTCTCACCACGCTGCTTCTTCGCGTCGACTCGACGTCGTTGCGAGCCCCGCGTCGGTCGAGTGGCCTGGCGCCGCCGCGGTACGTGCAATGCCTCGCGGAGTTTCGCAACCAGGCGTTCTTCGGCCAACGTGCGGTTGCGAAGTTGTGAGCGCTCGTCGTCGGCAACCACACGGACGACCGGCCCGAGCTTTGCGATCACTCTGGCTCGCTGAGCGTCCGAGAACGCCGACGACGCCTCGACGTCGAAGGTCAGCTCTGCACGAGTGGCTGTCTTGTTCGCGTGCTGTCCGCCGGGCCCTCCAGAGGAGCTGAACGTCACGCCGAGTTCGTGGCGTGCAAGACGCACGGTGTCGGTCACCACGAGGCGATCGTCGGCTGCTCCCACTCCCCCAGCATGCCCGTCCGAGCTTCGTCGCGTACGTTGTGGAGATGAGAGACATCAAGCTCGGTTACAACACCGGCTACTGGTCGGCGGGTCCGCCGGCCGGTGCACTCGACGCAGTGAAAGAGGCGGAGCGGCTCGGATTCAACTCGGTCTGGACGGCCGAGGCGTACGGATCCGACGCGCTGACGCCGCTCGCCTGGTGGGGTGCAGCGACGGAAACGCTGCAACTGGGCACGGCGATCATGCAGATGGCGGCGCGAACGCCGGCCGCCACCGCGATGGCGGCGATCACCATGGATCACCTGTCGAGCGGCCGGTTCATCCTCGGGTTGGGCGCATCCGGGCCACAGGTCGTCGAAGGGTGGTACGGGCAGCCCTACCCGAAGCCGCTGGCCCGCACGCGGGAGTACGTCGAAATCGTGCGATCGATCGTGCGCCGCGACGAACCGGTCGAGTTCCACGGCAAGTTCTACGACATGCCCTACGAGGGTGGCGCCGGCTTGGGGAAAGCTCTCAAGTCGACCGTGCATCCGCTGCGCAACGACATTCCGATCTACCTTGCGGCCGAAGGACCGAAGAACGTCGCACTGTCTGCGGAGATCTGCGACGGCTGGTTGCCGCTGTTCTTCTCACCGAAGGACGACGGGTTCTACCGCGACTGCCTCCAGCAGGGCTTCGACGCGTGCGGTGACCCCACCAAGAAGGACCGCTTCGAGGTCACGGCGACAGCGATGATCATTCCCGGCGACGACGTCGAGAAGTGCGCCGACCTGGTGCGGCCGTTCCTTGCGCTCTACGCCGGCGGCATGGGCGCCAAGGGTGCCAACTTCCACTACGAGGTCTTTGCCCGGATGGGTTACGGCGACGTGGCCGACCGCGTACAGGAGCTCTACCTCGACGGCAAGAAGGCCGAGGCCGCCGCGGCGATTCCGTTGGCGATGGTCGAGGACGTGGCGCTGGTCGGCCCACCCGACAAGATCCGAGACGAACTCGACAAGTGGCGCGAGACCTGCATCACCGAGTTCCTCGTCAGCGGTCCGGCCATGGCACTGCCGAGCTTTGCCGAACTCATCCTGGGCTGAACTGTTCCGAGTCAGCGATCATCTCGACGAGCCCGACGAGGCGCTGACGAGTTCTCCGTCCCCTTGCGGATCGGGCCCGGGCGTACCGAGCGTGTCGGGACCCGGGGTGGGACGCGCGGGTGTGTGCAGCATCGAGAGCAAGACTCCCAGCGCGACCAGCACACCGACTGCGATCACGACACCGGAGGCGGTGCGCCAGCCATCGCTGAGCGGTAACGCCCGAAGCGGATACGGCGCCAGTTGTCCATCGTCTCGGTTGCGCAGCATCGTCCCCGGGTTGATGTCGACTGGCAGGTTGATCAGCGACCACCACCCGGCGACCACCACGAGGGTCATGGGTGCCCAACGCGACCAGATCCGTTCCATGCCGATGACCAGCAGCACCGCCGCGATGCCGATCGCCGGCATGGCGTAGCGGGCGTGGGCGTTGCCTCCACCGCTCGCGTGCTGGGCGATCGTGAGCGCGATCAGCGCCACCGTGACGACGCCGAGTGCGATCTGCCACCGAAGGGTCGATGACGCGCTGATGCGATCGTGGTCCGCACGGTCGGCTCCGGCTGCCGAATCGTTCTCCAAACCGACCCGGCCGGTGACAAAGGTGATTCCCACACCGACTGCAGCGATCATCGTGATCAGCAGCGACCCAGGGGGAACCACGCGGCGTCGAATGTTCGGCGACATCAGCCCCTCGTAGACGTTCGACCACATCGGCCACCGGACGACCATGTCGAGCACGGAGCCCTGCCGCTCACGCAGGAACATCTCGAGCAGATACTGCGATGCGCCGATGTCGCCATACAGCACCATGTTGCGGAGGTAGAACCAGCCGAAGACGACGACGGCCGGACCGAGCCCGATCAGCGCAACGCTGGAAGCTCGAAGCGCTTGCACTCGTGCCGAGGGTGCGGGTCTCGTGAACCGGCGGAGTGCGACCACGCCCACCACTGCGATCGCCACGAGCATCGTGGCCGCACGCGATCCGAATGCGACCACGGCCGTGCCTGCGAGGAGGGCGAGATCACTTCTCGTGAGGGCGTCGATACGACGCAGACATCTCGCCCCGGCCCAGACCACTGCCGTGCCCGCCGCGAAACCCAGCCCGTCGTTGAGCCCTTGGGAGAACACCACCTGCCCCTGCGGCACGAGGGCGGCCAGCGCTGCTGCGAGCAGGGCGAGGCGGTGATTGCGCCCCGTCAGTTCCGACGCCAGGAGGAACGTGAAGACGATGCCGACTGCGGCGAACGTGACGTTGGCGAGCCGCATCAGGATCAGTCCACCATCGGCGGCATCGGTGGCATGGCTGATCCAGATGAGCGGAGCAACAGCCATGTAGTGGAGCGGCGGATGGTTCGCCACCCACACTCCGCGGTAGCGGATGTCATTCGCCATCGATCGCTCCGCCTGCCACTGACGAGCTTCGACCGGCACTTCGGGAAACTTGCGAATCTCCGGGAGCCGGAACGAGGCGATCTCCTGCGCGTAACCGACGTGGGCCGTTTCGTCGGTGCTCCAGAAGGGTGGCTGCTGCAACGCATGCAAGGCTCCGATGCCCATGAACGCGACCACGATCGCCACGAGACCGATCAGGACAGAGATCGACGGACGCCGAGATACCGCGGTGGTCACCTCATCATTCACCGCTACACGAGACGTCGACACTCAGTCGAAGTTACCTGCCGGTATCGGCATCTGACCCGCATGCGCCCGCACGTCATCGAGCGTTCACGAAGTGTCAGTTGCGGTGCCGACCGCACCGGCATCGACCCAGTCTCGAAGTTTCTCCCACGCATAGATGCCGGTTGAGTGACCGTCGCTCCAGTCGAGGCTCAGACCCCATGCGCCCGAGAGCTCCGCATCGGAGATCGTGATCGGCTCGCCACGTTCGACTGCGGGCTGGACGGACTGCCCACGCGTGCGCTTGGCATTGCAGTCGGCGCACGGACACGCCAGGCGAAGTGGACCGAGCTCGAATCTTGCGCGAACGCCGTCCTCAAACAGCACCTCGACGTGTGACTGACGGTCAACTTCCACCGATTCGATGTCATGCTTGGCCACGTGGCGAGCGTACCGACACCGGCTCCAGCCCGACCCCTGACCGCAGCACGTCACGATCCACTTGGAATCGCCTGGCTGCGCAACCGGTGGGACGATCTCACCTTCGTCCACTGGGAGTACCCAGCCGCCGAGGTGCAGGCGCTGCTTCCCGAGGGGCTGCGCGTCGACACGTTCGATCGCGGCGACGGCCCGAAGGCGTGGGTGTCGCTCGTGCCGTTTCGAATGCGCCGTGCCGGACCGACGTTCCTGCCGCCCATCCCGTGGCTGTCGACGTTCGCCGAAACCAACGTGCGCACCTACGTCGTCGACTCAGCGGGCAACCGGGCGGTGTGGTTCCTGTCGCTGGACGCCACACGCCTCCCGGTGGTCGCCGTCGCCCGGTGGACGATCGGCTTTCCATACGTGTGGGCGGACATGAGGATCGAACAGGCCGATCAGCGATGGACCTACACCATGCAGCGGCGCCGGTGGCCGAACCGTCCATCGGCGCACAGCCGACTCGTTGTCGACGTCGGCCCGCGCGTCGAGCCGACCGAACTCGACATGTTCCTGACCGCGCGCTGGGGCACGGTCGCTCGTTGGCGCGGGCAGTTGCGTCACCACCCGGTCGAACATCCACCGTGGACTCTCCACGAAGCGGCGATCGTCGAACTCGATGACACCGCCGTCACCGCCAGTGGTCTGACGGCGCCTGTCGGTGAGCCGGTGGTGCGTTGGGCCGAACCACTCGACGCCCGGTTCGGACGACCCACCCGTGTCTGATCGCTCCGCCGTACCCTCGTGATCGTGTCCGAGCCACCGTTGATCCGTCACCTCCCGGTGCGGACGGCAAATGGTTCCACCGATGACGACGCCGTGCTCGCCGGGTTCGGTCGCTATGCCGACGAACTCGGACTCGAGCTGTACCCCGCTCAAGAGGAGGCGATCTTCGAGATCGTGCTCGGCAACCACGTGATCCTGAACACGCCGACCGGGTCGGGCAAGTCGCTGGTCGCGGCCGCCGCGCACTTCGCGGCACTGGCCGCAGGGAAACGCAGCGTGTACACGGCGCCGATCAAGGCGCTGGTCAGCGAGAAGTTCTTTGCGCTGTGCCGCGATTTCGGCTCCGACAACGTCGGGATGATCACCGGTGACGCATCGGTCAACCCCGATGCGCCGATCATCTGCTGTACCGCGGAGATCCTCGCCAACTGGGCGCTGCGCGACGGGGCTGCGACGCCGGTCGACGTGGCGATCGTCGACGAGTTCCACTACTACGGCGACCCGCAGCGCGGGTGGGCCTGGCAGGTACCGCTGTTGGAGCTGCCGCAGACACAGTTCCTCCTGATGTCGGCAACGCTGGGGTCGGTGGCGTTCTTCGCCGAGGATCTCACCCGGCGTACCGGCCGCGAGACCAGTGTGATCAAATCGGTGACTCGGCCGGTGCCACTCGAATTCGAGTACCGCACCTCGACATTGCACAACAGCGTCACGTCGCTCCTCGACTCCGACAAGGCGCCGATCTACCTCGTGCACTTCACGCAGAAAGAGGCCACCGAGGCGGCGCAGAACTACCTGGCGCTCGACCCGCTCTCGAAGACCGAGAAAGCCGCCGTGAAAGAAGCGCTCGCCGGGTTCCGCTTCGACTCGCCGATCGGCAAGGACCTCCGGCGTTTCATCTCGGCGGGTGTCGGCGTACACCACGCCGGGCTGTTGCCCAAGTACCGGCTGCTCGTCGAGAAGCTCGCCCAGGACGGCCTCCTGAAGATCATCTGCGGGACCGACACGCTCGGCGTCGGGGTGAACGTGCCGATCCGCTCGGTGCTGTTCACCCAACTCTGCAAGTACGACGGCATCGGCGTGCGGTTGCTGTCGAACCGCGAGTTCGCCCAGATCGCCGGACGGGCCGGACGCAAGGGGTTCGACGAACGGGGCGACGTGTGGGTACAGGCGCCCGCACACGTGGTCGAGAACCAGCGTTTGGACGAGAAGGCCCGCGACGGCGGCGGGAAGAAGGTCGTCAAGAAGAAGCAGCCCGAGCGGGGCTACGCCCACTGGACCCAGGACACCTTCGACAAGCTGGTGAACGGTGAGCCCGAGCCGCTGCGATCACACTTCCGGGTGAACCACCAGATGGTGATGAGCCTGCTCGACCGGCCGGCGCGTGACGGCGCCGATGGGTGCCGGGCGGTCCGGACGCTGCTCACCGACAACCACGAGTCGCGCAAACGCCAGCGGGAACACATCCGCCGCACGATCGCCATCTACCGCTCGCTCGTCGACGCCGACATGTTGGAGTTCCCGGAACATCCCGACGAATGGGGCCGTCGGGTGCGGGTCAACTTCGACCTCCAGGACGAGTTCGCCCTCCATCAACCACTGTCGCTCTGGGCGGTCGAGGCGCTGGGTGCGTTGCCGCCTCGCAACGAGGGCGACCCCGACGGTGACGCCATCGAGCACATCTTCGACGTGTTGTCGGTCATCGAATCGGTGCAGGAGAACCCGGGGGTGATCCTCGCCGCCCAGACCAAGCGTGCCAAGGACGAGCTGATGGCCGAGATGAAGTCGAGCGGCGTCGAGTACGACGAGCGCATGGAGCGCCTCGCGCAGGTCGAACACCCCAAGCCCAACAGCCAGTGGATCTACGGCAACTTCAACGAGTTCCGAGCCCGCCACCCGTGGGTCGGTTCCGACAATGTGGCGCCGAAGTCGATCGTGCGCGAGATGTTCGAACGAGCGATGACATTCGGCGAGTACGTCTCGGACTACGGGCTCAAGCGATCCGAAGGGGTCGTGTTGCGATACCTGTCCGACGTGTACAAGGGCCTGCAACAGAATGTGCCCGAGGATCTGCGCACCCCCGAACTCGACGACGTGATCGCATGGCTGGGTGCGCTCATCCGCCAGGTCGACTCGAGTCTGATCGACGAGTGGGAGCGGCTGTTGCATCCCGATGTTGTTGACCCCTCGGCGGCAGTGCGACCCGCGCTGCCGACCGGCGAGCGAACGATCGTCGACGACCATCGGGCGTTCCGGGTGATGGTGCGCAACAAGGTGTTCGACTGGGTCCAGCGACTCGCCCGACGCAACGGCTACGACGACATCGTGCTCGACTCCGTCGATGCAGCGCGCTGGCGATCTGGTGAGGACGTCATCGCCGCCATGGCGCCGTACCGTGACGAGTTCACCGACGTGTTGGTCGATGCCGCCGCCCGCTCCGGCGAACTTTTCCACTTCGACCGCTCGAACGGCCGCGTCACCCAGATTCTCCACGATCCCGAAGACTCCAACGAGTGGCGCATCGAGGCGACGGTCGACCTCGACGCGTCACGCGCCGAGGACCGCGTCGTGCTGCGCCTGGTCGACATCGCTGCCACCGACGGGGTGTCGCAGCCTCGATGACGATCAGTCGACGAGGGCGAGCTCCTCGTTGAGGTACTCGTCTCGACACTTCGAACGCTGCAGCTTGCCGCTCGAGGTCTTCGGCAAGGTGCCTGGCGTCACGAGCATCACGTCGCGAGGTGGGAGGCCGCACACCTCGAGCGTGCGGTGGTGGATCCGCTCGCGGATCTCGCCGAGACCGCCCGAGGTGTCGCTGACGCGCACCTCGGCGACGACCACCACGCTCTCCTTGCCCTTGTACCCCTCCATGCCGAACGCAATGACGTTGCCGGCGCGTACACCTTCGAGCGGTCCGACAGCCCGCTCGATGTCCTCGGGAAACACGTTGCGGCCGCCGACGATGATCACGTCCTTGATCCGCCCGCACAGCACCAGCTCCCCGTCGAGCAGATACGCGAGATCACCGGTGCACAGCCACCCGTCACGAAAGAGCGCAGCGGTGGCGTCAGGGCGCTTGTAGTACCCCGGCGTCACCGAGGTGCCGCGCAGCAGTAGTTCGCCGACGTGACGCTCGGGGACCTCTTCGTAGGTGTCCGGGTCGACCACCTTCATCTCGAGCCCGGGCACGGCTTTGCCGAGCAGCGGCAGCCGGCGGGCGGTGAGACTCAGCTCATCGGGATCGTCGACCTCGACCGGCTTGGCCACTCGTTGCGTTTCGAGGACAATGCGATCGACGGTGTCGGTGCGCAATCCGCGACCTCGCGGCGGGAACGTGCCACCGATCGCCACCTCGGCCATCCCGAACGCCGGGAACACGCCGCCCGGGGTGAACCCGAAACGGGAGGCCTCGGCGGTGAAGGCCTCGACGGCATTCGGGTCGACCGGCTCCGCTCCGGATAACGCCACAGTCAGCGGTGACAGATCGAGATCCTTCATGCGTTTGAGCGCTCGGGTTGCGAGCACCCACGAGAAGTTCGGGCCGGCGGTGGCTGTGGCCCCGTAATCGGACAACCATTGCATCCAATTGCCCGGGTGGGCTAGGAAGTCCTGCGGAGCAGCCTGGACGAGCTCGACGCCCTTGGTCATCGGCAGCGCCAGGAATCCGACGAGTCCCATGTCGTGGTACAGCGGCAACCACGACACCATCACGTCTGCAGACGTGAGCTCCGCCGCCTCGGCGACGGCGTCGATGTTGGCGCTGAGCACCCGATCGGGAATCATCACGCCCTTCGGTTCGCTGGTCGAGCCGCTCGTGTACTGCAGGATCACGAGCCGCTCCGGGTCGTGTGGCGGGATCTCGAGCGCGTCGCCGTTGGGGACGTTCGGCGCCCCCGGCATCACGGCCTTCATCGCCAGGATGGGCGGATCGTCGGGGGTGGCGACGTAGAAGTCGGCGAGCAGGTCGTCGATCAGCACGAGCTTCGCGTCGCCGTGGCGGATTCGACCGCGGGTGCTGTCGATGAACACCTCCAGCGACCCCATCCGCATCGGGAGGGGCAGCACCATCGAGGCGAGACCGGCCATCCAGCACCCGCGGATGATCGTCATCAACTCTCGACTCGTGGGTCCGAGGATGGCCACATGATCGCCGGGAACCAGTCCCCTCGCCTGGAGCGCTGCGCCGACCGCGCGTGCGTCGTCATGCATCTGGCGCCAGGTGACTGCGACGGGACCGGATTCGGTGGTCATCGACGAGCCGACGAACGTGACGCCGGTGCCTGAATCCGCCGCCGTTTCCAACCGTTGGATCGTCGACAGCGATGTGGTCTCGCTCATCCGCGCCAGGCTAGTGGCTCCGCCGCGCACGCATCCGAACGCCGCTGTTCCACGGCGTGGTGGGCCGTAGGCTGGTCCGCCGGTATGAGCGACACGACCACCCCCGCAGATGCCAACACGGCAAGCAGCAGCGAGACGCCACCGCATCGGTACTCGGCGGAGCTCGCCCAGGACATCGAACTGCGCTGGCAGGACTGGTGGGACGAGCACCACACGTTCCACACGCCGAACACCGCCGGGCCACTCGCGAATGCCGAACTGGCCGCCGAACGCGGCGAGAAGCTGTTCGTGCTCGACATGTTCCCGTATCCGTCCGGCACCGGCCTGCACGTCGGGCACCCGCTGGGTTTCATCGGCACCGACGTGTTCGCCCGCTTCAAGCGGATGACCGGCCACAACGTGCTGCACACGATGGGGTTCGACTCGTTCGGCCTGCCCGCTGAGCAGTTCGCTGTCGAGACCGGCCAACACCCCAAGATCACCACCGACGAGAACGTTGCCACCTACCGCCGACAACTGCGGCGGCTGGGGCTGGCTCACGACCCGCGCCGCGGCGTGTCGACCACCGATCCCGAGTTCTATCGGTGGACCCAGTGGATCTTCAGTCAGGTGTTCAACGCCTGGTACGACCACGCGCGGGACCGGGCACGACCGATCGCCGAATTGATCGCCGAGTTCGAGACCGGCACTCGAGCCACATCCGACGGACGCCCCTGGGCCGAGCTCTCTCCCGGCGAACGAGCCGACGTCATCGACGGTCATCGCCTGGCCTACGTCAGCGAAGCCCCCGTCAACTGGTGTCCCGGCCTCGGAACCGTCGTCGCCAACGAAGAAGTCACCGCCGACGGCCGCAGCGACCGCGGCAACTTCCCGGTCTTCAAACGCAGCATGCGCCAGTGGATGATGCGTATCACCACCTACGCCGACCGCCTGATCGACGATCTCGAACTCCTCGACTGGACGGACGCGATCAAGTCGATGCAGCGCAACTGGATCGGCCGAAGCGTCGGCGCCGAGGTCCACTTCGCCTCACCGGCAGGGACGATCACGGTGTTCACCACTCGTCCCGACACGCTGTTCGGTGCGTCGTTCATGGTGCTCTCCCCCGAGCATCCGTTCGTCGACGAACTCACCCTGGCCGATCACGCCGCCGCGGTCGCCGACTACCGCGCCGTCGCCGCTGGGAAGAAGGAGTTCGAACGCCAGGACGAGAGCCGTGCGAAGACCGGCGTGTTCACCGGTTCGTTCGCGACCAACCCGGTCAACGGCGAGCAGATCCCGGTGTGGATCGCCGACTACGTCCTCATGGGCTACGGCACCGGGGCGATCATGGCGGTGCCGTGTGGCGACCAACGCGACTTCGAGTTCGCAATGAAGTTCGACTTGCCGATCCCGGCGATCCAACGGCCGCCCGACTCGTGGTTCGACACACACGACATCAGCCTCACACTCGACACCGCGCAGTGGCCGGTCGCCTACATCGGTGACGCCCCCTACGTGCAGTCGGCAAACGACGAACTCGACCTGAACGGCATCGACAACAAGGTCGATGGCATCGAGCAAATGAACGCTTGGCTCGAAGCTCACGACGCTGGTACGGCCACCATCAACTACAAGCTCCGGGACTGGCTGTTCAGCCGTCAGCGTTATTGGGGCGAACCGTTCCCGATCGTCTACGACGCCGACGGTCACCCTCACACGCTGCCCGACGACATGTTGCCGGTGTTGCTCCCGGAGACCGAGTCGTTCTCGCCGCGGACGTTCGACGCTGACGACGAGTTCTCGAATCCCGAGAGCCCACTCGATCGGTTGGGCGACTGGGTGGAGGTCGAACTCGATCTCGGTGACGGAAACCAGATCTACCGTCGTGACACCAACGTGATGCCTCAGTGGGCCGGCTCGTGCTGGTACGAGATGCGCTACCTCGACCCCACCAACGACGAGCGGTTCGTGGATCGCGACGTCGAGCAGTACTGGATGGGTCCACGCACCGATCTCCGCCCCGACCACCCGGGCGGTGTCGACCTGTACGTCGGCGGTGTCGAGCACGCCGTGCTGCACCTGCTGTATTCGCGCTTCTGGCACAAGGTGCTCTACGACCTCGGTCATGTGAGTTCGAAGGAGCCGTACGCCCGCCTGTTCAACCAGGGTTACGTGCAGGCTGCTGCGTACAAGGACGAACGCGAGATCTACGTCGACGCCACCAAGGTCGAAGGTGACCCCAAGGCCGGGTTCAGCTACGACGGCCGTCCGGTCACCCGCGAGTGGGGCAAGATGGGCAAGAGCCTCAAGAACGCGGTGTCACCCGACGACATGTACACCCAGTACGGCGCGGACACGTTGCGCTTGTACGAGATGGCGACCGGCCCACTCGACGCGTCACGACCGTGGGAGACACGCGACGTCGTGGGCATGTACCGCTTCCTCCAACGCCTGTGGCGCAACATGGTCGACGAGGCGACCCGCGAGTGCACAGTGGTCGACACCCCGCTCGATGACGAGACCCGCAAGTTCCTGCATCGCACGATCGACACGGTGCGCACCGAGATGGATGCGCTGCGGTTCAACACGGCGATCGCCAAGCTGATCGAGTTGAACAACGCCGTGACCAAACTCGATGCCACGCCGCGCGAAGTCGCCGAGCCGATGGTCATCATGCTGTCACCGTTGGTGCCGCACATCGCCGAGGAGCTCTGGCGCGCGCTCGGCCATACCGACACCGTCACCTACGTGGCGTTCCCCGAGGCCGACCCGGCGTTGCTCGTCGATGACACGATCGAGGTGCCGGTGCAGATCAACGGCAAGGTGCGTGGGCGGATCGAAGTCGCCGCCGATGCCGACGCCGCGACCATCGAAGCAACTGCGCTGGCCGACGAGAAGATCGCCGCGCTCGTCGGCGGCGCCACCCCGAAGAAGGTCATCGTCGTGCCCGGCCGCATGGTCAACATCGTCCTCTGACCCCCCGGCTCATCGTTCTCGTGAACAAGGTGCGCTCCTGTTGCGCATCTTGTTCACGAGAACGACGGAATGGCCTCTTGCCTTTTGCGGGCGATGGCGCGACCATGGCCTCGGGTCCGATGAGGTGACCAACACGGGATCCAGGAACGGCACCGGTTCACCGGTTCCGGCAACTGATCCAAGCCTTTCCCCGCCAACGGGAGCGCACCTCACCGGGCCCGATTTCGCGGCGGGCCCTCGGCGAACCGACGCCGCCGCCGAACTCGTGGCGATCACCGTCAGCGGCGTCGAAGCGGGCTCGCGATCGGCAACCGCTAGGTTGCGGCGGTGACCTTCTGCATCGGTGTGCGAGTCCGAGAGGGCCTGGTCGTGCTCGCCGATACTCGTGTGGTGAAGGGAACCGAGATCTCGCAGAAGTCGAAACTGTCGACGTTCGATGTCGGTGACTACGAAGCTGCGTTGATGACGTCCGGACTCAGGTCGGTTCGAGACAAGGTGGTTGCTCGGCTGGACGATCGCCTGGCCGCCGGGGACGACTATCAGCGGCTGCACGAGCTCGCCACGGCGTACGGCACGGCGCTGCGGGCTGCACGGGAGGAAGATGAGGCCTCGCTGACGACTGGTGGTCTGTCGTTCAATTCCCACGCCATCCTGGGCGGATGTCTTGTCGGCGACTCCGAGCCGTCACTGCTCCAGGTGTATCCGGAGGGCAACTGGGTCGAGGCGACCGACGACTCCCCGTACTTCGTGATCGGGCGAACGTCGTACGGCAAACCGATCCTGGATCGGTTGCTCACCGTCGACTCGACAATCCGCCAAGCTGTCGTCCTCGCCTACCTCGCGTTCGATGCCACCCGGGCGAGCGCCGCGGATGTCGACTTCCCGGTCGACGTCGCAGTCCTGCCACGCGGCAGCAATCATTTCCGACGACACCGGTTCCAGTTCGACGATCTCTCCCCCGTCCACGACGAGTGGCACGGCAAGCTACGTGCGGCGCTGGAGGAGTTGCCTGATGAGTGGGTGTCGTCGCTGTTCGACCATCAGACCGACGACCGCTCGACCTGACCGCACTCCGCCCACCTGGCGTGTGGCCTCTGTGGTCGATGTGTCACCCACGCTCAACAGGTGGGCGTGGATTTCGGTCGACACCTGCCGGAGGTGCCCGAATGGTGCACAATCGGGGGACCGGTTGCACGACCGGCGAGACGGAGGAGGGGAGCTCGATGAGCATCGATCAGAACACTGCGCCCGAACCGACAGCGGCGCTTGACACCGGCCAGCCCCCGGTGAGCGATTGGACGACCGACTACGACATCCTGGATCCCGACTACGTCGCCGACCCGTACCCGGTCTGGGACGATCTGCGTGAGCAGTGCCCGATCGCCCATTCCGACCGCTGGGGCGGATCGTGGCTGCCGACGACGTATGCCGACGTCCAACGTTTCGCCCAGGACCACGCACACTTCTCCTCGATCGACGTCGGAGTCCTGAGCTTCACCGCCGAGGAACGACCACCGGCACCGATCGAGATCCCGTTGCCGCCGATCGACCAGGACCAGCCGGTGCACACCTGGACCCGCCGGCTCCTGCTGCCGTGGTTCTCGCACACCCGAGTGGCGCAGTACGAGCCGTACACCAAGGAGCTGTGCAACAAATTGATCGACGGGTTCATCGACAATGGTACCGCTGATGCCGCAGGTGACTACGCCCGCCAGATTCCCGTGCGGGTCATCGCCTTGCTCCTCGGCGTGCCCGAGGAGATGTCCGACACGTTCACCGGTTGGGTGCAGGACATCCTCGAATTCGCCCATGACGAGAAGCGCACCCGCGCCGGTGCAGACGGACTCCGCGACTACCTCATCGAGAAGCTCGAGGAACGACGAACGGCTCCCGGCGACGACCTGATCAGCTCGCTGCTGCACAGCGAGGTCGACGGCGAACCGGTCGATGACCTGATCATCCTCGGGATGGCGGCGCTCGCCCTGATCGCCGGCGTCGACACCACGTGGTCGTCGATCGGATCAGCCATGCTGCATCTCGCCACCCATCCCGACGACGTCCAGCGCCTCATCGACGAACCCGACATCATGCCGCTCGCGATCGAGGAGCTCCTGCGGGCCTACTCACCGGTCACGATGGCGCGCATCGCGACCGAGGACGTCGAGGTCGGCGGGTGCCCGATCAAAGCGGGCGACAAGGTGCTGATGAACTTCCCCGGCGCCAACCATGATCCGGCCGTCTTCGAGAACCCTCACGAGGTCATCCTCGACCGCGCCCACAACCGCCACGTTGCGTTCGGCGCCGGCATCCACCGCTGCGCCGGGTCGAACCTTGCCCGCATGGAACTTCGCGTCGCGATCGAGACGTGGATCGAGCGCATTCCCGACTTCCGCCTTGCCGACAACAGCGAGGTCACGTGGGCGGGTGGTCAGGTACGCGGGCCCCGCACGGTTCCCGTCACGTTCTGACATGTCGGGGGTTCGAGGTCTCGTTCCCCTGCCGCGTCTGGCACACTGTTCCAAACCTCGATCGCAAGGCAGGGACATGAGCACCGACACCACCGCCCCGGACACCACCGCCCCGGACACCACGCAGGACTCCAACGCCGGCCCCATCACTCCCCCAGTCACCGACTGGGCGAGCGACTACGACATCTTCGACCCGCAGTACATCGCCGACCCGTACCCGATCTGGGCCGAACTGCGTGAATCGTGCCCGATGGCCCACACCGACCGTTGGGGAGGCTCGTGGCTGCCGACTCGTTACGAGGACGTGTACGCGATCGCGCACGACATCGTGACGTTCCCGTCCGGCAATGGCATCAGCGTCGTGCCGATGATGCCGGTCGGCAACGAGAACGAGCAGGGTCACATCCCGGCCCCCGTGCTCACGTCCGGTGTACCTCCGATCAGCGCCGACCCGCCGCTGCACACCTGGACCCGGCGCCTGGTGCTGCCGACGATGAGCACGAACCGCGTGGCCGAATACGAGGTGTTCACCCGCGAACTCTGCCGTCGCCTCGTCGACGACGTGATCGAACGCGGCGACGGCGACGCCGCTGCGGAGTACGCCCAGCAGATCCCGGTCCGAGTGATCGGCCACATCCTCGGTGTGCCCGAGGAGATGGCGGGCCCGTTCACCGAGTGGGTGCGTGACGTGCTCGAGTTCGCCCACGACCCCGAGCGTCGTCGCCGCGGCATCGTCGGCATCATCCAGTACCTCGATGGTGCGATCACCGAGCGCGAGGCGAATCCGACCGATGACTTCATCAGCGAGCTCATCCAGTCGGAGCACGACGGCGAGCCGATCACTCGCGACGTGGTGATGGGCATGTGCGCACTGCTACTCATCGCCGGTATCGACACCACGTGGTCGTCGATCGGTTCCACGATGTGGCATCTCGCCACGCATCCCGACGATCGTCGACGCCTGATCGCCGAGCCCGACCTGATGCCGACGGCGATCGAGGAGTTCCTCCGGGCCTATGCGCCCGTCACGATGGCCCGACGCCTGATCGAAGACGTCGAGTACAAGGGCTGCCCGATCAAGGCAGAAGAGCGGGTGCTGATGAACTTCCCCGCCGCCAACCGCGACCCCGAAGTCTTCGAACGCCCCGATGAGATCATCCTCGATCGTCAGCACAACCGCCACCTCGCCTTCGGTGCAGGCATCCACCGCTGCGCAGGGTCGAACCTCGCCCGGATGGAACTCCGCGTCGCCGTCGAGGAGTGGCTCGCACGAGTCCCTGAGTTCGAGATCACCGACCCCGCGCTCGTCACCTGGGCCGGCGGACAGGTGCGGGGACCTCGGTCGATTCCCGTTCGCGTGATCTGACACATCCACGCCACGGCGATTCGACCGGCAACTCGCCAGTGCTCAATTGACGGCGCTCGGCGTGGGCTGTCAGGCTGCTCAGGTGATCAACGCCTTCGTGCTCGTCCATGCCGAACCCGACGCCGTCGCCGACCTGGCGCCCCGTCTCGCAGAGATCGACGGCGTCCGCGAGTCGCATTCGGTGGCGGGAGCCGACGCCGACATCGTGGTGATCGTCACCGTACGCGAACACGAAGACGTCGCCCGAGTGGTCACCGAGCACATCGGGCGCGAGTCCGGGGTGCTGTCGACTACCACGATGATCGCATTCAGGTCGTTCTCGCAGGCCGACGCAGCCGATGCGTTCGGCGACTTCGGCTGACCACCCCGAACAGCGATCGCCGGGCCGACGGCGGCCCGCGCAGCGTGAGATCTCTCACGAAGTGGAATCGGTGCGAAGGTCGGCGAGGGCCGGTGCGACTTCCTCCGCGACGAACCGTGCGTTGAGTCCCGGCCCCAGATGGACGCCGTCCGGCCGACCATCGGGGCCGTCCAAGCCGTTCGCGGCCAACCAGCCGGGCAGATCGATCTGCATCACACCGAGACCGTCGATGATCGCTCGGATGGCATCCCAACGAGCCGGGTCGTTGACCGGGTCGTCGAATTCGCCCCATCCCAGTTGAGAGTCGGCGGGCGTCACCCACACGATCGTGGCGCCCGCATCGGTGACCAGAACCGCGAACTCCTCGTAGGCAGCGGCGACCAGATCGCGTCCGACCTCGTCGGCGACCGACACCACCCGACCGTCGGAAAGGTGCATGTCGAGCGCATCCCAGGGGCCGATGTCGACCAGCACCGCGTCGATCTCCTCGTCGCGGACTCGCTGCGGCACCGATGCCCACTGGGCGACGCACCCGACGATGTCGAGGAGTTCACGCTCGCCGCTGACGTTCGTGAACTCGTGGAGTCGTCCGTCTGGGGCTGCCGACAGCCCGCAACCGCCGAACGCGGCGCTGCCTGCGACGATCTCGTCGGGTCGGGACGCGGCATGTACCTGCAGCGCCTCCGACAGGTGCACGGCCAAGCTGTCACCGGTCACGAGCACGCGTAGCGGTCCGCCCGGAACCATCGTCGGCACGGTCGTGGTCGCGCCGGTGCCGTCGGTCGGCGGCTCGGTGTCCTCGCCCGGATCGAGCGTCGGCTCCGACGACCCCGTGATGTTCGGCGAGGTCGTGACACTGGGCGGCGGCAGCGTGATCACCGACTCCGCCGACGTCGACGCCGGGCGGGGCACCACCGTCACCAGCAGCCCCGCAAGCAGCGCCAACGACAGTGCAGCGGCGACGGTCGCGTGCCAGCGCGGCAACCGCTGTCGACGACGGATCGGTGTTTCCAGGTAGCGGTACGAAACGTCGGCGATCGCCACCGCCAGCACCACGCGAGCGACATCGAGCGCCAGCATCGGCGCCCACGACTCGTCGATGCCGAGGCGAGAGGCGGAGAGCAGCAGGAAGACCGGCCAGTGCCACAGATACAAGCCGTAGCTGCGATCCGCCAACCATCGCATCGGTGCGGCGGCCATCACCGGTTCCGCGAACCCGTCGGCCGTGGCCACCACGACGACCACCATGGCCAGCGCGAACACCGGGAATCCCCAAATGAACAGCCACGTCGAACGCTCGGATGACGCCAAGATGATCGCGACCGCAACGCCAGCAGCGATCGGCGCGAGGCGGCGCGCAGCGGCCCCGAAGCGCAGTCGACCGTCGGCCAACACCACGGTCAACGCTCCGCCGGCAGCACCGATCAGCAATGTGTGCGCCCGAGTGAAGGTGTTCATGTAGGTGGCGGTCGGATCGGCAGGATCGAACAGCACGTTCATGAGCACCACCGACGCCACTGCTCCCGCGCTGCTCACGACGGCAACCACGAGACGGACGCGAACCGTCATCGCGACCACCACCAACAGCACGATCGGCCAGACGAAGTAGAACTGCTGCTCGATCGCGAGCGACCAGAAGTGCGTCACCGGCGATGCCTCTCCGAAGCGGGCCCAGTAGTCACCGCCCCCTGAGATCGTGCCCCAGTTCGACAGGCCCACCGCAGCCCAAGCGAGGTCTCGACGCAGCGACGGCACGTCGATCCCCGCAAGTGGCCACACCACCGCCAGAGCAACGAGGACCGCCATGCTGGCAGGCAGCAACCGTCGGAGCCGGCTCGCCCAGAACTTTCGGGTGTCCACCCGGCCATCGCGCACGATGTCGGTCACCAGCTTCCACGTGATCAGCCAGCCGGACACGACGAAGAACGCATCCACGCCGAGATTGCCGCCCGGCAAGCGGTCGAGATGGAACGCGAGCACTGCCGAGACGGCAAGGGCCCGTACGCCATCGAGCCCCGGCCGGTAGCCCCGCTCGGGCGTACCGATCATGCCACTGACGGTATCTCAGGCGGCAGATTTCTCGAGCACGTGGATGCCACACGCCGAGCCGAGACCGATCACGTGTGCGAGGCCGACCTTGGCGCCCTCGATCTGGCGGTCGCCGGCCTCGCCGCGGAGATGGTGGCAGACCTCCCAGACGTTTGCGATGCCGGTGGCGGAGATGGGATGCCCCTTCGACTGCAGGCCGCCCGACACGTTGACCGGCGTCGAGCCGGTCCGCCACGTGGCGCCGGAGTTGAAGAAGTCGGCGGCGCCGCCTTCTTCGCACAGCATCAAGTTGTCGTAGTGCACCAGTTCGGCAGTGGCGAAGCAGTCGTGCAACTCGACGAGGTCGAGGTCGTCGGGGCCGACGCCGGCAGCCTCGTACGCCTGCCGAGCGGCGTTGCGTGTGAGCGTGTTGACGTCGGGGAGCACCTGGCAGGCCTCCTCGTACGGATCGGTGGTGAGGATCGATGCCGACACCTTGACCGCTCGGCGCTGCTGCTCGAGCGACAGCGTCTTCAGCTTCGAGCCGCTGACCAGCACGGCAGCCGCTCCACCATCGCAGTTGGCCGAACACATCGGCCGGGTGTTCGGATAGGCGATCATCAGGTCGCCCATGATCTGCTCGAGGCTCATCGCCTTGGTGTACGCAGCGAGCGGGTTGAGCGTGGAGTGCGAGTGGTTCTTCTCGGAGATCCGGGCGAACAACTCGAAGTCGACGCCACCGTACTTGTGGCCGTACTCCATGCCGATCTGCGCGAACACCCCGGGCATCGTTTCGGTTCCCAGGCGGCCGTCGACGGGCGCGACGGCGCCGAACCGCCCACCGGGGGTCCAGGTGTCGCTGTCGGCCCTGCGATTCCCGCCGGAGAGCAGACCAGCACCCGAGAGCTTCTCGACTCCCACTGCAAGGCCCATGTCACACTCGCCGGCCTTGATCGCCATGATCACCGTGCGCAGTGCCGTGGCCCCGGTGGCGCAGGCGTTGGCCACGTTGTACACCGGGATCCCGGTCTGACCCACCTGCTTCTGGAGTGCCTGACCGAAGCCACCGCCACCCATCAGGTTGCCGGCGGCGAGGATGCCCATGTCGGCCATGGTGACGCCTCCGTCGGCCAATGCAGCCTGCACCGCCTCGGCGGCGAGGTCCACGATGTCCTTGTCGGGGTGCTTGCCGAACTTCGTCATGTTGATGCCGAGGATGAAGATCTCGTCGGATGCGCTCATGGGTCTCTTCCTGATTCTCTGCGATGGTGGGCGGTGATGGCGGGCGGTGATGGTGGACGGTGGCCGGACGTTCGTAGCTGCAGCTGATCAATCGGCTGGTTCGAAGCCGAAGCCGATGGCTTCGACCCCGTCGGCGTCAGCTCCGATCGAATACGTCGCGAGCCGAACCTTCATCCCGGTGTGGATGTTGTCGGGGGTGGGATCGGTGTTGATGATGTTGCCTCGCACGCTGGTGCCATCGCAGTCGACCACTCCGGCCACGAAGGGCACCTCGACGCCGGGAGCAGCGAACGCAACGATGGTGAACGTCCGCAGCTCACCCTCGGTCGGTATCGAGACCTGAGCGAACTCGGTGGCGAAACACCCTGCGCATGCATTGCGGCGGTCGAAGAATCTGGCGCCGCACGAGGCGCATTCGTTGGCGACGAGGTGGGCGGGGCCGTCGTCGAGCACGAGGTAGTCGACGAACGGAATCTGGCTGACGGTCGGCATGAAGCCGACGATAGGACTCGCGTTCTCCGGTGTCGCTACCGGTCGGCGCTCCGGCCGGCCCGGTATTGTCTACCGAGTTGGTAGAGATTCGATGACCGAGGAGATCTGGATGACGGCAACCGAGGCGCCCGCTCTGACCGCTAGCCGCTTGACGCACTTGCAGCGTTTGGAGGCCGAGGCGATCCACATCATGCGCGAGGCGGTCTCGGAGGCGGAGCGTCCGGCGATGTTGTATTCGATGGGCAAGGACAGCTCGGTGATGTTGCGCTTGGCGGTCAAGGCATTTCACCCGTCCACTGCGCCGTTCCCGTTGGTGCACGTCGACACGATGTGGAAGTTCCAGGCGATGTACGCCTTCCGTGACGCCACGGCAGCAGAGCACGGCCTGGAACTGATCGTGCACCACAATCCCGAATGCATCGAGAAGAACATCAACCCGATCGACCACGGCTCGGCGTTGCACACCGACATGTGGAAGACCGAAGGCCTCAAACAGATCGTCGACGAGCGCAAGTTCGATGTGATGTTCGGCGGCGCCCGCCGCGACGAGGAGAAATCGCGCGCCAAAGAGCGGGTGTTCTCCATCCGCAGTCCGCAGCACCAGTGGGATCCGAAGCGTCAGCGACCCGAGCTGTGGCAGCTCTACAACGGCCGGCGCAACAAGGGTGAGACGGTGCGGGTGTTCCCCATCTCGAACTGGACCGAACTCGACGTGTGGCAGTACATCCATCTCGAGCAGATCCCTCTCGTCGACCTGTACTTCGCGAAGGCGCGTCCGGTGGTCGAGCGTGACGGCACGTTGATCGTCGTCGACGACGACCGGTTGCGTCTCGAGCCAGGTGAGGTGCCCGAGATGCGAACGGTTCGGTTCCGCACGCTCGGTTGCTACCCGATCACGGGCGCGATCGAGTCGACTGCTGACACGTTGCCGCGCATCATCCAGGAGATGTTGCTGGCCACCACCTCGGAACGTCAGGGTCGCGTGGCTGACCACGACGGCATCAGCTCGCTCGAGAAGAAGAAGCAGGAAGGTCACTTCTGATGGCCGGCTCAGGATCGACGACCACCCAAGCGCTGATCGCCGAGAACATCGACGACTACCTGACGCAACACCAGTACAAGAGTCTGTTGCGGTTCATCACCTGTGGCAGCGTCGACGACGGCAAGAGCACCCTGATCGGGCGTCTGCTGTACGAGACGCACCTCGTGTTCGAGGATCACCTCGCCGCGCTCGAAGTCGACTCGGCCAAGGTTGGCACCCAGGGCGGTGACCTCGACTTCGCCCTGCTGCTCGACGGGTTGTCGGCCGAACGCGAGCAGGGCATCACGATCGACGTGGCCTACCGGTTCTTCACCACCGAGCACCGCAAATTCATCGTGGCGGACACACCGGGCCACGAGCAGTACACCCGCAACATGGTCACCGGGGCCTCCACCGCCGACGTGGCCATCATCCTGGTCGACGCCCGTAAAGGGGTGCTCACCCAGACCCGCCGCCACAGCTACCTCGTGTCGCTGCTCGGGATCAAGCACGTGGTGGTGGCCATCAACAAGATGGACCTCACGGACTACTCCCACGAGGTGTTCTCCTCGATTCAGGAGGAATACACCGACTTCGCCGCCCGGATCGGGCTCGAGCACGTCACGTTCATCCCGCTGTCAGCGCTGCGGGGCGACAACATCGTCGAAGCCAGCGCGAACACGCCGTGGTATCACGGGCCGACACTGCTCGGGTTCCTCGAAACGGTCCCGGTCGACGACGACCTGGCCGAGCAGAGCTTTCGGATGCCGGTGCAATGGGTCAACCGCCCCAACCTCGACTTCCGAGGTTTCTCCGGCCGCATCGTCGGCGGCTCGATCAAGCCGGGCGACTCGATCCGGGTCCTGCCGGCAGGCACCACCTCGACCGTCGATCGGATCGTCACGATGGACGGCGACCTCGACGAAGCAATCGCCGGCCAATCGGTCACGATCACTTTGACCGATGAGATCGACGCCAGCCGCGGCGACCTCATCTGCGGCAGCGACGACCCCGCCGAGGTCGCCGACCAGTTCGAGGCACACATCGTGTGGATGCACGAAGACGCCATGCTTCCCGGGCGGCCCTACCTCGTGAAGATCGGCACCCGCACCGTCGGAGCGACGATCTCGCAGCCCAAGTACCGCGTCGACATCAACACCCTCGACCACCTCGCAGCGACCACCCTGGAGCTGAACGAGATCGGGGTGTGCAACATCAGCCTCGATCGGCCGATCCCGTTCGACGCCTACGACACCAACCGCGACACCGGCGGATTCATCGTGATCGACAAACTCACCAACGTCACCGTCGGTGCCGGCCTGTTGCACTTCGCCCTGCGACGATCACACAACATCCACTGGCAAGACGTCAAGGTCGACAAGGCCGCCCGGGCAGTTCTCAACAACCACGAACCCGCCGTGATCTGGTTCACCGGCCTGTCCGGTTCGGGCAAGTCGACCATCGCCGACATCGTCGAATCGAAACTCCACGCCCAAGGAGTTCGCACCTACCTCCTCGACGGCGACAACGTCCGCCACGGACTGAACCGTGACCTCGGGTTCACCGACGCCGACCGCGTCGAGAACATCCGCCGCATCGCCGAAGTCGCCGCGCTCATGGTCGACGCCGGCCTCATCGTGCTCGTGTCGTTCATCTCACCCTTCCGTGCCGAACGACGTCTCGCACGCGACGCCGTCGAGGTCGGCGAGTTCATCGAGGTCTACGTCGACACCCCCATCGACGTCGCAGAGCAACGCGACCCCAAGGGCCTCTACGCCAAAGCCCGACGCGGCGAGCTCGCCAACTTCACCGGCATCGACTCACCCTACGAACCGCCCGAGTCTGCCGAGGTCCGAGTCGACACCAGCACCATGACCGCCGAACAAGCCGCCGACGAAGTCCTCCGAGCACTGCAGGATCGCGCCGAGAAGATCTGAGACCTGCCCGGCAGGCGGCTATTCCTCGTAGCCGTCGAGCTCGCTGACGGCGATCAGGGCGGCGTTCACGATGCTGCCCGCGTCGATGCCGACCAGTTCGTGCAGCTCGGAGATCGTGCCGGATTCGCCGAAACGGTCGACTCCGAGTGCGAACTGTCGGGTCCCGATCGCCGAGCCCAGCCACGCCAGGCTGTGGCTCGCTGCGTCGTGCACGCTCACGATCGGCCGATGGCGCTCCGCAGACGGAATCAGCCGGTGCAGGTGACTCGGCCGACGAACGACACGCGCCGACGCTGTCGACTGGGCAAAGCCCGCACGCCAGCTGCGGTACACGCGGTCGGGGCTCGTGAGATGCACGACCGTGGCAGCGACCCCTTCGTTCTCGAGGTCGCTCGCTGCGGCAATGGCCTCGGGCGCCATCACGCCGGTGGTCACGATCGTCACCCCGGGTCGGCCGTCGCTGCCGTCTGCGCCATCGTCCCCACCACTCACTGAACCGTCGACGAGGCGGTAGCCACCGGCGAGCACTTGCTCGCGAAGTCGTTCGACACCGAGGCGTTCGATCGCTGCGGCGAACGGAGCCTGGTCGATCGGGCGGGTCGACAAACGGAGGTAGGTGCTCGAGCCGCTCGGGCGCGACACCTCCGACAGCGCGTCGCACAGTAGCCAGTCGACCTCGGTGGCATAGGCGGGTTCGACGTAGGTCAGGTTCGGCAGTTCCAATCCGACCGACGCGGTGATCGTCGACTGATGTGCACCTCCCTCGGGTGCCAGGGTGACGCCGGCGGGCGTTCCGGCCACCACGAAGCGCGAGTCGTTGTAGATGCCGTAGATGAATGCGTCGAGCCCGCGGAGCACGAACGGGTCGTAGACGGTGCCGATCGGCAGCAGTTGCTGGTGGTGATGATCGTGACTGAGGCCGAGCTGGCCGAGCAACATGAACAGGTTCATCTCACTGATACCGAGTTCGATGTGTTGGCCCGTGGGGCTTGGCGCCCACTTGAGGAGTCGCTCGGCCCCGCCGTGGTCGTCGCGCTCGACCGGCGAATAGACACCCCGTTTGTTGATGAACCCGCCGAGGTTGGTGGAGATCGACACGTCGGGCGCCGTGGTCACGATGCGTTCACCGACACCCTCGATGTCGGCGAGGCTGGCCAACACGCGACCGAACGACTCCTGGGTCGACGTCGAGCCGTTGGTGACAACCGATCGAGCGCTCTCCGGCACCGGCAACATCGCGCGTGGCACCGGCGCCGGATTGTTGATCTCACCGCCGACCGAGTGGCAGAGCCGACCTGCGTCGCTGTCGCGATCGAAACGGTCCCACTCGGTGTCGGCGTCGAGGCCGACGGACGCTCGGAACTGATCGATCTGATCGGGGCTCAGCATCGCAGCGTGGTTCATCGGATCGCCGGCGATCGGGAGACCATGTCCCTTGATCGTGTAGGCGAACACCACCGACGGTCGATCGGTGACCGCATCGCACTCGGCGAAGGTGTCGAGCAGGACGCCGAGGTCGTGGCCACCGAGGTCGGTCACCAGCTCCTTGAGCTCGTCGTCGTCGAGGCCGTCGGCGATCGACTGCACTGCCGGATCGGCCCCGATCAGGAACTTGCGCCGCAGGTCCCCCCCGTCGAGCGTGAACAGGTGCTGGTATGCCTCGTTGGCCATGTCGTCGATGTGAGCGCGGAGTGCGTTGCCGCCGGGTCGAGCGAACGCCTCGGTGAGATGGCGCCCGTACTTCGCCTCGGCGACATGCCAGCCGGCATCGGCGAAGAAGCGTTGCAATCGGACCGCTGCGATGTCGGGGATCACCCGGTCGAGCGATTGGCGATTGAGGTCGATCACCATGGTGAAGTCGCCGAGGCCCTGCGTGGCGGGGTCGGCGATGGCTTCCCACACGTTGCCCTCGTCGAGTTCGGCGTCGCCGACGAGCGCCACGAACCGAGCCGGGGGCTGGTCTCCGAAGTGTGAGCTGACGTACCGACGGGTCAGCGCAGAGAACAGCGGTGCGACGGCGCCGAGGCCGACCGATCCGGTGGAGAAGTCTGCGACATCCGGATCCTTGGTTCGCGACGGGTACGCCTGGAGACCGCCCCGTTGGCGCAACGTGGTGAGGTACGAACGGTCGAGTTCGCCGGTGAGGTACTTGATCGCGTGGTAGACGGGCGATGCGTGCGGCTTCACGGCGACCTTGTCGGCACTGCCGAGATGCCCGAACCAGAGTGCGGTCATGATCGATGCCATCGAGGCGCACGATGCCTGATGACCGCCCACCTTCACGTCCGTCGCCGCTCGGTGATTGGCGTGGTCGATGATGCGGGTCGCCAGCCACAGCACGCGCCGTTCGATTTCTTGCAAGGTGTCGAGGTCCGGTCGGTGGCCTGTCGACAGTGGCGTCAATGCAAGGGTCATCGCCGACAGTCTTGCCGACGCGAGCGATGAGCGAACCGCCAGAATGCCGGCGTCTGGCTCATCGCCTTCGGGTCAGGAGTCGGAGCGATGAGCGAACCGCCCGAATACCGGCGTCTGGCTCATCGCCTTCGGGTTGGAGCGGTCACACACCAATGCCGTTGCGGGTGTCGAGGATCCGCGTCGGAGTCTCGATCGCCGTTAACCCAGAACCCGCCGGGAAGAACCCCGACACATCCGCCAACACATCAATCGTCGTATCGCTGAACACACACACCTTCCCACCAACACCCGGCCTCGCGATCACCAAATTCGGAACCGTCTGACCCGCCACAAAATTCAGATTCGACGCCTCCGGACGCGGCTGACCACACGGATACACCGTCGCAAACCCCGCCGACCTCGCCAACACCGCCGTCACGTTCAACACCACCGCATCCACACCCGCCGGCACCCCCGCCACCCCGGTCACCTGCACTTGCAGGGTCTGGGCAACCGGGGGTGTGGCCACGACGCCGAGCTTTCGCACCTCGGACGATCCGCTGAGCGTGTAGTACAGGAAGGTGCCAGTCGGCTCCGCCACGAACGTCATGTCGGCGAGGCCGAACGCTTCGGTCAGGAGCGGGGAGCTGTAGTCGATCGAACCGGCGGCGGTGCGCAACCACACCGTGCCGCGGCCACCGTCTGCGAACACATACGCGCCTGCGAACGCGCCTGGCCACCCTGCACTCGGCACGAACGCACCGGCGGTGATGAACGTGCCGATCGAGCGCGGATAGTCCGCGATCGGATCGGTGATGCCGGCCGGCGGTCCGGCGCACGGTGGATTCTGACCTCGCGGGCACTGTCCCTCCCGCGTGTTCCATCCGTAGTTGGCGCCGATGGCGCCCTCGTTGATCTCTTCGCGTGTGCTCTGGCCGACGTCGTTGACGAAGAAGCGTGCGCTGTTGGGATCAAAGGCGAAGCGGTACGGGTTTCGCAGGCCCCACGCGTACAACTCCCGGCAGGAACTGGTGGGAGTCGCCGGGGTGTTGCCGCGACTTGCGCAGTCGACGGTGCCCGGACCGTTGAGGGGATTGCCGGGCGCTGGGGCGCCCGTGAGGCGGTCGAGGCGCAGGATCTTGCCGTTGAGCAGGCTGAGGTCCTGTGCGGCGTCGTTCGATCCGCCCGAGCCGGAGCCACCTCGCGGGTCAGCACCGGCATCGCCGGTCGAGACGTACAGGTACCCGTCGTCGCCGATGTCGAGGTCGCCACCGTTGTGATTGCCGCCAACGGACGAGATGTTGTCGATCAGGACCTGCTCACTCGCCACATCGATCTGATTCCCACTCATCACGAACGCGCTGACCCGGTTGACGCAGCTTCCTGGCGCTCCCGGCGCCGACCGCGTGTAGAACACGTAGACGCGACCCGAGGTGGCGAAGGCCGGATCGTGGGTGAAGCCGAGGAGCCCACGTTCACCGCCTCCGCACACAGCGATCTGTGCAGCGGGCGTCGGGAGCAACTGGCCAGTTGACGAGTCGATGAGCCGGACCCGACCGGAGTTCTGTTCGAGGACCACGACACGACCGCCCGGGAGCACTTCGACCGCCGTCGGTGAATCCACGTTGGCGACGAACGCATCGGTGAAGCCACTCGCCGGTGCGGCCTCCACCTCGACTGGTCCGGCCACCGCCAATGCCGTAATCGACATGACGAGGACGCAGATCAGACGCATCGTCGAAACGTACCCCAGGTCACCGAACTCGGGCGGTCGCACTCTGGACGTGGATCGAACGCTGCGTTGGTCGACTCACTCGTCCGAGGCGGAGAGCCGGTCCCCCGGTTTCGAAGAGCGAGCACTATTTAGGGGAGCGACAGCGCACACGCCATCACGGTCCAGAGTTCCCGCACCTGATGGATGTGGTGAACGACTGCCGCGACGGCATCAGCAGCTCTCGCCGCGGGGCTGAGATCGACCGGGGTGGAGCGCCAACGGGCCGATGGGCTGACCATCGGCCCCTTGCTATGGTCAGCTCCGTGGGATCGGGACGCCGCACGAGTTCGCCCAGCGAGGCCGAGGTCGGGTGCCTCATGGTCCCAGGTGACTTGAATTGACGATGCGACGACTGGACGGACGACCGGTGATCGTGACACTTGGTGACCACGGCACCTACGGTTTGGGTCGTGAAGCACGTTCGCAGACCGCAGACGACTCGGGCGTCGCGTGACGATGTCTGACGTCGTGAGCGCAACCGTGCCGGCCGATGACGCTCCCTCGGGCGCCAACGACCCGGACACTGCTCACGTGTCGGTTCGCGGTGTCCACAAGGTCTTCCGACGCCGCCGCCAGACCGTCGAGGCCCTCCGCGCCGTCGACCTCGAACTCGACCGCGGTGAGTTCGTCAGTCTGCTCGGACCATCGGGCTGCGGGAAGTCCACACTGCTGCGCGTCATCGGAGGGCTCATCGCTCCTGACGTCGGGACCGTCGACATCGGAGGACAGACGCCCTCGGTCGCCCGCCAGGGCAAACAGTTCGGCCTCGTCCCTCAGACTCCGGCCCTGGTGCCGTGGGCAACAGTCGAACGAAATGTTCGGTTCCTGTCGTCGCTCGATGGTCGCCGTGACGGCATGCACGCGCCGTTGCCTGATCCTGCAGTCGACGAGCTCATCGACACCGTCGGGCTCGGCAAGTTCCGCTCGGCCTACCCGCACGAGTTGTCCGGCGGGATGCAACAGCGAGTCTCCCTGGTGCGGGGATTCGCCCTCGGCGCTCCGATCCTGCTGATGGACGAGCCGTTCGCCGCCCTCGACGAGATCACGCGCGCCGAAATGCGCTATCTGCTGCTCGAGTTGTGGCAGCGCACGGGCACCACCGTGGTGTTCGTCACCCACTCGATCACCGAAGCGGTCATCCTGTCCGATCGAGTGGTCGTCATGGCAGCGCGACCTGGGCGCATCGCCGCGATCGAGCCGATCTCGCTCGGACGCCCGCGGGATCGAGCGATGGAGGACGCGCCCGTCTTCCACGACCACGTCCGTCACCTTCGCGAACGCCTCCAGGACCAGCACTCGTGACCATCGAGATGCATTCTCAACGCGACGAGGTCGTCGTCCCCGGCCTCGACATCGAGGCGCTCCTGGCAGCCGATCAGGCTCGTGCGCGTCGATCGGCGATTCTCCGCTTCGGGGCTCCGGTCGTCGGGGTGCTCGGATTCTTCGCGCTCTGGGAACTCGGGGTGGCGGTGTTCGACGTCCCCAGGTATCAGCTTCCGTCGCCGAGCGAGGTCGTCCGCCACATTGCGTCCGATCCCGAGTTTTACGTGCGCAACGCCCGGGTCACGATGTGGGAGGCAGGGATCGGATTCCTGATCGCCCTCGCCGCCGGGCTCGCAGCAGGCACGATCATGGCGCATTCATTGTTCATCGAACGCGCCGCACTGCCACTCGCGGTGCTGATCCAAGTGACGCCGATCATCGCCTACGCGCCAGCGATCGTGATCTGGTTCGGGCTGGGAACCAAGTCGATCCTCGTGATCACCGCGCTCGTGTGTTTCGTGCCGTTCCTGATCAACTCGGTCGCAGGTCTGCGGTCCGTCGACCCCAACCTGCTCGAGTTGGCCCGATCGATCGACGCCGGCCGTTTCGTGGTGTTCTGGAGGCTCCGGCTGCCGTCGTCGCTGCCGTTCTTGTTCTCCGCTGCACGTATCGCGGTCGGGCTCGCGCTCATCGGTGCGGTGCTCGGTGAGTTCTTCGGCTCGAGCGAGGGCCTCGGCTACGCCATCAAGACCGCGCAGGCCCGCCCGATCCAACTCAGTTTGCAATTGTGGGGATCGATCTTCGTGCTCGGCCTCATCGGAGCCGTCGCAACCCTTCTGATCAGCGCCGCCGAACGATCACTGTTGCACTGGCACAGTTCGCAGCGAACACCGACATGACGCCGATGAGCTGACCAGTCCTTCGTCTCATCGATCACCAACCACCGACACGAACACGGGAGAAGCAATGCACATCACCCCCCCTCGACGAATCATCCGGCTGAGTGCCGCGATGATGGCGCTCGGCCTCACCGCTGCGGCCTGCGGCAGCGACGACACGACCGACAGTACGGATACCCCGGCGGGCACCGTGGCGCCGACGGTGACCGACACCCCCGACAGCAGTGGCCCGATGCCCGACGCCACGGATGCGCCGGCCGGCGACGAACCGCTCCTCGCAAGCGTCGACCCCGAGCGTTGCGCAGCGAACCAGGAGGCCGGCACCATCACGTACCTGTCGAGCTTCGACTTCGCTGCCGCGGCGTCGATCATCGACGTCGTGGTCGCCGAGGAGTCGGGCTACTTCGACGACCTGTGCCTCGACGTGGAACTCGCGCCGAGCTTCTCGACGGCGAACTATCCGATCGTCGCCAGCGACGAAGCGCAGTTCTCGTCGGCGGGCAACTACACCGAGATCCTCAACAACTCCGGCAACGGTGCCGAGTTCGTTGCGTTCATCAACTACGGCAAGTCACCGATCGAAGCGTTGATCACCCCGGAGGGTGGCGCCACGGAGCTGTCGGCTCTCGCCGGCACAACCATCGGCGTGAAGGGCGACATCCCGCCGTCGATCGTGGCGTTGCTCAATGACGCCGGGCTCACTCGCGGCGTGGACTACCAAGAGGTGCTGCTCGACGGATTCGATCCGCAGGCTCATCTCGACACCGGAATCGACGCCTTGCCCGTCTACAAGTCGAACGAGCCGGGACAGCTCGACGCGGCAGGACGTGCGTACACGTTGTTCGACCCCACCGAAGCCGGCATTCCTGGATCGTTCGGGCTGCTCTACACGTCCGCTGGCTTCCTCGAGGCCCATCCGACCGCGGTCGAGGACTTCGCCCGAGCATCGCTCAAAGGCATGGAGGACGCCATCGCCGATCCGGGGGCAGCCGTCGACATGGCCGTCGACCGCATCGACGCAGCCGGCAACTCGAACTTCCTGACCAAGGAAGGTGAACTCTTCCGCTGGGAGGCAGAACTCGCCGAAGTGGTCCGCGCGACGCCGGCCGGCGCGCCGGTCGGGACCGTCGAAGCGGACCTGTTCGCTGCCGAGTACGCCGCGTATGTGGCTGCCGGTGTGTGGCCGGATGGTGCGCCCGACGACACGATGCCATTCGACACCGACCTCGCTGCCGGCCTGTACGACGCCGACGGCAAGGTGATCTGGCCGAACTGATCCAACGATGCGGGCACAGGTTCAGCGAGCCCGAGGTGCGCCTCTACAAGTCGAAGTTCTTGTTCGGTCGGATCACGATCTGCGGGATGTGAACGTGGGCAGGCCGCGTCACGGCATACATCACGGCGTCGGCGATGTCGTCTGGCGCGATCATGATGTCGGCCAACACGGTTTGGGCCGCTTCGAGCACATTGTCGGGCAGGCGTTCGCCGGGAACGATCTCGAACTCGATACCCGACATCGCCACGATCCCGGCCAGCAGTTCAGGATCGACGTTGCGACCGATGTTCGTCGCCACGAGACCCGGCATGATCGACGTCACCTGGATCGGGTCGTCAACGAGCTCGAGCCGCAGCGTTTCGGTGATGACGTTCACCGCATGCTTGGTTGCGCCGTACACGCCCGAGTCGGGTCGCAACGCCGCTACCGACGACACGTTGACGATGTGGCCGGTGTTGCCGACCTCGCGCATCGCGCGGATCGCCGCTTGGGCACCGACCAGCAGCGCCAACACGTTGGTGTCCAACATCGAACTCCACTGCTCGGGCGTACCGTCCACGACGGTGCCCAGGTACGACACGCCGGCGTTGTTCACGAAGATGTCGACGTGACCGTCTGCTTCCATCGCTGCGGTCACGAGGGCCTGCACCTCCGCCGGGCTGCGGATGTCGCTGACAACGACCGTGGCCCGTCCACCGTGTTCGGTGATGATCGCAGCGCTCTGCTCCATGGGATCGCGGGTACGTCCGGACAGGATCACGTGGGCGCCGCTCGAGCCGAGACGTTCGGCGATGGCGCGACCGATCCCACTCGAGGCTCCCGTGACGATGGCGGTTCTGCCGGCAAGATCGAGCTGTTCAGACATGAGGTCACTCCTGAGTCGGGGAAAGCAGACACTCTGGCACAGCCGTCGCCGACGCCGCATCACGGGTCGCGTGTCGCCTCCCGCACCTCGAAGCCCGGGTACTTCGTAATCTAGAATCGCCCGCCAGCGACACGTCGAGGTCGCAAGTGGGGCCATTCGGCGGAGGTGATTGTGGACGACGAGGACGCTGGGTACCGGGCACTCTTCGAGGGCGCTGCTGACGGCGTGCTCGTTGCTGACGACGACGGCCTTTACGTCGACGCCAATCCGGCTGCGGTGCGTATGTTCGGTGTGGAACGCGATGAACTCATCGGCGGTCGGATCGGCGACTACGTGATCGACGACGGCGACATTCTCCTCGATCGCTGGACGACGTTCGTGAACTCCGCAGGCGACAGCGGCAGGGTGCGCATCCGGCGCGGGGACGGCGAGGTGATCGTGTGCGACTACAACGCCACGACGAACTTCGTTCCGGGACGGCACCTGTCGATTCTTCGCGACGTCACCGAGATGGTCGAGGCGCAGCAACATCGAGAGCAGTCCGAGGACCGGTTCCGCCGGATGCTCGATGCGCTCGACCTCTTCGCGCTCGTCACCGACGTCGAAGGACGGGTCACGTTCGTCAACCGAGGTCTGCTGTCGAGTATGGGCGTCGAGTTGGACGATGTGGTCGGCCAGCAGCTTGCCCGGTCCCAGCCGAACGGCGAAGCGCAACATGCCGCCTACCTCGCCACGATCGCCAGCGAGGAGATCATCAGCGACTGGGAGAACGAGATCGTCGTCGCCGACGGTGTACGTCGTCGCATCAAATGGTCGAGCGCGTTCGTGCGGGATGCGAGGGGTCAGATCGAGGCCGTGGCTTCGATCGGCGAGGACGTGACGAACCGCCGCCGACTCGAGGAGCAGGTTCGCCACGCGGTGCGAGTCGAGAGTCTCGGTCGGCTCGCAGGCGGCGTCGCGCACGACTTCAACAACTTCTTGACGGTCGTGCTCGGACACGCGGAGATGCTTGCCGCCGCGCCCGAGCTGACGCACACCTCACGCGACCACGTCGACCACATCAGGACAGGAATCGACGGCGCATCACGTCTCACTCGAAAGCTCCTCGCCTTCGGGCGCCAGCAGGTGATGGAAGCTCGCGACGTCTCGGTCGGCCGCGCACTCGATCATCTTCGCGTCATGTTCGCACCGATGCTCGGCGTCACGATCGCGGTCGAAGTCGTCCAGAGCACCGAGGACGACGTCGTCTTCATCGATCCGTCGCAACTCGATCAGGTGCTCGTCAACCTCGCTCTGAACTCCCACGATGCGATGCCGAGCGGCGGAACCCTTCGCTTCGAAGTGTCCACCTCTGACGTCGACGAAGCAGATGCCGAACCTCTGGGAATCAACGCGGGGCGGTACGTCACCTTGACCGTGGCCGACACCGGTCAGGGGATTCCCGCTGACATCATCGACCAGATCTTCGAACCGTTCGTGACCACCAAGCCGGTCGGAGTCGGCACCGGGCTGGGCCTGTCCACTGCCTACGGCATCATCACCCAGTCGGGCGGAGCAATCTCGGTGACGTCGCAGCTCGGCCATGGCGCGATATTCACCATCCATCTTCCGGTCGGACAGCACCGGGAAGCGAATCCGGCCGATGTTTCCGCCGGTCCGGGCGAACGGGCGACCCCACCGGCGAACGACGGCACGGTGATACTCGTCGAAGATGATCGCCAGGTGAGGGCGGTGATCGAACGGGTGCTGACCGGAGCCGGCTACGACGTCGACGCACACGAATTCCCCCTCGTCGCACTCGAGGCGATCGCACGAAAGGCCCCATCGCTCGTGCTGACCGACATCGTGATGCCGGGTCTCGATGGATTCGAACTCGCAGAGCGTGTACGGAGTATCGATGCCTACATTCCGGTGCTGTTCATGTCCGGCTTCGTCGACGCTGACCGATTAGCGGAAATCAGCAGCGGCGGCCAGACGATCGATCTGGTCGCCAAGCCGTTCACGAGCGTCGAACTGCTCACACGAGTCGCAGCCGCGCTCAGACGGGAGTGAACGTCCGCGGCGAGGATGGCGGCGACGTCATTGACCGGGCCCAGCGCACCTCCTGGAGCGGGCGCCCTCCAGCCGACGAATCAGACGGTGGCGTCGCGACGCGGCAGTTTCCAATTCGGCCGAATGAAGTGGCAGGTGTAGCCGGCGGGATAGCGCTCGAGGTAGTCCTGGTGTTCGGGCTCCGCTTCCCAGAAGGGCCCAACGGGTGCGACCTCCGTGACCACCTTGCCAGGCCAGATTCCGGACGCATCGACGTCGGCAATCGTGTCCTCGGCGACCACCCGCTGCGTTTCGTCGGTGTGGAAGATCGCCGACCGATAACTCGCACCGCGGTCGTTGCCCTGTCGGTTCCGGGTGGACGGATCATGAATCTGGAAGAAGAACTCGAGTAGGGAGCGGAACGACTCCACTTCAGGATCGAACACGATCTCGATTGCCTCGGCATGTGAGCCATGTTTGCGGTAGGTCGCATTCTCGACGTCGCCGCCGGTGTAGCCGACCCGTGTCGAGATGACCCCGGGCCGTTTGCGGATCAGGTCCTGCATCCCCCAGAAGCAACCGCCCGCAAGTACTGCCCGCTCGGTGGTCTCACTCATGTTCCATCTCCTCATCCCATTGGTCTCGGTCAGCAACTCGCTGAGATCCACGTAGCGAACTCAACAGATCCAGCAATAGCTATAACGCCTGGGCGTTCACTCGTGTTCCACGACCGGCCGATCGTTTCGCATCTCGTAATGGAAGTTTGGGACTCGATCGTCGAGGCGAGCGGGTTCCTCCCACATGACCACTGAGACATCGACTCCTCGTGTGGCCCAGCGTGCCGACGACACACCATCCGACTCCACCGCACGAGCGCTGATCGGTCGAATCACACGCTTGGAAATCATGGTCGCAGCGTTGACGGCTGCGGTCATGCTCGTGCTGGTCCTCATCGAGCCGAACATTCTCGAAGCGCCGTTCGAGAACGAGCGGACACTCCTGTTCACCTTGGGCGGAACGGTGCTCGCCGCACTCGCGTTCGTCGCCATGCTCTGGTTCCGCGTGCCTCCGGTCATCAGAGTGATCGTGCTGGTTGTGCCGTTCGTGATCGTGAGCTGGTGGTTGATCTCGCCGTACTTCATCGACGACGTAGTCGACGAGGACTTCACTACGTCGATCTCCGAGCAGGTGGTCACGACCGACAACGCTCCCGCAGTGGCCCCGCCACCGGAGGTGCCCCTCGGCGACGCTCCTGTCACTTCGAGCGACCAGACTTCCGCGGGCGAACCGGCCCAGGAGGAGCCATCTGCAGCGGCAGTACCTATCGAGCAGGACCCACCACCACCACCACCGCCCGACGGACCGGTGCTGCTCGGGGCAGGTCAGTTCGTCGGCCTGGCCGGCCACTCCGGAACGGGCGACGCCGGCATCTTCCAGAACTCCGACGGTTCACTGGTCCTTCGCTTCGAGAACTTCGACATCGAGAACGGCCCCGACCTCGAGGTGTACCTCGTGCCCGGGCCCGACCAGATCTCCCTCCCCGAGGGCTCGATCCATCTCGGTGCGCTCGAGGGCAACATCGGCGACCAGAACTACGAATTGCCCGCGGGCACCGAACTCGCCCCCGGCACATACACGGCGCTCGTGTGGTGCGAGGCGTTCAGCGTCGAGTTCGTCGGCGCCACCATCGTCATCTGAGATCGGGCCGCATCGCTGGGCAGCCGGAGCATTCGGCACATGAACAGATGCCTAGAGTCTGGAGGAGATGAGCAACTCGACCGTCGACGACTGCTCCTTCGAGCGCTATGTGCTGCCCGAGATCGAGGTGTTGCTTCGTGTTGCGAACTCGTTGACTCACAACCACGCCGAGGCCGAGGATCTCGTCCAGGACACACTGCTCCGCGCCTACCGCGCGATCGACGGCTTCGACGGCCGCTACCCCCGGGCGTGGCTGCTGACCATCTTGCGTAACACGCACATCAGTCGGAATCGGCGCCGCAGACCGGAGCTGCTCCGCGACCCCAATGCCGCCGATCGGATGGTCTCGACAGCCTCCGACGAGCGCGTCGACGCCGGAATCGACGAGGAGATCGACGCAGAGATCCTCCGTGCGCTGGCGTCACTCGACGAGCTGTTCCGCCAGGTCGTCGAACTCGTCGACATCGACGGTCTCAGCTACGCCGAGGCAGCCGAGGTACTCGACGTGCCGATCGGGACCGTCATGAGCCGCCTACATCGTGCCCGATCCCGCATTCGCGACCGACTCGACCGGGTCGGCTTCGTTCCGAGGAGCCACTTGTGATCAAGATGTGGATATTGAACCTGCTCGGCGTGACGCACGGCGGCCTGACCTGTCAACAGGTGGGTGAGATCCTCCAGCAGTATCTCGACGACCAGATCGACGCTGATCGTGCCGGTCGGATCGAGATCCATCTCGAGGAGTGTCGTCGTTGCGGCTTGGAGGCCGAGACCTACGAACGCATCAAGGCCACCCTCGCCGCCCAGCGCCCCGAGATCGCAACCGAGTCCGTCGTCCGCCTCAGGGCCTTCGGCGAGCAACTCGCACGTGGCGAGGCGCCGACCACACCCTGAACGCTCGACAGCGATGGTCGAGCCGGAACTCCTGCGCTCCTGGAACAGAGATCGGTCCGGGAGGGTTTCGTGAGCATCACCCAGGAGTAACCACGACATGGACCACGAACTCGACGAACGCCACGACGCCACCCGCCAGGCACTGCAACGCATCGCAACTCACGTGCTCGCCCGCGCACAAAACGCTGCCACTGGCCTTCAAGGGCTCCGAGCGGTACCGGGCGGCTTCGGCACCACGACGATCCGGCCCGACCGCGAACGGATCCGGATCAGTGGTGGCACCCTCGTGCGCGAGTCCGCCGCGGCAAGTGGCACCTGGACCCGAACGATCGAGATCGACGGCTCGACGCTCGCCGAACTCGCCGCATTCGCAGACGCTGATCTGGCCGCCGAGTTCTGGGCGGGCAACGACATGCCACCGGTGGGTGACATCCACGAGCCGATCGCTCTGCACGTCGCGTCCGCCCGGCTCATCGGGGACTGGTACGCCGTCATCAGCGAGGCACTCGACCGTCTGATGCACACCGCGCCGGCGTTCAGTGCCCCATCGCTCGTGCAGCTCTGGCCCGAGCATTTCGACGCTGCGCTCGACATCGCGTTCGATCCGGGGGCTCCGGCCCAGCGCCGCGCCAACATCGGTGGCTCGCCCGGTGACAGCTTCCAGACGGCGCCGTACCTGTACGTCGGGCCATGGACGTCGGACCGACCCGGCGATCCGGCGTTCTGGAACGCTCCGTTCGGTGCGGTCCTCGGCTTCGACGACATCGCGGCATCGCCGGACCCCGTCGATACCGCACACGTGTTCTTTCGCAGCGGACTTGAACGGCTGGCATCGTGACCGAAACGGATGATCCACCTCCCGCACCGTCCGCCGAGCTGGTGCCCGTGCCGGATGGGCCGCACGAATGGCACCGGGTGCTCGAACCGGACGAACTCGGCGACCAGCGGGTCACCACCGTCGCGGTCGGTCGGCGAACTCTGTGCGTGACGCGTGTGGGTGACAGGTTCGGGGCGCTCGACAATGCGTGCCCGCACCAGGGTGGGCCGTTGGGTGAGGGATCGATCGAGCGTGGCTGGCTGAGATGTCCGTGGCACGGGTACGACTACTCGCCGTGCAACGGTGCTCCCCCGCCGGGCTTCGATGACGCTCCGGCGGCCTATGCGGTGGACGTTCGCGACGACGGTGTGTACGTCGCGCTGCCGCCCGAGACCGAACGGGTGCGAACGGTGTCCGACGTCCTGGTCGAGACGATGACCAACTGGGGTGTGCGCGCCGTGTTCGGCATGGTCGGGCACTCCAATCTCGGGTTCGCCGACGCGCTCCGTGCCGCCGAAGGGCGCGGCGAACTGCGCTACGTGGCGATCCGTCACGAAGGCGCCGCCGCGTT
>JANPKU010000012.1:0-4900 GCA_031426215.1 Actinomycetes bacterium
ACCGTGTCGTTCCAGGGTGACGCTGACACCGTCGGCGTTGGTGAGTGTGGCACCGGCGAGTGTGGTGACGAGCCGTAAGGCGGCGTCGATCACGTCGGTACTGGGACGTGTCATGGGTATCTGAAGGGCTGTTTGCGCCGACACGTCCACAGAAGGTGGCGGTGATTGCAGCGCTTCGCCTTCGACGGCGAGATCGGGAGGAAGTGCCGACTCGTCGTACACCAGGAGCGAGCTGACTTCGGTGACGTCGAGGGCTCGGCGGACTCCGGCCGGCGTCGATCGCAACATGAGCGTCGTTCCGGCGGACGCTGCACGTTCCGCAACCCTGACGAACACGGCGGCGCCACGAGCATCCATGAACGTCACCGCGCCAAGGTCGACAACGACCTCGGAGTAGCCGTCGTCGAGGAGCGCACTCAGGGTTCCGGCGAGGCTCGGGGCGCTGACCACGTCGAGATCGCCCCCTACAGCAACGTCAGCGCGGCGTTCATCGAACGCGACAGTGATCTCGAGCTCGTCAGCCATCGTCACCACCGACCTTCGATGTCGGTGTGGCCGTCGTCACCACTTCGATCCATACAACCTTGTTACCTCCGGCAAGCCGTTCGCAACCCCACCGGTCGGCGAGGCGTTCCACGAGCAGCAGGCCCCGGCCGCCGACGGCGGTTGGGGCGCCGTCACCGACAACCGGCAGGTCCTGGCCGGCATCCTCGACTTCCACACGGAATCGTTCCAAACTGGCGTGCACCGACAGCCGAACCGACGCCGCCGGTGAGTGCGGCCCCCCGTGTTGGATTGCGTTGGACACGAGTTCGCTCGTCAGGAGTACGGCGACCTCCGACGTCTCGGCGTCGGCCGCATCGGCGAGGCACTCACGGACAAAACGGCGGGCCTGTCTCACGCTGTGAGGGATCGGTGACAGCACAGTTTGCACGGTTGTCTCCTTCAGTGTGGGTACAGGTTCGGCGTCTGCATCGCAGTTCACCCGGACCGTCGGCCCGGCGGTGGCGGTGGGCGTTGCGGTGCCAATGCGTCCAGGCCGATCGATCCGTCAATGACCGCTGTAGCGATGTCGGTCAAGCGCAGGTTGTTGCTTCGGGCGTGTGAGCGCAGACGCGCGAACGCTTCGTCCATCGAGACATCCTGGTGCGCCGCGATCATGCCCTTGGCTTGCTCGATCACGATCCGGCTGTCCAACGCATGCTGCAGCTGTGCTTCGCGGACAGCAGAATCGCGAGACAACCGGTCTTGCATGATGGCGATGCTTGCGACGTCGGCGAGGGCCTGTGCCAGCGTGACGTCGGAGTCTGGGAGCGCTCCAGTTTCGGACATGAACAGGTTGAGGCAACCCAGTCTGAACTCCTGGAGTCGCAGCGGGACCGCACACACCGACGGGTAGCCCTGGGCAACGCTCACCGCAGCGAACCGCGGCCACGGTGAATCTTCGGTGAGATCCGGATGAGTGACGACTTGTCCGCTGCGGTAACTGTCGAGGCAGGGCCCTTCTTCGTTCTGGACCTGCAGCAGCTCCAGCAGATGCGCCTGGTCATTCGACGAGCCGATCACACGCAGCGTTGCGTCCGAATCTGCGAGCAGAATCCCGGCCGCTGCCGCACCGAGCAGTTCAACGCTTCTGGAGGCGAGAACCGTGAGCATGTCGATCACATCAAAATCGCCGACAAGGGCATCGACGAGCTCCACGAGCGCAGCTGCCGCGTCGTTGCGGTGAGCGATCAGTTGGTCCGATGTTTCGTCGTCGGCCACAGTGACCCCCTATCGGCGCTCTTCGGGCGCGTCGTGCCCGAGTCGCAGGCGACGCGAGACGATCTCGGTTGCGACATCGCTGACGGAGAGGCCATGAGCCGCGCCGTGAGCGCTCATCCGCAACAGCGCCTCGGCGGGCGTCACGCCCAACTGGACGGCGACCATCCCTGACGCCTGATGGTTCTCTGCGCGATACATGATGCGCTCCTCGACGAGCAGCGCTGGTTGCTCCTCGGTCTGCAAGCTCATCAACGTGTCGGTCAGTACCCGGGCAACTGCGAGACTGTCATCCTGCTGGGCGTCACTCAGATCGCCGTCCGTCGCACGGTACAGGGTCAACACCCCGACGCCGGCTGCCTCGTTCATCAACGGGTAGGCCGACACCGCCCGGATCCCTGCCGCTTGAGCAAGATCGACGAACGGAGGCCAACGCACCGCTGCGGACTCGTCCCACCGCGCCACGTGCACGGGGTGACCGGCGTTGTAGGCATCCTGGCAGGGGCCCTGCGCAAGGTCGAACTGCAGATTCTCCAACCCGGCCACCCTCGAGTCAGAAACACATACTGGACCAGGATGCGTCCCCGACAGCACCGTGATCCCGGCCCCGGTCACATCGAGAACTTCGATGCAGGCGGTGCACAGCCGAGCTGCCGGTGATTTCGCGGTCTCACGGGCGAAAGCCACAGCGATCCGCGACGCTTGATCGCCCTTCATCGCGCACACCCGAACAGGACCTCGGTTCCCACGCTGACGCTCATGTTGTACTCCAACGGATCCCAGCGAGAAACGCAGCGGACAAACCGCCGTCGAACCAAGAAACGACTAGAACGCTACTGCAAGCATGTTCGGGCCTGTGCACTGCACCGCCTCCCGCAGCGTGCGGACTCATCAAACCTTCGCTGGAATCTCCGTAACCGAGCGGACGTGTGCGCGCGTTCAGATCTGGTCGCGGTGATCACGTTCGAGCTCAGCGATCAGGTCGAAGAAGCGGGCCGGTTGGCCGGTTTCGCCGGTGATGGCGAGTGATCGGCCTTGGCTTTCGATGATCTGTCGCGAGATGCTGAAGGCGCGGAGTCCGCCACAGTCCATGAAGGTGACCCCGCCGAGATCGATGACCATCTGGCGGTGATCGCCGGATGTCGATGCCGAAACGAGCTGGTCGCGTGTTGCGAGGTCGACTTCGCCGGTGACGTGGACGACGCACGAGTCGTGCGCTGCGAGCAGATTGAGGAGCAGTGTGGGCGCCGGCGCACCGGGGTCGGCGCCAGATGCCGGTTCGGTTCGAACACTTTCGGTCATGTCACTCTCATTGATTCGAGAGCGCAGCCGAGGTCCGGGGCGACGCAGCGGCGGGAGATCCAACCGGAGAATCCCATGATAGATCAGCCCCGGCGGCAGTGCACAGCTGGTCGCCGGGCATAGTTCGGGATCGATGCCCCTCACCTGTTCATGTCCGGATACCCCGCTGATGTCATCAGCGATCGAGGCGGCCTCGACAAGGATCTGCACTTCATCCAGAAGCCATTCACCGTCAACGCGCTCCTCGCGAAGATCCGAGACACGCTCGTCGGTGAGCCGCAGTCGGCCGGGACGACCTGATCGCCTGCGCTTTGGCGTCGGCAGATCAGCTCGGTATCTCGGCCTAACCGGCTGACGGACCCCATCGAGCCCGTTGACGGCATCGTCGGCCACCGTGGGTGCCTGACGATCACCGAGCGTGTGACGCAGCTGCGATCGTGGTCAAGAGCGGCGCCTGCCAGGGTCGAAGCGTCTGGTGACCGTCTGTTCGCGTGACCTAGCTCGGGCCGTTTCGGCGCTCCTGGCCACGGTCGGTGGTCGATCAGCTCTCTCCGTGTTGACAATCGGTCATCGTCAAGGTAACTTCAGCGTTCTGTCAAGAACCAAACAGTTGCCGGGCGGGCGACTGAACGAGAAAAACCATCGCTCGTTCACGAGCACTCAGAACGGAGAACAATCATGACCACCACTTCCACTCAGTCCAGCGCCCAGGGTGTTTCTTGGTTTGGAGTCTCCTGGTTCGGCGTCTCTTGGTTCTGAGCGCAGCAGCGTTGACTTCTCAAGGTCCCAGCGTCTGCGGACGATAAACGATCGGGTTCGTCCGTCGGCGTTCCCACGCTGGGAGCGTCCTGTGACGACGAACACCAACATCGAAGCAAGTGAGATGGGCGCCCCTGGGGTGCCCATCTCCGCGTCGGTGCCGTCGCACCCCGAGCGTCGAGTTACCGCACTCGCTCTGCTGCTGGCGGTCGGAGGCGTGAGCCTTCTGTTGACGATTTCCGACTCCGGCGACGCGGTCGTTCCGTCGCCGATATGGCTCCTCCCCGTGCTCGCGGTGGGATTCGCGTTCGCAGAGTTCAGCGTCTTCCGGTTCATCTTCCGACGGGAGTCGTTGGCGTTCTCGCTCTCGGAGATCCAGCTCGCCATTTGCCTCGTGTACCTGGCGCCCGGCCCGGCGGTGGCAGCGCGAGTGGTCGGTGCCATGGCCGTGATCCTGATAATTAGGCGGCCGCCGATGTACAAGGCGGCATTCAACGCTGGGATGTTCACGTTCGAGATGGCCGTCGCGATCCTCGTCTTCCGAGGTGTCATCGATCTGTGGGGAGCCAGCGACAATCACGTCGTGGTGGCGGCCATCGTGGCCATGATCGTGTGCGGGATCGTTTCGTCGATCATCGTCTCGATTGCGATCTCGCAGTTCGAAGGCCGGTTGTTGAGTCGTATCGGCAGCGAGCTGCGTGTTGCCTGGTGGCTCTTCCTCGTCAACTCCACCCTCGCCGGCACGGTGTTGGCGCTGACGTTGGTGTCGCCCTATCTGGTATTGGTCGCTCTGATCCCTGTCGGCCTGCTCTGGTACCTCATCAAGGCGTACGGGGCGCTCGACCAACGTCTCCGCGATCTCGATGCGGTGCACGGTTTCACCGGCCAGGTCGGTCAATCGCTCGATCCCGACGAGATCATTTGCGCTGGCGTCGTGCAGACGGCCGAGGTGTTGCGCACCGATGGCACAGCAGTCATCGTCTTCGACGACGGCAGCGGAGCCATGCTGCAAGTTCATGGCGTCGTGGGACTCGAGTTGCCAACGGACGCCTGGGACCCGAACTGGCAAACACTGATC
>JANPKU010000013.1:0-2629 GCA_031426215.1 Actinomycetes bacterium
CTGCTCGGCGGCGAGGACGCCACGATCGAGATGGACTCGACGTTCATCGGGGGTCGCAGCCAGGGCAAACGTGGTCTCCGCTACGCCAACAAGACCGAAGTCGTGATCGCCGTCGAACGCGCGCAGCCACGCGGGTTCGGCCGGATCCGCCTGGCGACGATCGACTCGAGCGAACGCAGCGTCGAGCTGTTCGAGTTCATCCGCACGAACATCGCCCACGGCAGCGTGCTCGTCACCGATGGCGAGACCGCCTACCCGGCGATCGCCAAGAAGCTCCACATCCGCCACGAACCCATCAACCTGAGCGCATCCAAGCAGCCCGCCCACGACGCGCTCCCAGCCGTCCACCATGTCGCGTCGCTGCTCAAGCGATGGATCGCCGGCACCCTCCACGACCGAGTCGGCCCCGCCAACCTCGACTACTACCTCGACGAGTTCACGTTCCGGTTCAACCGTCGCAGCAGCCGCTCCCGCGGCCTGCTCTGGTACCGGCTCGTGCAGCAAGCCGTCAACACCGACCCCCACCCCCTCGACACCCTCCAACACAAGATGTAGTGGGTACTTGAGCCAAGCAGAGATGCAATACACTCGTACGTTTCCTGCGCATCGCAAGGTCGATCGCCGCTGCGGCACCGGAACGACAGGCTCTGGTCGCGAGCGGGCGGGTGTCGATGGTTCCAGCTCCACGACGAACTGGTCGAGACGTCGCAGGTCAGGCTGCAGTCACCGTCGTGCGTTGCCGATCGCCGGACCGCCGCGCTGCGGATCAGCCAAGCGCTCCCGCCGCCGATCAGAAACGTCGCCGCGTCAGCGATGACCACCGCAGTGAGTCCGCCGGTCGCAACGGCGATCCCGCCCAAGGGCGCCCCCACGAGTCGCGCCAGCGAACCACCGGTCGACATCGCTGCGTTCACCGAGACGAGCTGCTGGTCGGTCACGAGCTGAGGGAAGAGCGCAAAGCTCGCCTCGTGAACCGCCGTATCGCCCGCCCATTGCGGGCTTTGACACGAGCGGTCGGCGGCGACGCAAGTCGGCACGCCACTGCGTTGGCATCAATCGATGGCCCGACCGAAGTACGCAAGCTCGCTGCAGAGTTCCAAGCGACCATCGCAGCACGTGACCACTACGAGGTGCAGCTCTCGCATCAGGCCTTCCACGATCCGTTGACCGGCCTCGCCAACCGGGCCCTGCTCGTCGAACGACCGTCGCGTGCACCTTGGAGCGAGGGGTCGTCCCCGCCCGTACACTCCAGAGCAGATTCGTCCGTGCTCTACTCGGTCGCGCTCGCAGCGTTGCTCTGGACCCCGGTAGCGCCTCTTCCAAGGGAGGTTGACGGTGCACAACTCGCGTGTCGACGAAGGTCATGTGACCGTGCCGGTGGTGGTGGAGACTTCTACTGAGGATGCTGTCGACGTCGAAGCTGCACGGCTGAGTGTCGTCAAACGCTACGACGTGCTGGACACCCCCCAAGACGGGCACTTCGATCGCATTACCCGACTGGCGGCGCAGATCTTCGACGTGCCGATCAGTATCGTCACCATCGTTGATGTCGACCGCGTGTGGTTCAAGTCGCATCATGGAATCGACGCCACAGAGTGCCCACGCGGCCCGGGCTTGTGCGCTTCGGCCATTCTCGACAACAGCGTGTGGGTGGCCAATGACGCTGCGACGGACCCCCGTACGCTGAGCAACCCGCTCGTCGCTGGTGAAGTCGGCCTGCGGTTCTACGCCGGGGCGCCGCTGATCACAAACGACGGATTCCGCCTCGGAACGCTGTGCATCATTGATCGGCACGCCCGTGTCTTCAGCCCCGACGAAAGCGCAATGCTCACTGACCTCTCGGCGCTCGTTGTCAGCGAGCTCGAACTCAGGCTGGCCGCACGGACTGTGCAAGCTCAGCAACTCGCCGCCCAAGTCCGCAGCGAACGGCTCGCGTTCACCGACCATCTGACCGGTGTTCCGAATCGTCGCGCATTCGAGCTCATCCTCGCCGAAGAGGAAGACCGCGCTCGATCGGTCGGCAAGGACGTCGCGTTGGCCATGATCGACATCGATGGTCTGAAGCTGCTCAACGATCAAGAAGGTCACGAGCGGGGCGACGCGTTCTTGCAGACCTTTGCACGCGCCTTCCGCTCCTCAGATGTGCTGTACCGAATCGGAGGTGACGAGTTCACGATGGTGCTGCCCGCCACCGACACCGAGGCCGTCGAGGTCATCAACCACCGGATCGAGACCGCCATCGATCACACTCGTGCGGCAGGATTTCCAACCATGGGGGCAAGTGTCGGCATCGCCTTGCTCAGCGAAGCAGGATGGTCCGCCGCCGCCGCGCTTTCCCTCGCCGACACCCGAATGTATGCGATCAAGGCCAACGCTGTGAACTCCGGAACCATCGACAGTCAGGACGACATCGAGCCGACCTAGAACTCACGCCAGGTCTGGGCGTTGACGGTGTAGTTCCCTTCGCCGTGGAAGTCGTGTGGGTGGAGAGGGACGGCGGGGAGTTCGGTGTTGCTGATGCGGACGCCTGTCGCGTACCACTCGGTGTCGTGAGCGGCTTGGACGTGAGCCCGGTGTTCGTGGTGGTCGAGGAGATCTACTCGATGATCGCAGGCAGGTTGATGAGGGG
>JANPKU010000014.1:0-34214 GCA_031426215.1 Actinomycetes bacterium
GACGACCTCCACGCCGGCATCGGTCAGCGCAGCGACCGTGCCCGCTGCGCCGAAGTCGACGTCATCGGGATGCGCAGTGACGACGAGGACACGTTCGATGTCGGAAAACGCAAGCATCCGCCCAGTCAACGGCGCAACGGCACGCTTCTCAACCTGCGGACCCATCAGCAGGGTGTCCCAAGGGACGGCGCGCTCTCGTACAGTCGCACCCATGACGACCAACCGGCAATGCGATCAGCCACGGCTGCAGTGTGTCTGAGACCGAGCTGACGCCGGAACGCCGGGTCACCGTCGTCCATCAGCTCACGGTCGCCGGATGGTTACTGCTCGGCGGAACGATCGGCTTCATCGCGTTCCAACTCGACCGGGTGCGCGGGGTGGGCGAGCAACCCTTCGCGAGCGTGTGGGATCAGCGCATCGAGGTGCTGAGCTTCCTGATGCTGCCACCCAACTTGGTCGTGATGGCCCCCGCATTGTTCGTCGCGACCGTGGCCGCGTGGTTGGCCGGCACCGACCGGGACCCCTGGTTGACCACACTGTTGCGCGTCGGCGCCGGCTTGACCATCACCTTCTCCGCGATCGGCGTGGTGTCAATCGTGAGCATCATCGTTCGAGACGAGGCTGGTACGTTCGACATCGCGGGCGTCTTCCTGCGCCTCGGTGGTGTTGCCATGGCCGCCGGCCTCGCAGTGATCTGTCGCACCGTCGACCGCATGACCGCCTGACGCTCAGCCCCAGCCGAGCCGAGCCGTGGGGGCGTTGGGGTAACTGTGCGACAGCCCATCGTCAGGCTGTGCGCTTGTGCCTTCAATGTGACGGTTATTCATTCGAGCAGTCGATGCTCTCTCTCGATCTCACGATCCGCACGTACGGCTGGCAGCTCAACCAGATCACCGATCCCGATCCGTGGTCGTACACGATCGGTCTCAGCGAGAGCTACGGCCACCCCGAGTTGATGATCACCGGCGTCAAGCTCGAGACGCAGAACACCGTGATCCGAAAGATCGTGGATTCAATCGAGAAGACCGGACACGTCGACCATGCATTTCTCGAGCGCGAAGGGGTCAGTCTCGTCGAGGTCCATTCCAACCATCTCGCAGGCGACTGGTTCGGCACGTGGTCGAACTTCTACGAGCGCACCCCTCCGCCCGGATCGTTCCTCCAGATCGTGCCGCCGTCGGACTGGTTCTGCGACTGTCACGCGCACTCGATGCCGCACTTCGAGTTGCCCGGCCCGATCCGCTTCGGCAACCGGTCGGATCGGCGCCGCCAGCCCGGTCGGTGAGCGCGTACGTGTGGGTCGTCATATCGCGTACGTATATGCTCGGGAGATGCCGATGACCGCATCCGCGCTGCGACGAGACATCTACCGGATCCTCGATCGGGTGTTGGAGACGGGCGAGCCGTTGATCATCGAGCGAAACGGTCGTCGGGTCCGCATCTCCGCCGAGGAGGTACCTGTGCGTCTCGATGCGCTCGTACGTCGGCCAGATGTGGTCGTCGGTGAGAGCGAGGACTTCGTCCACCTCGATTGGTCGGAGGAGTGGACGGCGTGATCCGCCTCGACACCCACGTTGTCGTGTGGCTCTACACCGGCGAAACCGAACGGCTCAGTTCCGACGCGATCGAGTCGATCGAGGAGCACCAGCCCGTCATCTCACCGATGGTGCAACTGGAGTTGAGCTACCTCCACGAGATCGGTCGGCTCACCGTCGGTGGCGCCGACATCATCGCCGACCTTGGGCGAAGGATCGGTCTGCGCCTGTCGGACGCTTCGCTCATCACGCTCGTCGGGACCGCCGTGGCCCTGACCTGGACACAGGATCCGTTCGATCGCCTCATCGTCGCCGACGCACTCGTAGCCCAAGCCGATCTGGTCACCAAGGACAGTGTCATCCACAGCCACACCGCGATTGCCCGCTGGTAGAGCGGCGATGATCGTCAGGTGCCGAGATCGCCGCGACCGAAGTGCAGACGACAGAGCAGCTCGTAACGCACCGAGTCGCCGAACAACGGCGCCTCGTGGGGATTGGTGTCGCCGACCATGACCGTGTCACCTTCGTAGACGACGTCGCCGTTGACGACACGGGCGTTGTGGGTAGCTCGCGCACCGCACCAACACCGGGCCTCGACCTGGAGTGGTGTGTGTTCGTCGGCGATCTCCAACATCCGTGCTGTGCCCTCGAAGAGGCGCCCCCGGAAGTCGGTGAGCAGGCCGAATGCGTACACGTCGATGTCGAGTTCGTCGACGACCCGGGCGAGCTGATCGCATTGTGCCGGCGTGTAGAACTGGACCTCGTCGCAGATCATGTAGTGGATCGGCCAGTAGCTCACGGCGAGTGCGTGGAGGTCGAGTTGCGCTGACACCTCGATCGCCGGAGCGGCGACGCCGAGGCGACTCGTGACCTGGCGCCCCTCACGGTCGAGCGTGGTCAACAGGAGGCCGTAGAGCTCACGGCTCGACAGGTTGTGGTGGATCTGCAGCGCCACGGTGCTCTTGCCGGAGCCCATGGTGCCGAAGCTGAATCGAAGCGACGCCATGCGAGCGCCCGACACTACCCGCCGTCGGTGACCGACGGCGCGGACGGGGCAGTGGCGAACGGATCGAACGACGGATCGACGACCGCCGGACCGTTGATCTCCCCGATCGTCGGTGGCTGTTCGTCGTCGACGTCGGTGCCGTCCGACCCGCTGCACGCAAGCAGCGCCAGCGACGCCACCAAGCTCAGCGCCACCAATCGTCGTCGCACCCGCTCACTCTACGCAGACGATGACATCGGGGACGATGGTCACTTTCGTGGGGCCGTCCCGCTGGCGGACGTGTCCGGCCACTACGGTGATCGTTCGTAGGCCCGGCAACGGAGCCGGGCCGCTGAAGCTCCTGGGGGAGACAACATGACGGACACGATCGACCGGCCGGCGGCCGATGGCGAACACGTCCTCGACCATCTGATCATCCGCTTCGCGGGCGACTCCGGCGACGGGATGCAGCTCACCGGCGATCGCTTCACCTCGGTCAGCGCCTCGTTCGGCAACGACCTGTCGACACTGCCCGACTTCCCCGCCGAGATCCGGGCACCTGCGGGCACCGTCAACGGGGTGTCTGCGTTCCAGGTCAACATCGCCGACCACAAGATCACGACGCCGGGTGACGAACCCAACGTGCTCGTGGCGATGAACCCCGCAGCGCTGATGGCCGACCTGCATCGGCTCGAGCTCGGTGGAACCGTCATCGTCAACGAGGACGCCTTCGAGGAACGCAACCTCGAAAAGGCCGGCTACAAGACCAACCCGCTCGACGATGACACCCTGTCGAACTACCGAGTGCTGCGGGTGCCGATGACCACGCTCACCAAGGAGATCTGCGCCCCGCTCGGCGTGAAGCCACGCGACGCCGAGCGATCGAAGAACTTCTTCGCGCTCGGCCTCGTGTCGTTCATGTACACCAGACCGGTCGACCCGACGATCGACTGGATCACCGAGAAGTTCGGTGGCAACGAACTGGTCCAGGCGGCGAACAAGGCGTCGTTCCTCGCCGGGTTCAACTTCGGTGAGACGACCGAGGCCGTCGGCCATCGTTACGAGGTCAAGCCGGCCAGGCTGCCCGCCGGCGAGTACACCAGCATCACCGGCAACACCGCGCTTGCCTGGGGCATCGTCGCCGCCGGTCAGCTCGCCAAGCTTCCGATCACACTCGGCTCGTACCCGATCACACCGGCGTCCGACATCCTCCACGAGCTCTCGAAGCACAAACACTTCGGTATCCGCACCGTGCAAGCCGAAGACGAGATCGCCGCCATCGGCATGGCCCTCGGCGCTGCCTTCGCCGGCCATCTCGGCGTGACCACAACGAGCGGGCCCGGCGTTGCCCTCAAGAGCGAAACCACCTCGCTCGCCGTCTCGATCGAGCTGCCGTTGCTGCTCGTCGACATCCAGCGTGGCGGCCCGTCGACCGGGCTGCCGACCAAGACCGAGGCGTCCGATCTCAACATCGCGCTCTACGGCCGCCACGGTGAGGCGCCGCTCCCGGTGATCGCTGCGTACACCCCCGCACAGTGCTTCCACGCCGCCATCGAGGCCGTGCGCATCGCGCTCAAGTACCGCACGCCGGTGATCCTGCTCTCCGACGGCTACCTTGCGAATGGTTCCGAGCCGTGGAACCTGCCGTCGATCGATTCGCTCCCCGACATCTCGGTGCCGTTCACCACCGAACCGAACCACGTCGACGAGGATGGCAACGACGTGTTCTGGCCGTACCTGCGAGACGAGACCACGCTCGCTCGACCCTGGGCGATCCCCGGCACGCCCGGGTTGATGCACCGTGTCGGCGGTCTCGAGAAGAAGGACGGCACCGGCAACATCGACTACACGCCGGACAACCACGAACGCATGGTGCACCTGCGTGCCGACAAGATCGCAGCGATCGCCGCCGACATCCCGCCCACGGAGATCAACGGTGATCCCGACGCCGAGGTCCTCGTGCTCGGTTGGGGATCCACGTGGGCAGCAATCGACGCCGCCATCCAACGCAGCCGCCGAGCCGGCAAGCGCGTGGCCTCGGCGCACATCATGCACCTGAACCCGTTGCCTCCAGATCTGGGCGACATCCTGAAACGGTTCCAGCGGGTGATCGTGCCCGAATTGAACATGGGCCAGCTGACCATGCTGATCCGTGGCAAGTACCTCGTCGATGCGAAGTGCCTCAGCAAGGTGCAGGGCATGCCGTTCAAGTCACGTGAGATCGAAGCCGCCATCGACGAGGCACAGGCCTCGATCCAGCATGCGAACGGAGCAACGTCATGAGCACCGCCCAGGTCGCCGTCACCACGAAGAAGGACTGGACGAGCGACCAGGAGGTTCGCTGGTGTCCCGGATGCGGTGACTACGGCATCCTCCTCGCCGTGCAGACGTTGATGCCCGAACTGGGCATCGCCCCCGAGAACACGGTGTTCATCTCGGGCATCGGTTGTTCGAGCCGGTTCCCGTACTACATGAATACCTACGGCATGCATTCGATCCACGGCCGCGCGCCGGCCATCGCCACCGGCGTCGCCGTTGCCCGCCCCGACCTCGACGTGTGGGTGATCACCGGCGACGGTGACGGGTTGTCGATCGGTGGCAACCACCTGATCCACGCGCTGCGCCGCAACGTGAACCTCAACATCTTGTTGTTCAACAACCGGATCTACGGTCTCACGAAGGGCCAGTTCTCCCCGACGTCACCAGTGGGCAAGGTGACCAAGTCGACGCCGATGGGGTCGATCGATCCGCCGTTCAACCCGTTGGCGGTGGCGCTCGGCGCCGAGGCGAGCTTCGTGGCTCGCACCCATGATCTCGACCGCAAGCACATGATCGACACATTCCGCGCCGCCCACGCTCATCACGGCGCCTCGTTCGTGGAGATCTACCAGAACTGCAACGTCTTCAACGACGGCCAGTTCGACGACATCACGAAGAAGCAGGCTCGCGACGAGATGATGATCGACCTCGTACACGGCGAGCCGATCACGTTCGGCGCCGACCAGCGGCGCGCCGTGGCGATGGGCATCGACGGGCAACTCCGTCTCGTCGAACGTGCAGACGTGCCCGACGACGAGATCCTGATCCACGACGCCCACCGCCAGGATCCTTCGCTGGCGTTCGCTCTCGCCCGCCTGAGCCACGACGATCACTCCCCCACGCCGTTCGGTGTGTTCCGCGACATCCAGCGACCCGAGTATTCGCACGCCGTCGCCGATCAGGTGATGGTCGCCAGCGAACGCAAGGGTCCCGGAGACCTGGAGGCGCTCCTGCGATCCAACGGCACCTGGACGGTGACGGACAGCTGACCACCTCCGGGTGGCCATCTGCCTCTCACGTCACTCGATTCGCCGTTCGCTCGCACGGTCGAAGACGACGTGGTGACGCAGGTTTAACCGCACGGCGCTCCCGGTCGCCACTCGCCGACTCGTGGGGGCGGCGATGCCGATGCGGATGCCCGCGACAACGCCCGACACGCCACCGGGACCGAGTTGTGTGACCCCGTTCGCCGGGATCGTTCCCGTCTCGGAGATCTCGATGTCCTCTGGACGCACACCCACCCTGACGCTCATGCCGGAGTAGCGGGCGAGGCCAGGAACCCACGAACGGATCCGAATCGGCGCTCCCCCGTCAGGGTCGTCACGCACCAGCCAGGATCCACGCTGCTCGGCGATCACGGTCATGTCGATCAACGAGAGCGGACCGGCGGCGATGGCGGCCGCCAGGTTCGTCGGAGCGCGACGCACCGCTGCGGTCTCGCCGACCTGGACGAGTTGTCCATGCTCGAGCACGGCGATGGTCCCGGCGAGTGCCTCGATGTCGGAGCTGTCGTTGGTGGCGATCAGGGTGGTGACCCCGTAGCCGGACTGGAGCATCTTGATCTCCGCCCGCATCCGCGATCGAAGCTGCTCATCGAGCGCCGCGAACGGCTCGTCGAGCAACAACACGCTCGGCACCCGCACGAGTGCTCGGGCGATCTGCACCAGCTGCCGTTCCCCGACCGACAGCGTCGAAGGTCGACGATCCATCAGATTCTCGATGTGCAGCGCCCGCGTCTCGGCATCGACGCGTTGGCGGATCTGCTGAGAATCGAGGCGCCGGATGTCGAGGGGGAACGACACGTTGCGCCGCGCCGACAGGTGACCGAAGAGTGGCGGAGACTGGAACACCATCCCCACGTCCCTGTCGCCGGGCGTGATCCTGGTGACGTCGCGAGCACCGAACCGCACGACACCCTGCTCGATCCGGTCGAGCCCCGCAATCGCTCGGAGCAACGATGTCTTGCCACTTCCCGAGGCTCCGACGATGGCCACGAATGCGCCATCGGTGATCGACATCGTGACATCGTGCAGCCGGGTCGTGTTTCCCGAGAGCACGGTGACGTGTTCGAGGTCGACCGACGCCATCAGGCGACCACCCCGAGTACCCAACCCTCCTCGGCAATCGCAGCAGCGGACACCTCGGGCGACATCGCCGGCGAGAACAGCGCCGCGAGCCCTTCGGTGGCGTCGGTGTCGGCCATCCATCGTGCCGTCGTGCCGACCTGTGCAGCGTCGCGAACACGGTGGTCCGCTGCGTCGATGTCGAACATCGATGGCCACACCTCGGCGACGATGATGGCACCGGCATCGAGCGGCGGCGCTCGGAACCCGGTGGTGAACGGCCACACTTCGATGCGATCGCTGAACCGGCGACGCAGATCGTGCAGCCTCGGGATCCCGACCAGGCTCTGGCTGCCGACCGCTCCGGCGCCAAGGAGCTGCCACGACGAGAACGGGCGACGTCCCTGTGCTCTGAGTTCGTTCTCGACGGCTCGGAACGGGGCCAGCGGCGCCGTCGTGGTCGGCTTGGTGGTCGTCAAGTACCTGGATGCTGCCTGCGGTGGACATCCCCAGAATGGAGCCGCGGCACCCGTGAGACGCTGGTTGAGGTCGCCTGCGACGACGAATCGGTTGTTGGCGTTGCGGTCGTCGTCGCTGATGCTGTGGGCGAGCAGTGTCCACATTGCCGACCACGGTGTGCCCACCGCACCGAGCGCCGTTGCGGTGCCGTTCGGGTACCCGAGGGAGAAGTCGACGCCGAGCAGCGTGATGGAACCCGGATCGGACTCGAACAGCTCTGCGAGGAATGTGGTCGCGGAGGCCCGCGTCGCCAGATTCGTGACCGACACGTGGTCCGTCCCGCCACCAGTGCGGTCATGCACGGCGATCCAGATCGAGTCGCGCCCGAGTTTGGGAGCCGAGTTCGCACTCCAGTCGACCACGACGAACCGGTCGAACACGGCCAGCAGCTACGCCAGGACATTGGCGACGGCAGCGAAGTGCAGACCGGCGGCGACGACGGTGAGAAGGTGCCACACCTCGTGATAACCGAACGTGGTCGGCCACGGATTCGGGCGACGGGTGACCAGCACCGGGAAGCCGACGGTGTAAGCGAGGCCTCCCGCTACCACCAGCCCGAACTGCACGCCGGTGAGGTTGTCGACCATCACCGGCCCTGCGATGACCGCCGACCAGCCCATCACGATGTACAGCGAGTACGAGACATACCGAGCACGATGGAAGAACGCCAACTTCAACACGACGCCGAGCGCCGCAAGCGATCCGATGACCACCAGCATCGTGACTCCCCAGGCACGAGGCATCACCACCAGACAGAACGGCACGTACGTGCCGGCGATCAGGAGATAGATCATCGAGTGGTCGAGCCGTTGCATCACTGCTCTCGCTCGCTCGGAGTGGGCAAGTCGGTGATACGCCGCCGAGGTACCGAACAGCAGCAGCAGCGTCGCGGAGTAGATCGCCGCACCGATGATGGCGGCAGGGCCACTGGCGACGACGATCAGTGCGATTCCAGCAGGAATCGACGCGAAGAACGCCCACGAATGCATCCTGCCGCGCCACACCGGCCGCTGCATCGCGAGATACGGAACCGGCACGGCGTTCACGATGTCACCGTACTCCTCATGCGACTCCACGGTTCCGCGCCGCCCGGATTCCTGGATCAGCGAAGACGCTCCATCAGGGCGATGACGGCATCGCCGTACCGTTCGAGCTTGGCCGGGCCGACGCCTAAGATCCGGCCGAGATCGCGCAGTGTGGTGGGTGCCTGGCGGGCGATCACTGCCAGGGTTTTGTTGTCAAAGACGACGTAGGCAGGCTTGCCGTCGCGAAGCTCGTTGCGCAGGTCACGCAGCGCAGCGAAGCGCTGTTGGCCAGCGGCGTCGAGCTCGGCGGCCGGGTCGTCGGGGCTGGACGGCGACGACGGGCGCGCCCGGGAAGCCACCGGTTCGGGGCGATGCGACGATACGACGCGCGCTGACGACGGTTCGGTGGTGAGCTCGGCGACGAACGGGCTCGGGTGGGCACCGGTGACGATCGTGGCATGGGCACTCGCCCGCGTGATCGCCACGTGGAAGAGTCGTCGTTCCTCCTCGACGTCGTCGGCCAGGCGGTGCGGATACTGCTCGACGTCGGCGAGATGCACCACCACGTGTGGCCACTCTTGTCCCTTGACACGGTGGACGGTCGACAGCAGCACACCGCCAGGCAACCGTTTGACTGCGAGCTGACTGCGCATCCACCGCTCGAACGTCGTCGGATCGTCGTGCAGTGCAGCGAGGTGCGTGATCGCCGTGAGATCGTCGCCCTGAGCTGAGCGGTTCATCCCGCGCCGGTTGGCGTCGAGCGACGCAACCGAGCCTGCGAGACCGATCTCGTCGATCAGGGTGAGCAGCAGGTCGGAGGTGGTGGCACCGGATGTGACGAGCTTCTGGAGTGTCTGCACGTCGGCGGCGAAATCGATCACACGCTCGGCGTCGCGATCGTTGGTGAGGCGTCCTGCGAGCTTGTTGAGGTCGACGACCGACGACTGCTCGCTCACCCAGTCGGTGATGCGCGGGTGGAACGAGCGCGATGGCCGCCGCAGTGCTTCGCGGATGTCGTCGGCAGCCAACGTGCCACCCCGGCCGGCGGTGGCGAGGCGCAGCCAGGCGAGCACCGTCCGCACAGCCGTGCGGTCGGCGAACTCGAGCCCGACACCACCCGCAATCGGGACGCCGGCAACCACCAACGCCACCTGCACGGGGGCGAGCAGGGCGTTCACTCGGGTGAGCACGGCGATGTCCGACGTGGCTGCACCGCTCGACAGCGCCTGCTCGACAGCCCCGCGTGAGGCTCCGACTGCATCGACGTCCGCGTCGACCGACCATCCACCGGTGTCGCTCGACGCGGCCCGAATGGTCTTCGACACCCGACGATGATTGTGTCGCAGCAGCCTGTCGACGACCTCGACCACCCCGGCCGGGCAGCGGTAGTTGACCTCGAGTGGATGCTCGCCGGAGCCGGGGAACAACTCGGCGAAGTCGATCAACCAGGCCGGATCGGCGCCGTTGTAGCCGTAGATCGTCTGGTCGTCGTCGCCCACCCCGAACACCGCTCCGCCCGGTGCCGCCAGCAGCCGGATCATCAAGAGATGCGCCGGCGTGAGGTCTTGGAACTCGTCGACGAGCATGACCCGGCACGCCCGTTGCGCGGTTCGGCGTGCCGTCGGATCTCGGAGCAACACGAGCAGCGCTCGGTAGATCTGATCGTCGAAGTCGACCGTACCGCGCCGCTCGAGCATCTTCCGGTAGGCGGGCCACGTGGCGGCAAGACCGTCGACGTCGCCGTCGTAGCGACCCTCGACCTCGTCGGGATCGATGAGGCCGAGGCGGATCACGGTGAGCGCTTCGATCCAGGGGCCGATCGGGTCGCTGTTTCGGCGGCGGGGAAAGTCGACGAGATCGCCGATGATCCGACGGACGTCGGGCTCGTCGATGGTTCTCCACGACTGTGGCTGGGGCGCGAACGGTGGCGTGCCGTTGACGATCGCCAGTGCGATGGCGTTGAGGGTGCGAACCTGCAAGCCGGGAAGATCGAGAGTGCGCTCGACCATTTCCTCCTGCGCACGCTTGTTGAAGGCGACGAGACTCACTGCGCTGGGCGGGAGCTTCCAGTTCGTCAGCAGATGGCGCGCCCGCTCGGTAAGCACCCGCGTCTTACCGGAGCCTGCCGGGGCGATGATCCGAGCACCGCCACCGGGATGGGTGACTGCTGCGAGTTGGTCGGGGGCGAGGTCGGCAGTGCACACGTTCGTGGACGGCACCGTCAGCGAGTGGTGCTCGACTGCCACTGCGTGGACGACTGCAACCCCGTCGATCGGATCGACGTGACGAACGGGGCCGCTATCGAGCCAAGCGACCGTGCCGTCGGGCAAGGTGATGTCACCGACTCCACCGGGTTCGACAGCCTTGGCGCCGGCAGCCACGGCCCGATCGAGACCGATCCAGACCGGGCGCCCGGGGTCGCGTGCGTCGACGGTGTTCGCCCACACCAGATGGTGGAGCTCTTCGAGATCGAACAGGAAGTTCGGTCCCAGTTCGTACGGCGCCGCCTCGGTCATCAGCATCGGCTCGCGCTCGAACGAAGCAGCGAGTTCGATCACCAACCGTGTGGCCGTGTGGTGCGCAGTACGCAGCGAGGCGAGCGCTCGGCTGGGCGCCGCGAGCGTTGCGTCGTCGATCACGAGGCGTTGTGCCGCAGACCACGGCGAGGCGATGACACCGCCCGGTTCGATCAGTACGTGGCGACCGAGTTCGTCGGGGCCGGCACCTGCCACAGCGACACCCCGTTCGAGCGGAGCCACCACGGAACGTGTCGGAGGTGTGCTGGGACGACGGGGCGCACGCGGTTCGGATCGGGGCGACGACTCGGACCGTGTCGTCGAGGGAGTGGCGGGCGAAACGGTCGGGATCGGCACGGGCTCGTCGGCAACGGGGACGTCTTGCTGACCACCGTCGTTCCAGCACTGGCGCACCTGGGCCGGGGTGTCGTGTTCCCCACTGCAGTACGCGCATGCGATCGCCATGCGTCGACCTTACCGAACGGCCTCACGCATCGCACACACGTTCGATCGCGTGCGATTCACCACGCAATCTCGGGAAGGCCGTAGGTGACGCACAGGCCCGCACCGTTGACGAGCAGCAGCGACGCGATGATGCCGATCACGGCGATCCGTCGCACGGGAGTACTGCGCACTGTGCCGCTGACCGGCATGTACCAGTTGGGTAGGAGACCTGTCTCCGGTGCCCCACCGAAGGGTGCCGCATCGTCATCGAGTGGCGCGTTCGGATCGGCAGCAAGTGCCTCGGCTTCGAGTTCCTCATCGCTGATCTCGACCATGTTCCGATGGTACCGCTCGCTCCGGAACCGCCGGCTTCAGGCCAGCGTCAGTGGCCGGTGAACTGTGCGGGTCGACGCTCGAGGAACGACGCCACACCCTCGCGGTGGTCATCGCTCTTGAAGCACGCGGCGAGTGCGGTGGTGTGGCGTTCCATGTGCTCGCCGACCGACGCCGTCAGCCCCTCGTGGACGAGCGACTTGATCAAGCCGAGACTGTGCGGCGATCCCTCAGCGATCGTGTTGGCCAGCGACATCGCGGCAGGCAGCAGCTCGTCGGTCGGCAGCACGTCGATCACGTAGCCGAGGCGGAGAGCAGTGTCCGCGTCGATCATCTCGCCGGTGTACAGCAGCCGAAGCGCCTGCTGCATGCCGACGATGCGCGGGAGGATCCAGGTGCCGGCGCCGGTGTCCGGCACGAGCCCACGGTGCACGAAGTTCCAGGCGAATCGGGCCTGGGTGCTCGCGAGACGGATGTCGCACTGCGAGGAGAACTCGGCACCCATTCCGACGGCCGGACCGTCGATGGCCCCGATCGTCGGTTTGCGGGCCTGGGCGATCGGCCACCACGTGTGCGTGTCCTCGGCCGAACCTCGTAGCCCTCGAGTCTCCCCGGGCACCGTGGCCAGATCGGCGAGATCGGTGCCGGCACAGAACGCGCCGGGCACCCCGGTGATCACCAGGACGACGGTGTCCGGATCGTCGTCGGCACGCCCGACCGTTTCGATGAAGTCGCCCAGCATTGCGTACGTCATGGCGTTGCGCTTCTCGGGCCGGTCGATGGTGATGATTCCGACAGGCCCGTCGACCGTGTATCGGATCAACTCTCGTTCGTCGCTCATGGCCCGACGGTACTGCTGGCACTTGCGGCCCCTCGATTTGTGTCAGCTCCGAACCGGATTACGAGGCGCTGAAATCGAGTGCCCGCTCGAAGCGTGCGAAGGTCTGGTCGATGTCGCCGGGGACGACCTCGATTCTCCGAGTGGCAGGTCGCTGCTCGAGGACTCGGAGGAACGCGTCGTACATCTGGCCGACCGGGTCGGCCTGCTCCGAGCGGTCGACCAGCGCTGCTGCGTCGTGGTGAGCTTGTGTGCTCGGTGCTGCCCGACGGTCAGCGAACGCGGCGATGGCCCCTGCGCGGTCGATCCACAGCGCGGTCTCCACGAATGTCGCTCCGCTGCGGTCCGCCGCGCCAGCGAGTTGCTCGATGAAGTCAGTGCGGCCAAGGAACTGGGGAACGATGACATCGCGCTCACCAGCCAGGTGTGCCTCCGCCATGACGAGTGTGAGCGAACGAGCGGTCAGCCCGGCTGTCGATGGATCGTCCAGCCAGCTGCCGAGCATCCCGCGAACGACGTCGATGTCGAGATTGAGCGAGAGGGGCCGAGAGTCGACGAAACGCTGCGCAATCGTCGACTTTCCGCTCGCCGGCGGACCGTTCAGCAACACGAGCACCGCCATCACCTCAGCGTACGCGCACGTCTCAGCCGGGATGATGCGATGCGCGACTCGGGCCGGACTGCAGCGCTGGCCGTTGCCGATCGCCCGTGAATATCCGGACGATTATCGAGCGTTAGACTTGCGCCGCAATGCGGCGCGTGCAGGGGGTATTGTGGGCCTGCTGTGACTCAAGCGGCTTTGACAGGTACCGGGGGGGCTGTCACCGTAGATTGCGCGTCATGACGAAACTGCCATCGGGAGGCGAGGAGGACGGGAGCCTTCGTGGCCTCGTTCAACGCACAAGACGAGATCCGTCGCTTCGCCGAGAGGCGGACATGATGGGCTTTTATGTAGCTGTCGCCCTGATCGCTGCGTTGACTGTCGGAAGCGATCGCGCTGAACACACCCAACTCGGTGTGTTGGGAATCGTCTGGGGAACGACCGTTGGTCTTGCCGTCGCCCATTGGTTCGCGATGGCGCTCTCCGCTCGCATTGTCGACGATCCCGGCCTTCACCACAGCCCGCGGGAGATGCTCGTGCCCCAGTTGCTCATGGCTGCGGGAATAGCGATCGTCGCTTCAGTGATCGTGCTTGTGTTGTCAGCTGACCTGGAGCGGTTCGGCGCACGGACAGCAGCAGCAATTTTCATCGCCGGCCTGGTGGGCTTCGAGATGCGCGCAAGTGGTAGCAGCCGTCGCAGCGCTGCCGGCTATGGGCTGATTGCGTTGGTCGTAGGCGTCGCCATCGCAACCCTGAAGTGGCTCATCAGCAAGTAGACATTGGGCGCAGGCGACTGGCCCAAGTCCTACATCAGACGCCCGAGCCCCACACAGCCACGCGCTGACCCTTCGTGGTCCGAGGTCGGAGCAACGCCCGGCGTGTCCACGCAGACCGCCTGGCGCAAAACGCCGAAACGATCTCGGTGCAGACGTCCGTCGAGATCACCAGATCAGTCGCACACTTCGCTCAGCCGATTCCATCGATCGGCGCTCGGGTACCGGCGAAGTCGGTCGGGTCGCGAGGCTGATTCGGTAGCTCGTAATCACACCGGCTGCCAGCGGTCGAGTCCGAGCGCTATCGGTACGTGAGCGGACGACCATCCCATATTACTCAACCGGCTGAGCGTCGAAGACTGCCCCGCATCGCCGGTCATACGGGTGATCGGCGAAGTGGCCCGGCCGGAGCGAAGCCTCGGGAGACCGTCGGGCCTCCTGCGCGTCGAGTTGCTTGGAACTTGTGGCCGACCCTGACTGCAGCCGGACATTGATTGACCGAATCTGGACATTGCTGACCCGCGAAACGACATTGGATCGCCAAACCCCAATGACATTGCCTGACCGTTCACATCAGCTGCAGCCGCTGGTGCTGCCACACGACGTGCAGACGTAACAGCTGCCCGAGCGAATCATGGTGACGCCGCACTGCATGCACATCGGTGCGTCGCTCGGGCGGACCATCCCCTGCGCCGGCGTCTCGTCGCTGCCCGAGTATCCGACAGACGCGAACGACAGCTGGGCGGTATCGACCGATTTCGGATCGGGCGGGAGGTCGGAGCCTTGGTTGGTCTCGGTGACCGACTCCTCCACGCCGGGCAGTGTCGGCTGCAGCCGCTCGTTCACAGAGAAGATGCCCAACTCGGCGCGCTCGTCGTAGCTCATGTACTCGATCGCGAGGCGCCGGAACAGGTAGTCCATGATCGACGACGCAAACCGGATATCGGGGTCGTCGGTCATCCCGGCCGGCTCGAATCGCATGTTGGTGAATGCCTCGACGAACGCCCGCAGCGGTACGCCGTACTGGAGGCCGTAGCTCACCGACTTCGCGAAGGCGTCCATCACACCGGCCATGGTGGAACCCTGCTTCGACACGGTCAGGAAGATCTCGCCGGGCTGACCGTCGTCGTACTCGCCGATCGTGGCGAAGCCCTTGCAGTCGGCGACACGGAACTCGAACGTGCGGCCCCGCCGCGTTCGCGGCATCTTCTGGCGAACCGGTCGGTGCACCACTCGTTCGATCACCTGCTGCACGCCGGCTTCGACCGCGGCCGGCGCCGACAGATCGGCGACAGCATCGCTCGAACGACCCTTCGACGACGACAGCGGCTGACCCAGCTTGCAGTTGTCGCGGTAGATCGCCACCGACTTCAAGCCCAACTCCCACGCCAGCATGTGCAGCCCCTCGATGTCCTCGACGGTGGCGTCTTCGGGCATGTTCGCCGTCTTGCTGATCCCGCCGGAGAGGAACGGTTGGACGGCACCCATCATGCGGATGTGTCCCTCGTAATGGATCGTGTTGTCGCCCATCGAACACGCAAACACCGGTACATGCTCGGCGGCCAGATGCGGCGCACCGATGACCGACATGTGCTCGTCGATGTGGGCCACGATGTCATCGACCTGCTCAGGGCTGTAGCCGAGACGGCGCAGGGCCCGCGGGATCGTCTGGTTGACGATCGACATCGTGCCGCCGCCGACCAGCTTCTTGGTCTTCACCAGCGCCAGATCTGGTTCGATGCCGGTGGTGTCACAATCCATGGCCAAGCCGATCGTGCCCGTCGGAGCGAGGACGGTTGCCTGGCTGTTGCGCACGCCGTGCACGCTGGCGTCGGCGAGAGCGCGATCCCAGGCGTCGGCGACCGCGTCGACCAGATCGTCGGGCACGGCGTCGGTCTGCCCGAGTTCGTCGTTGGCCGAGCGGTGCATCTCGAGCACGCCCAACATCGCCTCGGCCTCGCGGTCGTAGCCATCGAACGGACCGATCCGTGCGGCGGTGCGGGCACTGGCCGCATACGCCGACGCGGTCATCAGCGACGTGATCGCTGCCGCCCACTCCCGACCCTCGTCGGAGTCGTAGGGCAGACCGAGCGCCATGATGAGCGCACCGAGATTCGCGTAACCGAGACCCAGTTGGCGCAGTGCTCGCGTGGTGTCGCCGATCTTCTCGGTTGGATAGTCGGCTCGCCCGACCAGGATCTCCTGAGCGGTGAACACGGTGTCAACAGTGTGGGTGAACGCACCCACGTCGAACCCACCATCCTCCTGCAGATACTTCAGCAAATTGATCGAGGCCAAATTGCACGCTGAATTGTCGACGTGGAAATACTCGCTGCAGTTGCGCACCACCACGCCGTTGACGACATAGGAGTGATTTCGAGGTTCGGAGAGGTTGTACGTGAGTTCGACCCCCTCATCCGAGCGTTCGACGAGGTGGATCGAGGTGTCGACGTCGTAGACCTCGTGGCCGACGACGGCGTCGCGCAGGGTGTTCGACTTCCGTGACAGTGAGAACCCGATCTCGGCGGCGAAGCGATGCATGCTGCGTCCCGTGATCCGCAGGTCGTACGACGCCTTCGATTGGTAGGTGGCGACGGAACCATCCTTGCGCTCGTACGAAAAACGTGATGCACCAGGCCGGCGAACGTTGTACATGCGTGACGTGATCCCGAACGTCGAGAGAAGTCGCTGGGCGCCGCGCAGTAGTTCGATCGAGATCGAACCCAGCCCCACGTACGAGCCCTTCTCAGGATTGTGGACTGCGCATCCATCGGCATCGAAAAGGCCCCGTAGGAAAGCTGCAACGATGTCCGCTGGCGCCTGCTCGATCGACCACGGGATCGTCTTGTGTTCGCCGGTCACCGACGCCACACCGAGCGCCTCGATGAACTTCTTGAGCGGACGGCGGGTGAGACGGAGCTGGACCGTGCCGTTGGCCTGATCGCTCAGCTTGATCGTCCGTCCGTCGTTGATGTCTTCCAGTAACTCCTGATGAGCGGGCAGGATTTCGTCACGATCATCAGCCGAGCCGTAGATCGTCACCGTGGAAGTGCCAGATGTCGACCCGTCACCGACGAGCCAGCCGAGGTAGTGGGCAAAGGTGTCGCTCCACACCTCGGGCAGTCGGAGCGGGAGTTCACGATCACCCTTCGACCGGTAGTGCTCCCAGTCGGTCTGTACCGGGATCGCCCAGTCGGCACCGAGCGCCGGTGCCGGGAGGTTCAACGATCGAACTCGGTCCTCGTACGTCAGCTCGTCGGCGTCGACGTATCCACGGTTGAGCGTGAAGATCCGATGCGACGGCGTGCAACGCAGCTCCATCCCATTACTGAACCGCAACCGCTGGACCGCATTCTTCCCCGTGATCATGAACGCTTCCGGGGTCGTGAGGTGCATCTCCTCGGACGGCATATCGGGGTTCGTCACGTCGTGTGTCCACACGCGGAACTCCTCGCCGATGTTCGCCCTGGCGAACAACTCGTCGAATCGGATCAGACCCTTGTCGGTGTGCACCAGAGCGTCGCCGGTGAAGCAAGGGTTACTGGCCGTGATGCGCCCGTGGTCGGGGGCGGTGTGCCAGCGGTTGATCGTGGTGTCGAACTGCAGACCCGGATCGGCGCACTCCCATGCCGCTTCGGCGATCTCGCGCCACAGTTGGCGGGCCTTCACGGTACGAAGCACGTCGCCGGTGGTGACCGCTATGAGGTTCCAGTCGCTGTCGTCGACCACGGCCTGCATGAACTCGTCGGTGACACGCACCGAGTTGTTGGCGTTCTGGTACTGCACCGAGAACGAGTCGGCACCGTCGAGACCCATGTCGAATCCGGCATCGGCGAGCACCCGCGCCTTGCGCTCCTCGATCGCCTTGGCCCACACGAACTGTTCGACGTCGGGGTGGTCGGCGTCGAGGATCACCATCTTGGCGGCACGTCGGGTCTTGCCCCCCGACTTGATGGTGCCCGCAGACGCATCGGCGCCACGCATGAAACTGACCGGCCCCGAGGCAGTGCCGCCCCCTTCGAGCAACTCGAACGACGACCGGATCCTCGAGAGGTTGACTCCCGCCCCAGAGCCTCCTTTGAAGATCAGACCTTCCTCGCGATACCAGTTGAGGATCGAGGGCATCTCGTCCTCGACGGCCAGGATGAAACACGCGCTGGCCTGCTGCGGCACACCGCGCACCCCGATGTTGAACCAGACCGGACTGTTGAACGCAGCGCGCTGGGTGACGAGGATGTACTTGAGTTCGGCCCGGAACACCTCGGCCTCGTCACCGTCGAAGTAGCCATCGGCACTGCCCCAGTCGGTGATGGTGTCGACGATTCGATCGACGACCTGCTTCAGCGACCACTCCCGCTGATCAGTACCGAGGGCGCCGCGGAAGTACTTCTGGCTGACGATGTTGGTGGCGTTCAACGACCATGTGGTCGGGAACTCGACGCCGAGTTGCTCGAAGGCGACAGAGCCATCGAGCCAGTTGGTGATGCGAGCGTCGCGTCGCTCCCAGACGATCTCGTCGTACGGGTCGACGCCGGCGGAGGTGAACAAGCGCCCGAGCCCGATGGTTCCGTCAGCGATGCGGTCCGGTGCGAGCGACATGGATGAACCTCCGAAGGTCGAGAGACCTCCAAACTACCGCCACCATGCAAGGCGCCGACTGGGTGCGGCACACAGGTCGAGGGAGCTCCCCAAGCAGACACTGTCCTCAAACCCCTCATCGGAGTCAGCATCAGCCTTCTTGTCCGTGCGCCGCACCGCAGTCGGTACTGGGAGGGCACTCTACGGAACTCACCCTGTGGGGGGAAAGAGGACAACCATGTGAATTGCGGTGAACGAGGTGTGGATACGAGGTGAACAACTCCGAGTTGTCCACATCGTCACATTCGACGGCAATGGGTCAAATCAGCTCGTCGGACCAACGGTGACCGGGATGCCGTTCAGAACGGAGGTGCCCGACAGCGGGTCGAGTGCAGCATCGTCGGACAACGTGTTGGAGTTCACCCCGGCATGTTCGGCTGCGACCCGGAGCCGAACGCCGGGCAGGTCGTGGCCCCAACCGTGCGGCAGGCTGACCACTCCGGGTCGGATCTTCTCGGTCACCTCGACTGGTGCCTGCACCGACCCCACTCGTGATGTCACGCGGGCCGAACCACCATCGGTCAGCCCGAGCGACGCAGCATCTTCGGGGTGCACCTGCAACGTGCACCTCGGCGCGCCCTTCACCAGCACCTTCACGTTGTGCATCCACGAGTTGTTGCTTCGCAGGTGCCGACGGCCGACGAGTACGAGCCTGCGAGTGGCCAGTTCGTCGGCGCACGAAAGCAGCCGCTCGAGGTCGGCCACCAACGGTTCAGGGGCCAGCTCGATTCGGCCACTCGGCGTCCTCAACACCTCCGGGATCCGCGCCACCAGCGGCCCGAAGTCACGACCGTGGGGATGCGCGATGAGATCGTCGAGCGAGGTGCCCCCTGGATCGGCGCCGAACCCGTCGCCGAACGGACCCGTTCGCAACATGAAGTCGAGCATCCGCTCAGGCCCTCGGCGACCCGATGCGTTCAACTCCGCGAGGAGTTCATCCGCGTCGCGTCCACCGACCGACGAATACTCGTCCTTCACGCCACTGCGCACCAGACCCTCGATCGCGATGTCGTCGGCAACCGACGGATCGACGTCGACACCGAATCCCTGCGCAATCGCAGTCAGCTTGGCAATGATCTCCCATTCGTCGGGCTGGCCGTCGTCAAGCGGCAGCACCGGGGGCGAATAGTTCGCCACGTTGCGCACGGCGAACTGCAACAGCAACAGGTCGTAGTGACCCCGCTGCAGCTGCGACGGCGGTGGCAGGATCACGTCGGCGTGGCGAGTCGTCTCGTTCAGGTACAGGTCGATGCTCACCATGAAGTCGAGCTGATCGAGTGCCTTCGCGAGCCGTTCGCTGTTCGGGGTCGACAGCACCGGGTTACCAGCCAGCGTCACGAGCGCCCGGATCTGACCGTCGCCCGGCGTCTCGATCTCCTCGGCCAGCACGCTCACTGGATACTCCCCCATCACCTCGGGGTGACCGCTGACCCGCGAATTTCCCCGACCGACGCTGAAGCCTCGTCCCGATCCCGGCTTGCCACGCGTCGTTCCACCGCCGGCCACGGGCGTCGGGAACATGGCCCCGCCCGGCCGGTCGAGGTTGCCACTCAGGATGTTGACCACGTCGATCAGCCACGACGCCGTCGAGCCGAACTCGGTGGTGGTGGTCCCGATCCGCCCGTACACGGCCGCAGACGGTGCCGCCGCCAACTCGCGAGCCATCGTCCGGATCGTGCCGGCGTCGACGCCCGTGACGGGGGCCGCGAACTCGGGGGTGAACGGCTCGAGCGCAGCGATGATCTCATCGAGGCCGGCGAGGTGGCCGGTGACGTGCTCGCCCGGGTCGGCGAGGCCCTCCGCGAGCATGGTGCTGGCCATCGCTGCGAGCAGGACGGCGTCGGTGCCCGGCCGGATCGACACCCACTGATCGGCCTGCTCGGCAGTACGCGACAGGCGTGGATCGACCACGACCACTTTGCCGCCACGCGCCTGGATCGCCTCGATCCGCCCCGGGAAGTCGGGTGCGGTGCACACGCTGCCATTGGAGGCATACGGGTTCGCACCGAGAATCACGAGGTGATCGGTCCGATCCAGGTCAGGAACCGGGATCGCCACCGGCGACCCAAACACGAATCCCGACGCCACGTGTCGTGGCATCTGGTCGACCGTCGACGCGCTGAATCGGTGACGCGTGCCGAGCCCGGTGAGGAGCACCCTCGAGAACATCATCGCCGACAGGCTGTGGGCGGTCGGGTTGCCGACATAGGCGGCGAGCGACTCACGACCGGTGCGCTCGATCACGTCACCGAGACCGGCTGCCACCACCTCCCACGCCTCGCTCCAGCTCACCGCCACGAAGTGACCGTCGCGCTTCACCATCGGTGCTCGCAGACGATCGGGGTCCTCGTGCAGCTGCTTGAGCGTGGACCCCTTGGGGCAGATGTAGCCCTTGGAGAACACGTCCAGCCGATCTCCCCGAATCCGCTGGACCTCTTCGCCGCCCTCGCCATCCGATCGCAGCGAGATCTCGAGGCCGCAGCTCGCCTCACACAGTGGACAGGTGCGGAACGCGGTGCGGACCGATGATGGCGATGTCATTGCTGCATCGTCGCAGACCCGGCAGATCCTCGACGCAGCCGACTGCCCGGTCAGACGACGCTGCGCTGCCGATCAATGAGGGCCATGATGGGCCCATGCGCCGACTCCTCCCCGATCCCGCCCAGCACGTCAGCGTCGAGGATGCCTACCGCACACCACTGCAGTCCCGTGTGGAGGGCCCGTGGGTCGGGCTGTGCATGGTTTCGTCGATCGACGGCTCGATCGCCGTCGCCGGCACCTCCGCGAAGTTGTCGAGCGCGACCGATACGGCGGTACTCGCCCAGCTGCGCCAGATCGCCGACGTGATCGTGGTCGGTGCCGGCACCGTGCGGGACGAGGGGTACGGCGAACCACGCAAACAGGGCCAGCGTGTTGGAGTGGTCACCTCCAGTGGACAGCTGGACTTCTCGACGGAGCTGTTCAGCTCTGGTGCCGGCTTCCTGATCACCAGCGAGCGGGCAACGCTGGATGTGCCCGCAGGCGTCGATGTCCTACGAGCCGGGGATGAGTCCATCGATCTCGTGACCGCGATTTCGCAGCTCCACCTGGTGGTCGACGTTGCCAATTTCGTCCAGGTCGAGGGTGGAGCGTCACTCAACGGAGCGCTTTTCGAAGCTGACCTGATCGACGAGATCAACGTGACCACGTCGCCGGCCACCTTCGGGGGCGACGGGCCACGACTCGGTACCGGAGCAACCTCACACATGCATCGTTTCGAGTTGGCACAGTTGGCCCTCGACGACGAGTCGTTCGTGTACAGCCGTTGGTTACGGCGTCGTGACTGACTTCTCGAGCAGCGCCAACTCGCGATGGAAATCCGCCGCGGCATCGAAGTCCTTGTAGACACTGGCGAAACGAAGGTATGCCACCTCATCGAGGACGCGGAGCTCGTCGAGCACGGCGAGCCCGACACTCGCGCTGGTCACCGTCGAGCCCAGGAGCCGCATCGAGTCCTCGACGGAGGTCGCTATCGCTTCGAGACGTTCGTCGGCCACGTTGCGGCCCTTCGTCGCCGCACCGAGGCCTCCGATCACCTTCTTGCGATCGAACGGTTCGGATCCACCGTGCGACTTCACCACCGAGAGCGGAGCATGATCGACACGTTCGAAGGTCGTGAATCGCTGCGCGCAGGCAAGGCATTCCCGGCGACGACGGATTGCGGTGCCCTCTTCCGCGACACGGGAGTCGACGACTTTGGTGTCGTCGGCGCGACAGACTGGACAGAACACGCCCGCATGCTACTGCGCAGCCAATGTGTGGCCAATGCTGAGCCACGGCAGGTGGACTCAGCACTGGCGCACGAACTCAAGGCAACCGCACCGCCTGGCCGACCTGGATGAGGCTGCCGCCGTTGACGTCGATGAGCGCATCGACGAAGCGGTCCTGGTCGACCCCACCGCGATAGCGATTGGCGATCGACCACAGCGTGTCACCGGCCTCGGCGACGTGCACCCGCGCAATCGGCGCTCCGACTCCACCCGATGCGATGTCGGAGGCCGCGGCAGGCCGACCTCCGACACCGCCGATGGCTCCAATCATCGCCGATGCAGAAATAGCGCAGATCGCGACCACGATGACCACGAGGAGCGCCGCAACGGTTCGGCGGATCGCAAAGTTGGCGGTCTCGTCGCTTGCGAGGCTCGACCCGAGACCGGGAGGTCGGAGGGCAACCACCCGGTCGGCTGGTCGATTCGGATACAAGGTGGCGGTCATCGAGCTCTCCGGAATCGGATCGTGCGGGCAGTGACGTTCTGCCCGCTGTTCGCTTCGTGGCCGGTCGACAAACAGATGTTCGTTCGATCGGGTGTTCGACAGTGAACCAGGGCCGAAGTGGCGTTGTCAACCCTTGTCGGGAATTATTCGAACAATTGTTCCCGGTACAGATGTTTGACCGCGGACGCCTCTATCAGTACGCTGTTCGAATGGCTCCCACGATCAGCACGCGTCAGCGAAACATTCTCGAGTTCATCGAACAACAGATCCGCGAGCGTGGGTACCCACCATCAGTCCGCGAAATCGGCGATGCGGTCGGACTCACGTCCCCGTCCACCGTCCACAGCCACCTCAACACGCTGCAGCGTCTCGGCTATCTCCGCCGCGACCCGACCAAGCCGCGTGCCATCGAGGTGCGCTACGACGTCAACAGTGGCGCCATGATGGAGCGCCGTCCCGTCCGACACGTCCCACTGGTCGGCGATGTGGCCGCCGGCACCAACGTCCTGGCGGAGGAGAACGTCGAGGAGCTCCTCCCCGTGCCCGTCGACTTCACCGGCGACGGCGAACTCTTCATGTTGCGAGTACGAGGTGACTCGATGATCGAGATCGGCATCCTCGACGGCGACTTCGTGGTGGCATCACAGATCGCCAACCCGAACAACGGCGACATCGTGGTCGCCGGCATCCCCGGCGGCGAGGCCACCATCAAGACCTACAGTCGATCAGGCGCGGAAGTCACGCTGACACCGGCCAACTCCACCATGGAGCCGATGGTGTTCACCGCCGAGGAAGTCGAGATCTACGGCAAGGTCGTCACGGTGATGCGCCGCTACTGAGGAGGCCCTACAGAGGTGCCGGGGGTGGACCCCACGGCGACTGCTGGTCGGCGTCCGGTGCTGCGGCGAGCGGTGGACCCGTGGCCCCCGTTGTCGGTGGAGGGATCGGGAACCCCGGGGGGCTCGACGGCCATCCCCGACCATCCGGTGTCCATGGGCCAGTCGGCCCGATCGGGGGCGGCGACCGTCGGCTTCCCAGCACCAACAGCAGTCCACCGAACACCAGACCGACGATCGCCGCTGCGGCGGCTCCCCAACGAAGCAGCGCAACCCCATCATCGGGTGAGCGGCCGACCGCCACCGCGAAGGGAGCACCTTCGGTCGTCGCGACCGTGAGCACATGGTCACCCGGCGTGTCGACCTGCACCGTGTGCACGGCCGAGCCGACGAAACCACCGACGTCGTAGCTGACGGCGTCGCCATCATCGAGGTCGCCCAAGTCGATCTCGTCACCGTTCGGATCGACGAGGGTCGCGCCCAATGCCGGCACATCGCCGACGTCGCGATCGAAACGGAGTTCGGCGTCGCACGCCCCCGCGAGCCGATCGAATTCGCCGGTGGTCTCGACGTAGAGCACGAAGGTGCCGGTCGCCTCGAAATCCAATGTCGTGTCGCACCCGACCGGCGCCCGAGCGAAACCGGCCACGTTGTCGGTGCGGCGCTCACCCGATGCGACCCACAGGGCGATTGCTGCACCGATCGAACCGACGAGCACCAGCACCCCGACAAGAAGCATCCACCCGCTTCGCCTGGCCTGCTCAGGCATCGATCCACTCCCCGTCATGCGTCATGTCGTTCGACGTCGTGCTGCAGCCAGGCGATCGGCGACGAGTCGCAGGCGCTCATCGGGTTGCACCACGGCGACCCGAACAAAAGCCGTACCAGCAGCGCCGTAGAACTCACCAGGGCTCACGAGGGCTCCACCGTCGCGCGCCAGACGTTCGGTGTAGTCCCAGCCGTCGCCAGCCGGGATCCACAGATAAAAGGCGCCGTGCGGGAGCGGAACGGGCTCGCCCGACCACTCCGACAGCACTGCGGCCAGCATGTCGAGTCGGCTGCGATAACGCTCACGCTGCACCTCGACGTGGTCGTCGTCGTCGAGTGCTGCGATCGCTGCGGACTGCACCGGACCGGGCACCATCATGCCGACGTGCTTGCGAATCTCCTGCAGGTAGGAGACGAGTTCGGCGTCGCCTGCGTAGAAGCCGGCACGCACGCCCGCGAGATTCGACCGTTTCGACAGCGAGTGGACGGCAACCACGCCGTCGATGCCGGATTCGAGGATCGTGCGACCGCGACCGGACCACGTGAACTCGACATAGCACTCGTCGGAGAACACGGGCACACCGTGGAACCTGCCCCACTGGGCTGCGGCATCGAGATCCTCGAGTTGGCCGGTGGGGTTGCCAGGGCTGTTCACCCACAGCAGCAGCGCACGATCTGCGTCGAAGGGGTCGATCGAATCGAGATCCATCCGCCCGTCCGACAATGCCCGAACGGGTACGGGCCGACAGCCCGCCAGGATTGCACCCATCTCGTAGCTGGGATAGGAGATGGCGGGGTACAACACGACGTCGCGTTCAGGCGAACGCAACTGCATCCACTGCGGCAACGTGGCAACGAACTCTTTGGATCCAATCGTGGCGCCGATCTGAGCCACCGGAACGTCGACGTCGAAACGTCGACGTATCCAGCGCTGGGCGGCCTCGCGGAACCCCAAGGTCCCGATGCTCGGGGGATACGACCGTTCGGTCCCGCTCGACGACAATGCGTCGAGCACGCGAGCCGGCGGTGGATCGAACGGCGTACCGATCGACAGGTCGACCGTGCCACCTGCGTGGGCGGTGGTGATCGGCAACAGCCGATCGAGTCGGTCGTACGGGTACGGGGGTGGGACGAAACCACTCACATCGGTGCTCCGGAGGCGAACTCCGAGAGGCGACCGGCAGATGCGTCGGACAGACGGGCACGTATGGTCCACGCCTCTTCCCCGTCCGCCACCGACACCACTTCACCTTCTCGGTGCAGCGCCGCCAACACGTCACCGCGATCGTAGGGAACCACCAGCTCGTGCACCACGGTGAGCGCCCTGAGACGGTCGGCCAACGTCAACAGGAACGTCTCGATTCCCTCACCGGTGACCGCGGAGATCGCCACCGACCCCTGATGCTTCTCGACCAGCTGCTCGGCAACGTCCGGCACCAGATCGGCCTTGTTGAACACGAGCAGTTCAGGCACTGCGGTGGCGTCGATCTCACGAAGTACTTTGCGCACGGCGTCGATCTGCCCTTCGGGATCAGCGGCGCTCGAATCGACCACGTGAACGAGGTAGTCCGACAGCGCTGCCACTTCGAGTGTCCCCTTGAACGACTCGACCAGCCCGTGCGGAAGTCGGTTGATGAACCCGACCGTGTCGGACAACAGGACCGGCTCGCCACCAGGCAGTGCGAGGCGTCGAGTGGTGGGATCGAGCGTCGCGAACAGCCGGTCCTCGACCAGGACACCGGAGTCGGTCAGCGTGTTGAGCAGCGACGACTTGCCGGCGTTGGTGTAGCCCACGATCGCCACCGAGGCGAGCCCGCTGCGACCACGTCCCTTGCGCTGCAACTCGCGGGTGTCGGCAAGCGCATCGAGGTCACGCTCGAGCTTGTTGATGCGCCGCATGATGCGACGACGATCGACCTCGATCTTGGTTTCGCCCCCACCAAACCGTGCACCGACGCCTCCACGCTGCTGCGACAGCTTGGCGTCAGCACCACGTCGAAGTCGCGGCAACCGGTAGCGAAGCAGGGCGAGCTCGACTTGCGCCTTTCCTTCGAGGGTGTGGGCGTTCTGGCCGAAGATGTCGAGGATCACCGCCGTGCGATCGATGGCGGTACGGCCGAGCAGCTTCTCGAGGTTGAACTGCTGGGCGGGCGACAACTCGTTGTCGAACACGACGGTGTCGGCGTCGACGGCGAGACAGAGCTGCTTCAACTCCTCGGCCTTGCCCTTGCCGACGTACCAGGTGTGATCCGGCCGATCGCGGCGCTGCACCATGCGCTCGACCACGTCGGCGCCGGCAGTGTCGACGAGCAGTGCCAGCTCGTCGAGGCTCGCATCGACCGCCTCGTCGGCTTCGCGAGGATCGGCGACCGCCACCAGGATGATCTTCTCCCTGATCGAGCGGTCGATCAGGGTGGCGCCGAGCGCCTCGCTGTACGGGGTGTTGCTCATGCGACTTGCTCCGTGCCGTCGGTGGTGGTCTCGATCTCGACCTGGATGGTGGCGACGAACGTGGCGGGACCGGTGAGCACGGCACGCCCAGGCGCGTCGTCGTCGAAGCTCACCGTGGCGGTTCCGCCGTCCATGTGAACCACGACATCGGTGGCACTGCGGGCCACGAGACCCCAGGATCGAGCGGCGTAGGCAGCGGCGCACGCACCCGTACCGCACGCTTCGGTGATTCCGGCGCCACGTTCGTGCACACGCATCGTGATCGAGTTCGGCTCGGGTCCGGGTTCGACGATCTCGAGGTTGACGTGAGGCACCTGGCTCCCCAGATGCACCAGATCGACCGCAGCGACCTCGTCGACGCCGACCACGCTGTGCGGGTTGCCGAGGCTGAGATGCGCCACCGGACGGTCGGGATGGCAGCCCAGTGCCGACCAACCCACCGGTTCGTCGAGCGTCGTGACGTCGCCCATCTCGACGCGAGCGGTGATCGTTGCCGGGTCAGCGGTCGCCTCGAGGACGACCAGACGTTCGCCGGCATCGGTCAGGATGCGTTGGTCGGACAAGACGCCATCTCGGCTCGCCAGCGCCTGAGCGAAACAACGGATCCCGTTGCCACTCATCTCGGCGCGCGAGCCGTCGGCGTTGTAGAGCGTCATTCGAGCTGCGTATCCGTCTTCGTCCTCGGCGACGAGCAGGCCGTCGGCGCCGATACCACGACGGCGATCGCACAACCTCTTGGCCAATCCGACGAGATCCTCGACTCCCGGGTGGAACGCGACGAGGAAATCGTTGCCCAGGCCGTGGTGTTTGGTGAGGGTGAGGGTGGTCATGCGACGAAGGCCTCGATCACGACTGGCGCGGCCTCGGCCACGGCATCGTGCTCGACGTCGATCCAGCGTACGCGGGGATCTCGACGGAACCATCGCTCCTGACGGACAGCGAACCGGCGGGTGCGGGTGATGATCGTGGCGATCGCCTCATCCTCGCTCAGACGGCCCGCCAACATCTCCAGGATTTCCTTGTACCCGAGCGCCTGCGCGGCAGTTCGCGAGAACCCGCGGTCGACGAGCGCCCGCACCTCCGCGACGAGCCCATCGCCGACCATCGTGTGGACGCGCTCGGCGATGCGTGCGGTGATCACGTCGCGCGGCCAACGCAACCCGATCTGGGCGACATCGGATGGTGGATACTCGTCGACCCCTGGGCCGAACGAGCTGAACCGTCGACCACTCCCGAGGGTCACTTCGAGCGCACGGATGATCCGGCGGCGATTGGTGGGTTCGATCTTGGCGGTCGCTGCCGGGTCGAGCGCGCGCAGGCGTTCGAACAGTGCCGAAGTGTCGTCGTCGGCTTCGAGTTCGGCACGGACGTCAGCCCACTGCCCGGGGAGGTCGAAGTCGTCGATCACCACTCGGTGGTACAACCCGGTTCCGCCGACGAGGAGCGCCCGGTGGTCGCGGCCGTCGATCCGTGCCAACGCATCGGCGTAGGCGTCGCGGAATTCTGCGACCGTGAACTCGGCGGTCGGCTCGACGATGTCGAGCAGGTGGTGAGGTACGTCCGAGCGTTCGGACGGCGTGGGCTTGGCGGTACCGATGTCCATGCCCCGGTACACCTGCATGCTGTCGATCGACACGAGTTCGACATCGCCCAACCGCCGGGCGACCTCGAGTGCAACCGCCGACTTCCCCGATGCCGTCGAACCGACGATCGCCACCCGGACCGGCGTGCCCGAACCGACAGCGAGGCCAACTGGAGCGCTCAGAGCTGCTCGCCCTCGGCGATTCGCTGATGGTGGTGGATCACTTCGGCCACGATGAACCGGAGGAACTTCTCGGTGAACACCGGATCGAGGCCGGACTGCTCGGCGAGTGCCCGCAACCGCTCGATCTGGATCCGCTCACGGCCTTCGTCGGCAGCCGGCAGATCGACGGTGGCCTTGTAGCGACCCACCGCCTTGGTGATCTTGAACCGCTCGGCGAGCAGGTGCACCAATGCGGCGTCGATGTTGTCGATGCTGGCGCGGAAGTCGGCCAATTGCGGATCGACGGTCGCCTCGCTCATCGCCATGACGCTAGTGCGCCCCTCGTGGTCAAAGCGCCGCGACGGGGATGCGGAGCTTGTGGGTCGGCTCGGAGATGAACTCGACGAAGATGCCTTCGAGGAAGTGCGGGGCGCCGCGGGTGATCTCGACGGTGGCATAGCTGCCGGTACGCAACGGCCGCGGCGGCACGAAGTGCACGAGCTTGTTCTGGCGGGTGCGACCACTCGTGACCGACGGATTGCGCTTGCTCGGGCCTTCGACGAGCACCTCTTCGATGCGCCCAACTCGCGCCTCGTGGCGGCGCAGTGCCGAGCGTTCGACGACGAGGTGCAGGCGCTGGAACCGCTCGGACGTCATCTCCGGGTCGATGAAGTCGGTCTTCATGGCGGCGGCTTCGGTGCCCTCCCGCGGCGAGAAGATGAACGTGTACGCGTAGTCGTATTCGGCTTCGGCAGCGACGGCCAGCGTCTGTTCGAAATCGGCCTCGGTCTCACCGGGGAAACCCACGATGATGTCGGTCGACACGGCAAGGTCATCGACGGTGCGACGAGCCTCGGTCAGGCGTGCGAGATACCGCTCTGCGGTGTACCCGCGGTGCATCAGCGCGAGCACCCGGTCGCTCCCGGACTGCAGCGGGTAGTGCAGGTGTTCGCAGACGGCCGGCGTCTCGGCCATCGCGGCGAACGTGTCGGCTCGCATGTCCTTCGGGTGCGGACTGGTGTAGCGAACCCGTCGGATCCCGTCGATGGCGCCGACATCACGCAGGAGGTCGGCGAACAGTGGGCGCAGGCGCGCAGTCTCGTCACCGGCGTGGCGGGCCGCCAGCTGGAGGTCGCGGCCGTAGCTGTTGACGTTCTGGCCGAGCAACGTCACTTCGGAGACACCGGCGGCGCCCAAGGCCACCACCTCGGCGAGGATCTCGTCGTACGGACGACTGATCTCGGTGCCACGCACTGCGGGCACGATGCAGAACGCACAGTTGTTGTCGCAGCCGATCTGGATCGTGACCCACGCGTTGTACGACGTCTCACGACGCGCCGGCAACGCCGACGGGAACATTGCCTGGTCGTCGATCACCGCTTCGGTGAGGATCTCGGTGATCGGCCGATCCGATGTCCGGGCCTCCGCGAGGAGTTCGGCGGCACGGTGCACGTTGTGGGTTCCCATCACCACATCGACGTGGCCAGCGCGCTTCGCGACGAGGTCCTGGTCCTTCTGGGCCAGGCATCCCGACACGACGATCTGGCGACCCTCACGTTCACCCTTCCAGGTCTTGAGGTGCCCGAGGTTGCCGTAGAGCTTGTTGTCGGCATTCTCGCGAATGCAACACGTGTTGAGCACGACGACGTCGGCGTCTGCCTCGTTCTCGGCTCGCACCAGACCATCGGCTTCGAGTAGTCCCGAGATCCGCTCGGAGTCGTGCTCGTTCATCTGGCACCCGTAGGTGCGCACGATGTAGCTGCGGGACATGCGTTGGAAGGCTACTGGCACCTGCCCACGGCGGTCTCTGGATTCACAGTCGCTAGTGTTCCGGCGTGCTTGCCATCCTCGTCGTCGAGAACTTCACCCTGTACCGGATCCTCTACCTCGTACACCTCGTGTCGGCAATCGCTGCGTTCGGGCCGTTGTTCCTGTACCCGCGCCTCCAGCGGGCCGGACAGACGACCGAAGTGGCACGCATGCACATGCGTCTGGTGTTCCCCGCGCTCGTCGTGCTGTGGGTGGCCGGCATGGGCATGGCCGGTGTCGGCAAGATCAGCCTGATCGGCACACCGTTCGTGACGTCGACCATCGTGTTGTGGCTCATTGCATTGGTGGTCAGCTGGTTCATGATCCGTCCCGCACTCACCGAGCCCGGCGACGACACCCGCAAGATCATGGCGGCCGGCATCGGCATCACGCACCTGATCCTGGTGGTCTCGTTGTACCTGATGATCTTCAAGCCGGGCGGCTACGAGTTCAACTGACCACTCATGCTTCGCCGCCCATCACGAGACGTCCATCGTCGTCGATGATGGCATAGGGGTTGTACGCCAACTCCCACAGGTGTCCGTCGAGGTCGGCGACGTACGACGAGTAGCCACCCCAGAACGCCTTGTGCGGTGCGACCATCGCCGTCGCACCCGCTGCGACCCACTCCGCGAACACCTCGTCGACCTCGTCGGTGGATCCGACGTTCATCGCCAGCGCGACACCCCGGAAGCCGGATCCGTCTGCCGGCACCTTTGCGTCGTCGGCGAGTGCGGACCATTCGTAGAGCCCGAGTGTCGAGCCCTGCATCTCGAAGAAGGCGATGGACGGCGCCTGGGCTGAGTTCGTCCATCCCAACGACTCGTAGAACGCCGTGGACCGTTGAAGGTCGGCCACGCCGAGCGTGACGATCGAGATGCGACTGGGAACGGTCATGTGGGCCTCCTACGACGAGTCCCCATCATGACCGAACCCGATCGCTGCGATCTCAGCCGGGATCAGGCGAGATCGATCGGCGCGTCGTCAGCGGCGCTGAACTCCTCGGCCACGTCGGCAACCTCAGGCACCTCGGGCTCGTCGGACCGCTTGAGACCAGCGGCGGTGAGCACCTTGTCGCTGATCTCCATCATCACTTCGGGATTCTGCTTGAGGTAGTCCTTCGCCTTTTCGCGACCCTGACCGAGCTGCTCGCCTTCGTAGGTGAACCAGGCGCCCGACTTCTTGACGATGTTGAGGTCGACCGACATGTCGATCAGCGAGCCCTCACGGCTGATTCCCTGGCCGTACATGATGTCGAACTCGGCCTGACGGAACGGTGGCGACACCTTGTTCTTCACCACCTTGACCCTGGTGCGGTTTCCGACGATCTCGGCGCCGTCCTTCAACGACTCGATGCGACGGATGTCGAGACGCACCGATGAGTAGAACTTCAGCGCACGTCCACCTGGTGTGGTCTCGGGTGAGCCGAACATCACGCCGATCTTCTCGCGGAGCTGGTTGATGAAGATGGCAATCGTGCCGGTCTTGTGCAGGTTGCCGGTGAGTTTGCGCAGGGCCTGGCTCATCAGACGAGCCTGGAGGCCGACATGGGTGTCACCCATCTCGCCCTCGAGCTCGGCGCGAGGTGTGAGGGCAGCCACCGAGTCGATCACCAGCACGTCGATTGCGCCGGACCGGGTGAGCATGTCGGCGATTTCCAGCGCCTGCTCACCGGTATCGGGCTGCGAGATGAGCAGTTGGTCGACGTCGACTCCGATCGCCCGGGCGTACACGGGATCCATTGCGTGTTCGGCATCGATGTAGGCGCACACACCACCGTTGCGCTGGGCTTCGGCCACGACGTGCATGGCGAGCGTGGACTTACCCGACGACTCCGGGCCGTAGATCTCGACGATGCGACCGCGGGGCAGACCCCCGACGCCGAGTGCCAGGTCGAGCGAGAGCGCTCCCGTCGAGACGACTTCGATGTCGAGGTTGGTGCGCTCACCCATCTTCATGATGGCGCCCTTGCCGAACTGCTTGTCGATCTGGGCCAGCGCCATTTCGAGTGCCTTGTCGCGGTCGTTGCTCATGTCGTGTCTCGCTTTCGTGGTGCGGCGGGCGAACCCGGTGCGGTTGGTGATGTGCACCGTAGAGAGGGGGTGTCACAGAGTTGATCGAAGCCTGTTGCGGGGTGTAGCGGGTCGCTCGGGGCAACCGAATGACAGGAGTGTAATCAACGAACAATCGTTCGGTCAAGCATCACTTGAACGAACGCCCGACAACCGCGTCGTCAGCCGCCGTGTTCGGACGCAGGACTGCCCGATCCGGGATCGACGTCGAACTCGATGTCGAGGGTCGTGTCTCCAACGATCTCGAAGTCGTCCGGTTCGGGCGGACGCAACACGATGTCGATCGCCTGCCAGATGCAGTACGACGGACCGTACGTGACGAACGGAAGGACCACCGCCAACACCGCCAGGACCGCGAACATCAGACCGACGTTGACGTCCGGCCACGTCACTGCGACCATGCCACCGAGCACGACCATCAATGGCCCGAACGTGATGATCGCCGTCATCGCAGCGGCACCGAGTTCGTAGCCGACATCGCCGCGGCGCCACCGCAGCCCGCATGACTGGCAATGCTCTGCCTTCTCGAACCACCCCGTGAAGAATGCGCCTCGACCTCCACACCAGGCGCAGCGTCGGAAGGTGCCGCGAAACAGCATTCTGGGAAGTGCAGGTCGCTTCACGATTCAAGGATACGCGCCGGATTTGTCAGACTCTCGAAATGCGAAGATCGCTCGGGGGCATCATGTTGATCGCAGCTGCCGTCCTGGTCGCGCTGTCGATCGGTTCCTGGTGGCTGCGGCAGGTCGCATTCTCACCGTCGAACGACTCGAACGTGACGTACTCGATCCTCGGTGACGAACAGATTCGCGGCCAGATCGCCACGATCATCTCCGGCGCCAATGCTCCGATCCTCAGCCAGTCTCCTGCCGAATTGCGCGAGTTCATCGAGGAGATCGCCCGCATCCCAGAAGGCGCTGCGTTGATGAGCGACTTCGTCGGCAACTCCCATGAGCGGGTCATCGGGACGTTCGATCGCCGAGTGGTGATCACCGCGCAGGAGCAGGTGAACATCGTGCGTAACGAGCTGGTCGGTGAGGCCAATTCGCTCACCCTGCCGGTCCAGCGCGTGAGTTCGATGGCATTCCTCCACGACTGGCTCGGACGGTTCGCGATCGGTCTGCTCGCGCTGGCGGTGCTCACTGCGCTCGCCGGAGTGTTTCTCCGACCCGAACGGGGCGAGGGAACATTCGCGCTCGGCGCGCTGTTCGCAGCGACGGCGGCATCGTTGTTGGTGTTCGGCTACCTCGTCCCGCTGCTGTTGCTGCCGGCGTTCTCGGACGACCCGTGGATGGGTGTCTTCCCACGTCTTGCCAACCATCATCGAAACCTGACGCTCCTGCTGACGGTGGCATCGCTGGTGGTCGCCGCCCTGATCGTGTTCGGCACGAGCAGTCGCCGCCAACGACGCCAACATTCGACGCCGCTCAACGTCGGGCGCTATCGCGACGATCGAAGCTGGAGCCGCTGATCCAGCCGGCCTCGTTCTCGTGAACAACGTGCGTCCCTGGTGCGCACGTCGTTCACGAGAACGCTGGACTCGGACGAAACGTGGTGCTTCCCCTGGGATTCGAACCCAGAACCAATGGATTAAGAGTCCACTGCTCTGCCATTGAGCTAGAGAAGCAAGCGGCCTGGGAGGGTACCGAACGATCGCTCGCCCGCCACCCTCTCAGTGCCTGCGTATGGGG
>JANPKU010000015.1:0-1807 GCA_031426215.1 Actinomycetes bacterium
CAGATCATGCTGGCGGGCGCCCTGCAGGGCGTCATCTCGCAGCGTCTGATGCCCGCCATCGGTGGCGGGCGTGTAGCCGGCTACGAGGTGATGGTGGCCAACGAGGCGATTCGCAACCTGGTGCGCGAGGGCAAGTCTCGCCAGATGCGCAACATCATCGCCACCGGCGCTGCCGAGGGGATGCAGACCATCGAGATGGACCTTGCCCGTCTCGTGGCGGCCGGGCTGATCTCGATGGAGACAGCAATGGAGTCGAGCCAGTATCCCAAGGAGGTGCAGGCGCAGCTCGCAACGGCCCGTGCGCAGATGCACGCTCACACGACGCTCTCGTCCGGTCAGGCCGGCTCGTCGGGCTCGGGTACCTACGGTGGCGCACCGGTGTCGTCACCCGCCGCCCCGCCGCCGCCCCCCGCTCCGGTCGGGGCATCGAACGGACGTTGAGTCGCCGTGGTCGTCAAGAAGAACCCCTACAAGAATCTTGCCGGGATCACCCCGTGTCCCGGTGGCTGGTTGGTGCTGCCCGCACGTCTGTCGGGGATCACCGTGGCTGCCGAGGAAGCGTTCGTGTTGCGCAAGTTGTTCGAGGTGCTTGATTTCCGTCCGGCTTTCGAGGCTGCGGCGATCAACATCCCGATGGGTTGGCGGGAGTCGCCGTCGGGTCAGTACCGCCCGTGCGACAGCGAGGCTCGCGAGTACGTGGGTTGGCCGCGGGTCACCGGCATCTCAGGCACGCCGTGCCGTACAGCGGTGCAGGGGTCGGACGGTGCGGCTCGTTCGATGGAGCCGTGGATGACGAAGCACGACATCCGTCGGCTTCGTTGGTTGCGCGAGGCCGAACGCGAGTTGCAGCCGTATCACTCTCGAAGCTTCTTCTCGGCGAATCCCGACGTGTCGTTCACGGTGATGAACAGTGACGAGCCGCTCAAGAGCTCGCCGTATCACGAGGATGGTCGCCTCGAGCGGCTCGAGCTGATTCGTCAGCGCCTCCCGGGCGTCGACGAGGTGGTCACCCGCACTCCGCCCGATGGCGCAGGTGCGGTCCACATGCTGCAGGCCGGCGCGCTGCTGTACACCGCCCGCCGTGCCTCGGGACGTGCGATCAGCCGGATGCCTCTCGATCCGCACTGGGACGAGACCGGCATGCGCATGGAAATCGTCCGCTGAACCAACACCCCAGTCCGGGGTTCCGGCTGCACGTCGCATGCACGAGGATCGGGCAATGGCAATGTGCTACGAGTGCTACGCTGGCATCAATGCGCACGATTCCGCACCGAGAGCTTCGCAACAACAGCGCAAAGGTGCTCGCCGAGGTCAAGAACGGCGCAGTGATCGAGGTGACGAATCATGGTGAAGTCGTAGCGATCCTGATCCCGCCGCAATCGAGCCGACTTGCCGTGCTGGAGGCAGCCGGGTTGGTGACGTCGGCGACGAGTACGGAGCCGTTCTCGTCGCTGGAGCGTGCCGCTACCTCCGAGTCGACCGCCGAGATCATCGAGGATCTCCGCGGGGAACGGTGATCGTCTACGTCGATACCTCCGTTGCGGTGAAGGTTTTGGTCGCTGAAGCCGACTCAGATTCGGCGGTGGCTTTGCTTGATCGTCACAGCGAGCAGGGCCGATTGTTCTCGTCGTCGATCATGACCACTGAGCTGCGACGCGCGGCGTCCCGAGCTGGGGTCGACGTGGCCATCACGCGAGATGTGCTTCGAAGGTTCTCCCTCGTGCGGTTGACCGAGGTGCTGCTCGAGGCCGCCGCCGATCTCTCAGGCCGGTCGCTTCGATCCCTCGACGCAATCCACATCGCGTCA
>JANPKU010000016.1:0-15905 GCA_031426215.1 Actinomycetes bacterium
ACCCGATCGTCCATCTCCAGCGCGGTTCGAGCCGCACTGAGCAGGCCAGGCGACAGCATCCTTGCGCCGTCGATGAACACCCCCACGTGCCGTCCGATCGACGCGTCGAGCCCGGCGTTCACAGCCCCCACCGGGCTCGGCGAGCCGATGCCGTGATGGATGACACGAAGATCGAACCCGTCGGCGGCGAGGTGGTCCAACTGAAGTGGCTGCTCGGACCCGTTGTCGACCACGACAACCTCGTAGTCCCCACCCATCATCTCTCGCTGATAGCTCGGCCGGAGAGTGGCAAGCGTGCGAGGGAGTTCGCGAGGAATGTTGTAACTGACCACCACGACCGACAGCAGCGAACTCATCGTGCCGCCGAAACGATGCGAGGAAGGGCGTCCGCGACCAACTGTCGACATCGGCTCGCTATCTGCGAGCCGGGATCCGATCGCGAATCACGGACCATCTCGAAAACCCTTCGGAGGAGCGGATCTGTCGGATCGAACGCTCCAGACCGCTCGATGACCGAGTCGGGTGGTTCGTCCAACGCCATGACCGCCCAATCCAGAATCTCGTCGTAGCGGTTCCACAACTCGTCGTTCGACGGATCGGCCCCGAGCACCATGAGCGTCCCCGTTGGCTCCGTGTCCACCGGGATCAGGAAAAGATCGGGCCGGTAGGACCTGAGGATCTGTGCGATCTTCCACACATCTCCCGTCCAGTTCTGCGAGACCCGAGTGCGAGCGCCCTGAACTCGATGGTTCGGGAACACATCATCGATCAGGATCACCGACGACGCCGACGAGTGCCGTTCGATGTTCATGAAGTCCTTCAGGACGTTCTCGATGAGATGCAACCCGTCGATGTACGACATGTCGAGCGGGATCATCTCCGTCGGAATCTCTTCGAACCTGAAGAAGTCATCGCTGGTCATCTCCTCGACCACCGTCCGGTCGTTCAACTGCACGTTGAGTTCCGGGTACGGGTCGATCCCGATGGACGGGCATGAGCTCAGTCCCAAGCTGAAGCCGGTGAAGACACCGACTTCGAGATACGAAGTGGGCTGCAGGTGATGGTGGACCCGCGCGAGAAACTCGAACGATGGCTCGAGTCCGGTGCGGACTTCGTGTGCTGGATCGAGTTCTGCAGGGAACAGGTTCTGCACCCGTGCCCCCACGAGATCGTCGGACGGGAGCGGCGCTGCAGCATCGACCCTGTTCTCCCTCGAGAACACTCCGACGACGACCCCATGAATCCCGCGACGATCAGCCCATGAGTCGATCAGGGTGGTGCCGTGCTCGGATGCGAGCGCTTGCAACAGGTCCGAATCAGCCCCATACCCGGCCCTGTCGTTTCCGTGAAACATCGCTGTCGCTGGCACCATCGCGAGGATCAATCCATCGTCTCGCACGATGCGATTGATTTCTCCGAACAGCTCGAAGTGATTCGGCTGCCGAACAAGCGACTGGCCGACAACCACGATGTCGTGGACAGCGTCACCGAGTTCGAGATGTGGAGTCACAGCGGAGAAAGAGAGAGATGAGCACTCGCAGGTGACTGCATCCAAGAGCGGTACGAGGTCATCGTCGCGCTCAGGATCACCGACAATCAGGCCTGTCGAGGCAACTCGGGCGGCAAGGCGTGGGTGTCGCAACACGTGTTTGCGAATGAACAACCGTGTGTTGTCGTAGGACGTGGAATACATGCCAGGCGCCTGACTTGATGAAAGCCCGCTCTGTGGTGATGTGACGGCGGGCACTGGACTCGCGAACATAGCCACCCAGGCGGGTCCGTCCCACTTCCGTGATGTGGAAGCTGCGCTCAGTACTTGGTTGACAGCGGAATCTGTGCGGACGGGTACGAACTGCGGTCGAAGAACCACGATTCGATTGCGTAACGGGATTCCGTCATCGAAGGATCGACTCCCGTTCGATGCATGTTCATGTGATCGAAAAAAACGACGTCGCCAGGGGCGAATTCGGGCCGCACCCACGATCCGTCGGGGCACAACCGGGCAATATCGTCGTTCGATACCGACCAGTCGAATACCGCTCCGGCGCCCCCGGGGGTCACGATGTGATCGAGACGATGTGGGACGATGTCGAGGGATGCTGCGTTGCTCCCACAATGAGACAACGCCAACCAGAGGTTGAGGCTTCGAATGTTCTCACCGAGGAACGCCCCATCCTGATGCCATCCAAAGTCCGCCCACGTCGACGGCGGCACGATGCGTAACGTTGTCTTCAGTACCGACAAGGCTCCCTCACCGCCGAAATAGCCGTCGACCAGGTCGAAAACTCCAGCAGCTCGATACTGCTCGAACATGATTGCCATTGCTCGCGGCGAGTCGGCAGCGAGGACCCCTCCACCCTCCTTGATCCACCCTCGAGCGATGGCCCCGACTTCGGGACCTGTCACCGGCTCGAACGGGTCGTACCAGGAGCAGTTTTCGTCGCTCGAGTCACCAGCGTCGATTCGGTCGCGCGCTTCAAATGCCGATTCGACTGCGCCTCGAAGCGCCGAGGTCGCATCATCGTCGAAGAACCCCCGCACGATGATCGCGCCCTGCCCGAATACGCCTGCGCGCAGAGTGTCGAGCGTCAAGTCGACTCGGGCAATATCGACCACCCCGTCAGTGTGTGCGAACTGGTCCGTGAACCTCGGCGGCCAACAGGTCGGGGAGGGTGCACGATCCAGGTCGACACCGACCTCGTGACGCAATCGGCGAAGTCGGCGCTCGATCTCCAGATCTCGGGACCGCCGCTCCTGCCGCATCAAGACTTCGACGGCAGCGCCAACTCGACCGGCGGCCACGTCGCGCTCTGCTCGGCGAAGGCTACGTCGAACTGGGCTCATCTGGTCGAACATCATCACACCACTTTCGCTGGAACGCCGACGGCGGTTACTCCTGGGGGCAGGTCGGTCAGCACCACGGCGTTTGCGCCGATACGGACACCGTCGCCGATTGTAACCGGACCAAGGATCTTGGCTCCGGTGCCCACGTGGACGTCGCGGCCAATCACCGGACCCTGGAACTCGCCGGCGACCAACCCGATCGTCGTGAACGGAAAGAGCACGGCGTCAGAAGCGATCGTCGTGAAGCCGTCCACGACGATGCTGCCGTGGGGCACGTAGATCCCAGGCTCGATGGTGACGGGCTTACCGATGCAGACTTGACCGATCATCATCGAAGCGCGATGCAACACTGGTGACGCGACCGGAATTCGGAGCTCCATCATTGCGATTCGAACCCGGTAGCAGAGCAGCGCCAAGAAGGCGTCGCTCGACACACAGAGCCGGAGGGTTTCGCGTGCGAGCCGACGCCGAGAAAGCCCATCGTATGGTTCCGCCCTGAAACGAAGAGCGATTCTGGCATCGGCCGAGATTGCGATCCTCAGACGACGGATGGCACTCATTGCTCGCTTGTCACAAGATCATCCGTCTGTCGCAGCCCTCTGGACCGGATACGACAGAAACTTCGGTTTCGAAGCGGCCCGCCGGCTGTCACAAAACGGCAGCCGCAGTGCATGCGGGGAGAATAGCCCGTCTTCCTCGACGGAGCGGCTGTTCGACACCGTGGGCACGGTGTCATGCAGCAGAGATCGTCAGACGAGGCTCCGCCAGATTGGATCGATCTCTTCCACCTCGACAGCGACACCGTCCAGCCCAGTGTCTCCAGTGAACCAGCGAGAGAACTCTGCCTGATCGACGATGACGTTCTGGTAACCGTGTCCAGCTCGAAGGTCCGACTCGGTCCGGGCCATCGGTGCTCGGTGACGGTGTCGAGTCAGGCACAAGTTGTAGTCCATCCGGTGAAGGTGGATCAGGTAGAGGTCCGGGTCGTAGCTGACCAGTCCGTCGAGGCGACGATGGAAGCCGAGTCCCCACTCCATCGGAACCGACGCCACCGATGGCTTGTCGTACAATGGGCTCCGGTACCAGTGCCGACGCTGGTCCAGTACGGGCCGCGTAAGGTCCAGGGGCGCCTCGCGTTCGGGCACGTGCAGCAGTTCGTACCCCATACAGTTCACGAAGTCCTCGCCGAATCGATCGAGATACGTGCCGAGATCGCCCCATTTCGGCAGCGGCGCGATGATCTCGTCGACATCGCAAACTACGACAAGGTCGTAGTTGCGAAGCAGATCATGCTGGAAGTCCGCCCTCACGTCGGTGAACCAGCGCTCGGAGAACACCGGTTGTACAACTGGCACACGATTGAATCCCCCCCGGCTGGTCGACCCGTCACTCGTACCGTGATCGAGGACGTAGATGTCCGAAGGCGCGAAGAATCGGGAGTAGTACTCAAGCCAGATCGGTAAGAAAACCGGCTCGTCTCGAACCATCGTCACAACAGCCCGCGACCTGCGCTCCGGTTCCCGGGTCGAGTAGAACTCGGCCCGACGCCTTCGGACATCGTCGAGGTCAGGGAAGTACGGATTGGTCTCGAACATCGATCGCAGTGCCTTCCGGTGGCCGGCGAGCGATTGCCCACACCTGCACAGGGACATCCGGTTCATTGCGCAGCGGGTGCCACGATCGATAGGCCGACCACCGGGACAGGTTGGCCTGGACACACACCCGATTGCCCCACGCCCCCACATCGACCACCTCCAGGCCGGCCCGTTCAAGAAGTACCCTGATGCCCCGGGGCGTGAAGCGCCAGTAGTCGTACATGCCATAGTTCGCCAGTTCGTGCACCCGAACAAGGAACGGGGTCGTGACGATCACGTGCCCGCCTGGACGCACCAACCCTCGTAGGTTGGCCACCGCGGCGTTGGGGTCCACGACGTGTTCGAGCACTTGCTCGCAGATCACGACATCGAACCGGCCTCCGGCCGTGAGCGGCGCGCACAGGTCGAAGTCGGGATAGTTCAGGCTTTGGAACGAGGCCCACGTCCTTTTGGCGTGGGCACTCCCGCTGATCTCGGCCGCATCAAGTCGCTCGGACCCAAGCTCATCCAGGTATGCACCGACAGCTTGGTCCAACTGCACCCGCAGATAGTGCTCGGATGCTGACGTTGTTTCAGGGAACCCTCGGCGCTCGCACCAATCGAGCGCACGCGCTGCGGCACGCCGGAGGCTTCGCGAAAGCACATTGCGGTCAGACGCACGACGCAATTCGGTCTCGGTCGATGTCACCGATCGAACAGTACCTGCTGTGTTCATCGAAGTAGGGAGAGGCGTGGTGCGAGGGTCCGCGAATGAGCGCAATGACCCCACCATCGTGTGTACGTAGGCTCGGCTATGGACACGGCGCCCTGGCCATGTCGTCCCCGAGCAGACAACGAGCTGACGCATGGACTCCCCCGACCCGACGAACTGCGATCCACGGCAAACTCCGGCGCATGCCGGAGCCGAACTCCAACTGCTTCACGAACTCACTCGGCTCTCGAAATCGCTGGTTGATCTCACTGCGGTGGCGGATCGTCAGCTCTCGCTGATCGTCGCGCTCCAGCGCGAGAATGCCTCACTCCGTCAGAGCGTCGGTGAACTGCGCCACGACATGGATGAAGTCCGTGTTTCGGCGCAACTCGGCGTTCGCGAGCACGAGTCCCGGGCGTCGAACGAGCTTCGGGAACGGTTGGTGTGGTACCCGACGTGGAGCGCACAAGCGCCCCTCTCGACCGAGCCGATCGTGTCGGTGATCATTCCGACGCGAAACCGGCGGCCATTCCTCGAAGCTGCACTCGATTCCCTGCTCGGTCAGACCTACGGCAACTGGGAAGCAGTCGTCATCGACGACGCGAGCAACGATGACACCGCTGAATTTGTGCGTAGACGAGCAGCCTCCGACTCGCGGCTCAAACTGGTCGAGGCCGACGGAAAGGGCAGCGCCGCAGCACGCCAACAAGGTCTCGCAGCTGCGACCGGCGAGCTGCTGGCCTATCTCGACGACGACAACTTGATGGCGAACGGATGGCTTCGTGCGGTGGCAGAATTATTCGGGCGCCGACTCGATGTCGATCTCGCGTATGGCGCCCAGATCCGATCGGAATCGACCGTCGACACTCCGGCATCAGAGCCGCACGTCCTGTTCGAACCGTTCGACGAGATCCGCCTCACGGAGGGCAACTACATCGACACCGGCGTGATTGCTCACCGAGCGGGCCTCGGAGTGGAACATCCAGCCGGAGTGAAAGGGGTCGACGATTGGCGCTTCATGCTCGACCTCACCGAACAGCGGACCCCGCACGAACTCCCGGTCATCGCATCGATCTACTTGCCGTTCGCGACCGAACGGGAAAGCCGGCGCCCAGAGCAATACCGAAGCGAGGAGGACGTGCGATCCCACTCGGCGCGCCGCCGTCGCCACGATGACCGCTTCGTCACCGCAGCACTTCGGTCGACTCGGTCCGCGTCCAGCCACGAAACGAACTCGCTGCTGCCGAGGATGACCAGGCTCGACAGCGAGATCCTGGTGCTCGTCCTCATTGCACTCTCACGGCGATGCGGCAATTCGTTGCGTGCGCTCGGTTCGGGAGTAACCCACCTGGAGCCCGCTCTCGTGCACCGCCTCCAATCCGTCGGAATCCACACCGACTGGCAGCATCTCGAACCCGATCAGGACCCGCTGGCGGACAGCGATCTCCACCGCGCCGTTCATGTTGCACTGATCGCCGGTGACGTATCGCGTGGCGCTCCAGCCGCAATGAGATCCCGGCTCGATCACGACGGTTTCGTTCTCGTGCACCAGAACGACGACACCGCCACACCAGTGTTCGACGGCTTCGCCACCGTGGCAAGGATTGGGCACCGATTGTGGATCGCGTCGCCAACCGAAACCGACCTCGCCAGGGTCGTCCCGCTGCGCGGCCTGATCGAAGGCGACACACCCGCAGACATCTGACGTCAGTGGTTCACGAGATCGTGCTGCCGGAACGTTCGCCGCTCGACAAGACGTTCACGGTTCGATGGACCGCCGGGTTGCGGCGTGGCTGAGACGCAGTGCAGCAGCAGCCGGCAGATGGACGAGCCGGCCGATCAACGAACCGACCTTCCACGATCGGGACGCGCCGATGGCATCGAGTTGGGCCTGGCGATCGTCACGTTGCCGCTCGAGTTCGCCCACCGTGGCGAGCAGTGCGACCCGTTGCGATTCGAAGGCGCCAAGCTCAGCGTCGAAACGTTCGTGCAACTCGCTCGTCGTCGCTTCCAACCGATGAATCGTCTCCTTCAGCTCGGTGATCTCCAGATCGAGTCGACCGACCTGCTGCTGTCGATCACGGGCGTCGAGATGGTGATCGGCCGCTGCCTGCCGCACCGCTCGGTCGACCATCTGATTCCACGTCCGGCGACCATCAGGATCGGACAAGAGTGCGACCCACGGTTCCAGCCGTTGTCGTCGCTCGAATGACGACTCGTGCTTTCGAATCGACGCATGCGGCTTGATGGTGGTGGCCAAGTGCGAGGTTCGTGCGCTGACCCCTGGCGCGGTCAGGACCTGCCCCCAGAAGAAGTGATCGGACCAGCGGCCAGCCGGTGGCTCGACCCATCCGTTGGGAAGTCGCCGGTAGAACTCGATCGTGTGCGCTGCTCCCGTCAGAGACACCGTGTTGAACGTCGGCAGCAGATGAAGCTGCACCCAGCGGGGGTCGGAGAGATCGCACGGCAGTGCGACGATGTTCTGGTCGGTCCCGACGAAGACGGGCAGCGGATGAGCGAAGTCACATGAGCCGAGCTGCTCGGCCATCACCTCGACGTGATCGGGGAAGAACAGGTCGTCGTCGCCGAGATACGTGACCATCTCGGCATTCGAGTTCGAGATCACCTGATGTCGGACGAGTTCGGAGCGACTCGCCGACTTGGGTGCATCGATGAAACGCACCCGATCGTCGGCCGAGATCAGGGCGCTGACGACCTCGCGAGTGTCGTCACCCACCCCGTCGCCGATGATCACAACGTCCAGTCCTCGGACCGTCTGAGCCAGCGCGCTGTTCACCGCAAGATCGAGCGTCGAGGCGTGATCGTGCGTCGGAACGATGACCAGGACGCGCGGACTCACCATCGCCACGGCACGGTGGACTCCGCCTGCTCGGATTCGTACGGCAGGTCCAACGCGTCCGGCTCGTCGTACTCGTACATGAGCGTCGGCATGTTCGTGATGAACGCTTCGTCGGTGCCGATGACCTTCCACCCGTGGTAGAGCATCGGAGGGATCACGAGAAGTCCGGGATTCCGCTCGGACACCTTGAACTCGTTCACGGATCCGTAGGTCGCGGAGTCCTGGCGCCCGTCGTATACCACCATCGAAACCAAACCCTTCACGACGAAAAGCCGATCAGTGCTTCGCATGTGCATACCCCAGCCGCGGACGCGACCTGGCAGCGTCGTCGTGACGTGCACGTGGACGATGGGAGCGTCGATCTCCGGCCAGTCTGCGCGCGCTATCTCGGCGACGACGCCGTCATCGTGCGGGACTGGGCGTGTCTGACGGAACTGCAGCCCCTGGATCGGACGGTGTCGGAGCTCGCCACGCTCGTCGACAGCGGACTGCTTGGCGTCCATCAGGTCGACGCCATCGACGCGAGCTGAGGAGCGGCGCACGTCTGATGAGCTCATGTGCCAAACATAATGGCCGGTCGACGCGGCGGGCAGCGCACCACAAACGGCCGTCGGCGAGAGCGCTCGCGCGGTGTTGCGACTAGCGTCGCAGCGTGCTCCGTGCGTCGAGTCGATCCGTCGTGATCGCAGTGGTCGGTTGCGGTCGATGGGGACGCAATGTCGTGCGTGACCTGACCGGGCTCGACTGCGACGTCATAGCGATCGACCCGTCCGACGCCGCCCGGCGGGATGCGACGGCACTCGGTGCGGTCGCAGCGTACGCATCCATGTCCGACTATCCGGAGGACGACGCTCTGCACGGCGTCGTAGTGGCCGGACCTACGCGTGAGCATGCGCAACTCGCTCGCACGGCGCTCGGTCGGGGCGTGCCTGTGTTCGTCGAGAAACCGCTGACCGACGATGTGGCGAGTGCCAGATCCCTGGTCGATCTCGGCGGCGACCGACTGTTCGTGATGCACAAGTGGCACTATCACCCGGGTATCGAAACACTCGCAGGTCTTGCAAGCGACGGCCGACTGGGTCGGGTACAGGGGGTCACCTCGGAGCGTGCCGGCGAGGCCAAATGGTCGGACGACAGCGACGCACTTTGGCTGTTGGGCCCGCACGAGGTCACGATCGGATCCCGAATCCTCGGCGACTTCCCGGAACGCGTCGAGGCGGTTGCCGATGTGGTGGCCGGTCGACTCTGCGGCGTCGACGTGATCGCCCGGTGGGCCGACGGTCGGTGGCACCGGTGGACGATCTCGACCCGACCCGAGCCCCAACGACGACGCGTCATCGTCCACGGCACAGATGGACACGCGATCCTGCAAGGTGCATACGCCGAGGAAGTCGAGTTGTCCTTGTCGCCAGTCGGCGGCGCAACCCGTTGCGAACTCGTTCCAATCGAACAGGAGCAACCTCTGGTGCGCGAGCTGCGCAGCTTTCGCAACCACCTGCTCGGCGGCCCGCCACCCCCCACGCCGGGGTCTGACGGTCTCGCCGTGATCAGGGTGCTCGCTGACGTCCGCGAGTCAGCTGGCCTACCGCCAGGATCGATCGGGTTACCGCTGAATCCCGATGATTCCAGGGGAAGGGTCCGAAATCCATGACCCACGGCCCGCCTGAAATCCACGGCGTCGTGCAACTGCCGTTACAACCGAACGCTGACGACCGCGGGATGCTCACCGAGCTCCACCGAACCGCCTGGACGCCCGGGTTCATGCCGGTGCAGTGGAACCTGGTGCGCAATCGGAGCACTGTCCTGCGCGGATTCCACTGCCATGTTCGCCACACCGACCTGCTCGCGATCGTCGATGGTTCGATGGTGCTCGGGCTCAAGGATCTTCGGACCAACTCGGCCACGTACGACCGCGCCGAGCGGCTGACGATGACCCCCGAGACCGGCTTGGTCATCATTCCCCCAGGAGTCGGCCACGGCTTCTACTTCGCCGAACCCACCACACTGCTCAACGCCGTGTCGCACGAATGGAGCAAGGATGACGAGCTTGGGTGTCGGTGGGACGATCCCGACCTCGACATCGACTGGGGCTGCTCCGACCCGATCATCTCCGAGCGGGACATCAGGGCTGGGACGCTGCCCGAGTTGCGTGCTGTCGTGGGCGAAGGCCTGCGCCGCACCGTTGTCCCGTCAGGCTGATTCGTCGTAGATCTTGGTGGCGATGACGGCGGCTGGTGGGCGTTGGTAGATCTCGGTGCGCGCTCAGACCAGCTCAGCTGAGGGATGGACCTGCAGCGAACGCATCCGATCCAACCACCCGAGCAACACCGCAACCGCACGGGGGTCATGGCGCAGGCGGTGGCCGGCGCCTTCGAACAGACTCAACTCGGCGCTGGCGTGGGCGTTGACCAGCTGGCGGGCGTCGGACACCGGCACGCTGTCGTCCTCCTCGCCGTGCATCACCAGCAGCGGCCGAGGCGCAAACCGTCGCGCCGACGCCACCGGACGGAACCGGCGGAATTCGCGTGTCCACTCCTCCACCGACGGCGGAAACTCCCGGTGGTGGATCGCCCCGATGTCGCGCGCATGATCCAGGAACCGGCGCGGATGCTCCGCCCAATCATCGAAATCGGCACGAGGACTCAATAAGCCCGCAGCCGACACGCGCGGATCATCGGCGGAGCCGAAAGCGGCACCTTGTTACCGCGACAATTTGAAATGCACCCGGCCCATAGGTAGTTTTGTTAAAATCAGGCGTTAACTCATAAAAAGCCAGAACCATTCCGGCAAAACTCTATTTTTGTAATTAGAACAATTCATTCATTATTAAAGCCTCTGTGTTATGAAAGGAAGACTTACAAGTTTTCTCAGCCTTTTTGCATTTGCATTTTTTCAATTCGCCCTGAGCTTTACCGCTTCGGCCCAAAATGATGGCACCTCAGGTGATGGTTTCGTCATCACCTTCACCGGTACCAACGGTGAGATCATCACAATCGAGAACAACCTCGACTGTGGCTATGGAACCGCCAACTGGGGCGGCGAAGTCACCGAGGATTTCTGTGCCGATATCGTGTGGGTTCACGACCTGATTGACGGCGACTCCCTCGGCTGCGACTCCATCGCCGCCGGCAGCCTGACCGGCAAGATCGCCCTGGTTCGCCGCGGTGTCTGCGAATTCGGCGTGAAAGCGCTGAATGCCGAAAAAGCCGGCGCCATCGCCGTAATTCTCGTCAACCACTTTGCTACTGCCACTCAAAACGGCTGTACCGCCATCGACATCGGTCCCGGCGCAGTAGGCGCCCAGGTAACGGTTCCGGTCATTTTCGTCGGCCGCGACATCGGTCTGGCCCTCGACGGTGGCATTGCTACCGGTACGGTCAACGCCTGCTACTCGCTGCCGCGTATGTACAGCCCGTTCGCTCCGTATCACTACGCTACCCCGATCAACCACCGGGACACGCTGTCGAACATCGCCGTCCGTTTGGTCAATCGCGAAGCCACTGCCTTAACCAACATCGTGATCAAGGCCGACATCACCGCCCCGGATGGTTCGGTGGAGTCGATCCAAACGACTCTTGGCTCGGTTAGCCCGGGTGTGGATACCTTTATCTCCATGCCGCCCTACCTGCCGAAAAACCAACTCGGTCTGCATCAGGTCTGCTTCAGCAACAGCTTCTATACCGAGTCGCGCGATACGGCCTGCGTCGAATTTGTTTATACCGAGCATACCTTCGCTTCCGACAACCTGGTCATCGATCCGCTGGGCGTCGGTCCGTCCAACCAGCAGTTTATCGATGCCGGTTTCTACGTGCAGAGCGCTGCCTTGTACCTCACCGGACCGGTGGAAGACAAAGCGACCTACATCACCTTCGGTTTGGCTAACGTAGACACGGTATACGTGCCGGAGCCCGGCGCCAACACCATCGGCGTGGTACTGTATGACGGCGACGCCAACGACGACGACGTGATCGACCTGATCGACAACTTCCAGGACCTCACTATCCTGTCGCTGACGACCTATGAATTCGACGGAACGGAAGGCGTGGACAGCCTGATCAGCGTAGCGCTGCAGGATGCCAGCGGCAACCCGTACGTTCAACTCGAAGCCCGTCACGCGTATTACGCCTCGGTGTTTTACAACGGCGAACAGGCTGCTTCCGGCCGCGCAGTGCGCTTCAGCAACACGCTGGAAGTGCCCTACCTGAACTTCCCCACCACGCCCTTGCTGCTGGGAACGTTCTTCAACGGCGGCTGGGCCGGCGCCATCGTGATCCAGCGTCTGCAAATGGAAGGTTTCGACCCGACGGTCGTGGCTACGCAGAACCCGCTGGCCGACACCAAACTGTCGGTGCTTCCCAATCCGGCTACCGATCAGCTTCAGGTGGACCTGAACCTGGCCGAGGTGAACCAGAAAGTCACCCTGAGCCTGCACGATCTGCGCGGCAACGTCGTCCGCCAGCAGATGCTGAGCAACGTTCAGAACAGCCAGGTGATGTTTCAGGTGAAAGACCTGCCGGCCGGCAACTACATCCTGTTCGTGCGTACCGCCGAAGGCAGCTCGCTGAAAAAGGTGGTAGTAGTTCATTAAAAGGAGTGTGGGAGTGTTTGAGGGCCTGAGTGCTTTCGATCTCAAACACTCAAACACTCCCACACCCAAACACTCGGATAAAGAGGCTGCCCCAACCATGGGGTAGCCTCTTTTTTTTAGCATTCGAGTGATTAAATCCTCCCACTCCTCAAACACTTAATGAGCTATGATCCCAAACTACTTACACTCTTTCCAATTAGTTCTGGCAGCTTTTATCCTGCTCCTCTCCAACGCTTCGGCGGCAGGCCAGAAGGCTGCACCCCCCGCTGTTTTTGTGGTTCCCAGCCTTTCGGACGCGGTAGCCGCTTATCATTACGCTACGCCGTACGATCATCTCGACACCTTGCGGCATATCGGGGTGCGTTTTCACAACAAAGAAAATTATGCGGTCGGCAACGTCGGCCTGAAGGCGCGGATTCAGAAGCCCGACGGAACGGAAGTCACGCTGCAGAGGACCCTATCGTACCTGCCGGCCGGCGCGGATACATTCGTGTATTTCCCGCCCTACCTGCCGCCGGCCATTCCCGGCATCTTCACCGTACATTTTACCAACAGCTTTTACTCCGGTCCGGCCCATACCCTGCTGCGTACGTTTATGTATACGGAACGTGTTTTTGCTTCCGATAATATGGTACCGTTTTCCGAGGCCATTCCCCCGTTTATCATCGATATTTTTTCTGCCTCTTTTTTTGAGCAGGACGCCGCTCTTTACTTCACCGGCCCGATTGAGGACAAAGCCACCTATATAGTCTTCGGCCTTTCCAATGTCGACAGCGTATACGTGCCGGAGCCCGGCGCCAACACCATCGGGGTGGTGCTGTACGATGCGGACGCGAACGACGATGGCCTGATCGACCTGATCGACAATTTCCAGGACCTTGAAATCCTATCCCTGACCACCTATGATTTCGACGGAACGGAAGCGGTAGACTCCCTGATCAGCGTAGAGCTTCAGGATCTTAGCGGCAACCCGTATGTAGAACTGGAAGCCAATCACCCGTACTATGCGTCGCTCTTTTACAACGGCGAGATCGCCGCACACGGCTGGCCGGTGATTTTCACCCGTTCCACCAAGGAGCAGTATGTGGATTTCCCGACCACGCCGCGCCTATACAATGATTTTATTCGGGAAGGATGGCCGGAGGCAACCCTGTTTTCACGGCTTGTCTTGGAAAGTTTTGCGCCCGTTCAGGGCCGGTCGTCGGCCGGGCTGGACCCGGGTAAATGCCGGGTAAGTCCGCAGCCGGCCTCCGACCGGATACGGGTAAATATTCAGCTGGACGCTTATAACGAAGCGGTTTCCGTGGTGCTGCACGATGCGCTGGGCCGGTCCTTGCGGCGGCAAAAGCTGGTGAATTTCCAGATGGGCGAACTTGAAATCGACTGCCGGGATCTGCCCTTCGGAACCTATATCCTGGGCGTTTATAGCGGGGAAGGCTCGTTGTTGCGGAAGGTGATGGTGGGGAGATGAATATTTATGGTTAATTGTTGCTTGTTAAGTTATCTGTCCCCTTACCTAAGTAGCTGGTAGTTGTTAAATTTATGGAGCATGAAAAAAATTAAAGATTCTGCATTTCAGCTAATCCTGGCCGCACTGGCATTTTTGAATCTGCCATCATTCTCCCATGCCCAGAGCGACGGCACCCAGAACGATAATTTCATTTTCCAGATTTTGGCGCCGGCGGCCCTGGCGGGCAATTACACGGAAGGGGAGTGCGGATTCGGCGTCACCATCAACTGGGGCGGCGAGATCACCGAAGACCTGTCCGGGCCGGCGGCCTGGGCCTACGGCTTCACCGGCGATTCGCTCAATTGCGATTCCACGGTGACCGACCTGACCGGAAAAATTGCGCTGGTGCGGCGCGGCGGCTGCGAATACGGCATCAAAGCCTACCATGCCCAACAGGCCGGGGCGATCGCCGTGATATTCATCAACCACTTCAATTCAGCCCTCGACAACGATTGCAGCGTCATTAACATGAGTCTGGGTATCGGCGGACCCATGGTGAACATTCCCGTTATTTTCCTTTCGCGGCTGGCCGGCGAACCGATCGTTGCCGCTCTGGCCTCTGGGCAGCCGGTGGAAGTAGCGTTTGTCCTCCCCAGCCTGTCGCGGCCGCTGGCCGCGTATCATTTCGCCACGCCGGTCCAGCATGTCGATACCCTCCGGCATATCGGCGTTGAATTTTTGAATAAAGCGGATATTGAACTAACCAACGTAGTGCTGAAGGCCGACATCACCCGGCCCGACGGCCTTACCGATGCGCTGGAAAAAACACTACCGTTCGTGCCGGCCGGGCTGGATACGTTTATTTATTTCCCCGGCTATTTGCCGCCGGCGATTTTGGGGGAATTTACCGTATGTTTTTCCAACAACCATTATGCTGCTTCCACCGATACAGTGCTGCGCAAATTTACCCATACGCCATACACCTTTGCTTCGGATAATTTTTCAACGGCGCCGGCGTCTGGACCTGACTTTTGGGAAAATATGATCTATCAGCAAAATGCTGCGCTGTATTTCACCGGACCCACCATGGATAAGGCTACTCATATCACCTTCGGCCTTGCCAATGCAGATAGCATATTTATCCCGGAACCCGGCGCCAACACCATCGGCCTCGTTCTTTACGATGCCGACGCTGACAGCGACAGCGAAATTGACCTGACCGACAATTTTCAGGATCTCAATGTTTTGTCCCTGGTGACGTATGAGTTTGACGGCGCTGAACCGGCGAATGTCGAGATTCACGTGCCCTTGGTAGATCTTGACAATAACCCTTACGTGGATTTGAAACCGCGTCACCCTTATTATGCCTCCTTGTTCTATAACGGAGAAGCCGCTGCCACCGGTCGCCCCCTGCATTTCAGTCGATCCAACTGGGAGGAATATGTCAATTTTCCAACTACCCCCCTTCAATTAGGCTCATTTTACTCCGGAGGCTGGGCCGACGGCACCGTGTGGCAACGCCTGCAGGTTCAGGGCTTTTCGGCGGTAAAAACTGCCCGGTCCGGTGGATTAAACCTGGCCCAGGTCGAAGTTTCTCCCAACCCCGCCTCCGAAACGTTTACGGTGCGGCTGACTAATATGGACGGGTCGTTCCGTGTTTCCCTGCACGACTGGCAGGGCCGGCTCCTGCAATCGATCCGGCAGGATGATGCTGAAACAAATTCAATGGATTTTCAAGTCAGCCAACTGCCATCGGGCTTGTATTTTTTGCTGGTGCAAACGGAGAAGGGATCTTGTTTGAAGAAAGTGGAGGTGTGCCGGTAGGGGGCAACAAGTTTGCTGGCGCCCGTCTGCGACGGGTGTCTACTTGCCGCGCG
>JANPKU010000017.1:0-7543 GCA_031426215.1 Actinomycetes bacterium
GCCCCCGGCGATCCCGACGAGTCGTCGCTCGAACAGCCGGCGAGTACCGCTGCGGTCGCCCCGGCACCGGCGAGCAGGAAGCGCCGCCGGTCGAGGACGAGCCGGGCGCGAGATGTCAGGGGGTCACCGGGTTGCATTGCGCCCACTGTAGAGACCCGACGTGCCGTGAACCGAGCGCTCGGCAGACTCGCCGGTGTGCTGCGCCACTGCCGGTTGCGTCACCGAGCGCTCCGCGTCGTCGCGACGTTACGGTGGTGCGATGGAGCTCACCGCCGAAGAACTTCGTGTGCTCGGCTGTCTGATCGAAAAACAGGCGACAACGCCCGACCAGTATCCGCTCTCGACGAACGCGCTCGTCAATGCGTGTAACCAGAAGACGAGCCGCGAACCGGTGACCGACTACAGCGAGCGGACCGTGATGGACGCCATGCTGCTTGTGCGTCAGAAGGGGCTCGCACGAATGAACAGCAGCGGCCGCACCGACAAGCACCGCCACATCCTCGATGATGCCCTGGGCCTCGACCATGACCAGCTCGCGCTTCTGGCAGTGATGATGTTGAGAGGGCCGCAATCGGCTGGCGAGTTGAAGACGCGCACCGAGCGATATTCGACGTCGCAGGGGACCGGGTTCGAGTCGATCGACGACATCGAGGCCGTGCTGGCGCACCTGGCTGACGGCGCCGATCCGTTCGTGGCGAACATCGGGCGGGCCGCCGGCCAGAGTCAGGACCGGTGGGCGCACCTACTCGGCGATGGCGTGCCCGATGTACACGAGGTGGTCACTGAAGCGCCGGGCGGTGCGGGCCGCCGCGCCGACGTCGGCCCGTCGCTGGAGGAACGAGTGGCGCAGTTGGAGGTACGGCTGGCGGCGCTGGAATCGGAACTCGGTGTGTCGGCGGAACCGGCGGATTGAGAGTCGCTGATCGGTCCAGCGCACGTCGACGCCGGTCAGCGAGCGACGCGAATCAGCTCGTCGAGGATCTGCGGGAGTGAGTCGACGATCAGGGTGAGGTGGCCGTGTTCATCGGACAGGTGGGCGCAGGCGCCTCCGACGTGTGCGGCCAACCATGCGCCGTGCGCGTACGGCACCATGCGGTCGTGTGCCCCCTGCCAGATGTGGACCGGTCCGGCGATGGTGGCGAGGTCGCAGCCCCAGTCGCGCACGAACACCACGTCGTCGTCGAACCAGCCCCAGTACGACTCTCGCAACCCGTCCTGGATGATGGTGGCGTACCAGTCGGCGAGTTCGCCGGTGATCGACGAACGGTCGACGTCGTCGACGAGGTCGCCGAGTGACGTAGCGATCTCCGCTGAGGACACGTCGCGGAACTCTGGCCATGCCTGCTCCATGAACCCACCGAGGGCCTCGGGACCGTCGACCGCCGCACCGAACTCCTCGATGTTCTCCTCACCCATTCCAGCCAGGAAATCGAGACCGGCTGCGTCGAAGGGGGCCACACAGCCGATCGTGGCGGTGCCGAGCACACGACCGGGCATCAGCGATGCGCACGCCAGCGCGTGCGGCCCGCCTCCCGACCATCCGAGCATCCATGCCTCCTCGGCGCAGAGCGAGTCGAGCACTTCTGTTGCGTCGGCGACCACGGAGGCAACACTGCGATCCGGCTGGCGGGTGCTGTTGCCGTAGCCGGGTCGACTCCAGCTGACGTAGCGGAGCCCCCGCTCGGCCAGCGAGCGAACCAGGCCGGGGTGCGGGATTCCGGAGCCCGGGGTTCCGCAGTGGAACACCAGCGGCACTGCGTCGTCTGGCCCCTCGACGTAGAGATCGAGTCGGCGACCATCAGACGTGGTGAACTCGGTGACGCTCATTCGGCGAACATACACCTGACGCCGATCGAGGTATCCGGTGCCACTTCGACCGCTTTGCGCTATCCGACGCGCCTCGACGTCAGCGTGCGATCATCTCGCATGGCCATGTTCCACCTGGCGCAGCTCAACATCGGTCGCCTTCACCACGGGCTCGACTCAGCGGAGACCGCGGAGTTCACGGCTGCGCTGGGACCGATCAACGCGTTGGCCGAGGCGACGCCCGGGTTCGTCTGGCGACTCGTCGACGACGACGGACAGTCGTCGAGCTACGTACGCCTGCCGGGCGAGGACGATCCCCTCACGATCGTGAACATGTCGGTGTGGGCCGACCTCGAGTCACTGCAGCACTTCATGTACCGCAGCGGCCACGCGATGTACCTACGGCGCCGTATCGAGTGGTTCGAACGGAACCCGGAGGCGACGTCGGTGTGCTGGTGGATTCCCGTCGGTTCACTCCCCGACCTCGACGACGCCCATCGACGGCTGTTGCACCTTCGTGCGCACGGGCCGACGTCGCAAGGTTGGCCGGTCAACTCCCCCGTCGGGCCCGACGAGTAGCCAACCAGGCACCGCTTCGAAGGCGGCTGCAAGGTCGATCATGGGTCGTAGAGCGGGTGGTCAGGCCAGGGACAACACGGGACGCTCCTATGTTTGTCAACCCCTGATTTTCAGGTGGTTGGTGGGTGTTGGAGTTGTCGGAAGAGTTGGCGGGTGATGTAACGCTTGATGCAACGTCGGATTTCTCGGTCGGTTTTGCCTTGGGCTCGTCGTCGGTCGCGGTAGGCAATGGTGGCGGGGTCGCAGCGCAGGCGGGTGAGGGCGATGGTGTGGATGTGTCGGTTGAGTTGGCGGTCGCCTGCGGGGTTGAGGCGGTGCCGGTTGGCGGTGAGTCCGGATCCAGTTGGGATGGGTGCGGTGCCGGCGAGCATTGCGAATGCTGCTTCGGATCGGAATCGTTCAGGGTGTGACCAGGCGCAGAGCACGACCGCGGCGACGATTGGCCCGATGCCGGTTTGTTCGAGCAGGTCGGGTCGCCATGAGGTGACGATGCCAGTGATTCGTTTGGTGAGCGCGGCTGCTTGCGCGGTGTTGTGGCGGTGGCGTGCGGCGATGGACACGAGCGCGGTGGCGTAGTCGGCGCTGAGAGTGTCGCGGTAGTTGCTGGGGCGCAGGCTGGCAGCGAGACGCATTCGTGCGAGAGGGCTGAGCCCGTGGAAGCGGCTGCGTAACGTTTCAGGGCAAGCAATGATCGCTGCGTGGAGTTCACGCATGGCGTCCGCGGCGTCATCGACAGCTCCGCGACGGGCTGCGACCAGCACCGCAAGCCCGTCTCGGGTTTCGCCGTGTCGGGGTCCGGCGAGTTCGTCGAGGTTGCGGCCGAGGATTTCTCGTGCGGCTCGAACGGCGTCACCAGGGTCAGTTTTGGCGGCGTTGGTGCGCTTAGGGCGTGCGGGTCGTTCCACTTCCACGACCCATTCGCCAGCGGCGTGGAGATGGCGCACCAGCCCGGCGGCATAGCTGCCACATCCCTCGATCGCCCACAGGCGCACTCCGTCGCAGCCGTGGCGGGCGGCCTCGAGCAGGCGGTCGTAGCCGTCATGGTTGGTTGGCGCGTCGAGTTGGGTGATCACTGCGCCGACGGCGTCGAGGTGAGCCATGTAATGACGGTCACGATGCGAGTCGACACCGAACACGGCATCGACAACTTCTGGCACACTGGGCATCTCTGCGTTCCTCCTATTGGGACGTGGACTGTTGAGGTTCCGGTCCGGTTCGGGAACGGCAGGACTGTTCGATGGGACACACCAGGTTCAGCTGGTGGTCAAGCTCCTAATCAGGCCAGTCACCCCGCACCGGGCCGGGATCGACAACCACGAGCGGGCAAGTCCCGGCAAAGGCACGCAAACGGCCAATCAGACCCACAGCCACGCCCGTAGTCATCGACACCAGCCCAGTACAACACCGGACCACCACCCACACTCACAGTCAGACCCGTGTTGTCCTACTGTTCAGGCATGGACGTGGAACGATTGGGTGGGTCGTGTGGGGCGATCGTGCGGGGCATCGACGTGAGTCGGCCGCAGTCGCCCGACGAGATCGAGACGATCCTGCAGTTGCTCGACGAGCACTTGGTGGTGGCGTTCCCCGAGCAACCGATCGATCTCGATCGGCTCGAAGCGTTCACCGACGAACTCGGTGGGCGCGACATCACGCCGTTCATCACCCCGGTCGATGGTCGCCCGCACGTGATCCGGGTGATCAAGGAGCCGAGCGACGAGCTGAACTTCGCCAACGCCTGGCACACCGACCTGTCGTATCTGACGGCCCCGCCGGCGTACACCGTGCTGCACGCTCACGACGTGCCGGCCGCCGGCGGCGACACGATGTGGGCGAACCAGTACCTCGCCTACGACACGTTGCCTGACAGCTTGAAGCAACAGATCGAAGGGTTGCGTGCGACACACTCGGCGGGGATGGCGTACGGCACCGGCGGGTATCTCGAAGCGGTGGCCGGGAAGAGCTCGATGACGGTGGCGCCGTCGCCCGACGCATATGCAGTCGAAACGCATCCGTTGGTGATCCGCCATCCCCGCACGGGGCGGGCGGCGCTGTACGTGAACTCGGTGTACACCACGGGCATCGAGGGGATGGATCCGGTCGAAGCGGCAGGTCTGCTCGCCCGGCTGACCGCCCATGCGACACACCCGAACTTCACGTGTCGGCTGCGGTGGGAGCCGCAGATGCTGGCGATCTGGGACAACGCGTCGACGCAACACTTTGCGATCAACGACTACCACGGCACCCGCCGCGAGCTGTTCCGCACCAGCGTCGCCGGCTCCGAACCCCAACCCGTGTGAGGTGTCAGGCGGCGTCGGCGGACCGGGTGGTTGCGTCGGCTTCCAGGGCGCTCCACAGTTCGGCGCGTAAGCGGTCGGACTGTGGCGGGCGGAGCTTGTTGGTGACGACGATGCCTTCGATCATGTCTGCGATCACGGCGCTGCGGGGTCGGCCCGTGAGCCGGATCGAGACGACGGCGCCGTCGGGCCGCCGCCGGATCGAGCGGTCGATGCCCACGAGTCGGGGCGGGCACCGGTAGCTCGGACCCACGAGCCCTCGCCGCCGGGCCTCTCGGGTGAGGGCGCGGGCGGCGCTGGCGAACTCGACGGTGGTTGCGGCTTCCATACGCCCTTCATCATGACGAGGGGCTACCCCAGAGTTCCCGGCACCAGATCGCCGCCCCGCGGTCCGGGGGCAACACCCGTGGTGGTCACGAGCCGCCGAAGTAGAACAGGAGCTGCGCGTTGGCAAGGCCGGCGACCGGTGGGGCTGCGGACATCGGCGCAATCGCGGTGAGAGGCACGCTGGCGTCGGCGGCAAGCAACTCAGCTGCGGCCTGTAGACCGTCGACGTAAAACACGGTCGTGTCGGTGAGCGCCACCGAGCCGGTGAGCGCACGAATGTCAGTCCAACCAACAGCGCCGAGCAGCAGTGCCCCCGGCCGTAAACGGTCACCGTTGCTGGGTCCGCTCGACACCACCACGGGCACCAGCGTCCGGTCCAGCGGTGGCAAGGTTGTTGGCGGCACGGTGTCCGGCGCAACGGTCGCCGATTCCACCGTCGTTGGCGGGACGGTTGTCGGTGGCAACGTCGTCGTCGGCAACGTCGTCGGCTGCAGGCTCGTGGTCGGTGATGACGTGGTGGCTGTCGCTGCCTGGCCGCCCGAGTTCGACCGCTCGAGGTAGATCACCGCGGCCACGACGCCGACGGCGATCAGGGCGACGAGTGCGGTGAGGATCCGATGCCGGGTCATCGACGCAGGCGACGGGCAGCGTCGTTCGATCGGGCGGTCAGGCCCGGTCGAGGCCGATGTACACGAGGAGTTCGGTGTCGGCGGCGAGGTCGGGGACGTTCGGAGCGTCCTCGATCGGCGCCACGAACTGGGGCAGCAGATCGAGGTCCTCCGCCAGGCGCAGCGCCGACTCCTCGAAGCCGTCGGCGAAGTAGACGGTGGTGAAGTCCACGATGTCGGTGCCGTTGCGCAGGACCACCCCGACGTAGCCGATCGTTTCGAGTCGCGTTGCGATCACACTCGCCGCACCGGCAACGTTGGCGCCGTTCGCTGCCGCGACGATGATCTCGCCGCGCTCGGGCATCGCGCCCAGCTCGGGTTCGGTCGTCTCGGGCCCGCTCGTGTCCGGCTCGGGCTCGGTGGTCTGCGGCTCGGTCGTGTCGGGCTCGGTGGTCTTGGGTGCGGTGGTGGTGGTCGGCGGCAGCGTGGTGGTGGGCGCGGTCGGCTCCGGCGCCACGGTGGTGGTCGGCGGAATGATGGTGGCGTCGACGGGCACGTTGTCGGGCAGCCCAGCAATGGCAACACCCGCACCGATCGAGAGCAGGGCGACGATCACATAGGCAACCCACTGGTGTTTCATGACGGGCCGAGGCTACCGACCTTCCCACGCCATGAGGGGTCAATCCCGGGGCGATGACCCGTCGGTACAGTCACAGCGATGAGCGATGGGGCGACGAGCGGCACCGACGGCTTGACGCCCACGCAGCTCAAGACGCTCGATGCGTTGCGGCGCCCACCCGTGCCGCTGGTGTTCGACGCCGATCTGGTCGCCGACATCCGCACCGAGATGCGCGTCGCGCTCGACGAGTTCACCGAGCGCCTCCAGCCGAACCAGGACGTGTACATCTCCAAGTACAAGTTGACGTCGGTGCTCGAGTGCGAGGAGCACCACCTGATCCCCGACGACTTCGAGTGGAAGCCGTCCACGGCGAAGGGTCAGGTGGCGCATCGGGCGATCCAGTTGACGTTGTCGTGGCGGGGTGAGCCGAATCCGATCGATCTGGTCGACGAGGCGATGTCGCGGCTGGCCGACGAGGAGCGTGGCATCGGTGCATGGATCGCCGGCCTCTCCCCCGCCGACGAGGCCGATCTGCGCGGCCAGTCGGCGGAGCGTCTCACGAAGTTCATGGAGTGCTTCCCACCGCTCGACAAGCGGTCGAATCCGATGACCGAGTCGTCGATCCGGTGGCCGAACGACGGCCCGATCGTGTTGTCGGGCAAGGTCGATCTGGTGATGGGTCGCCCTCGCGGGTTCGAGAGCAGCAAGGTGATCATCGATCTGAAGACCGGACGTCCGAACGTCCATCACCGTGAGGATCTCGGTTTCTATGCGCTGCTCGAGACGCTGGTGAGGTCGGTGCCGCCGCGCAAGTTGGCGACGTTCTATCTCGACGCCGCGGAAGCGCAAGCGGAGGATGTGAGCGAGCGTTTGCTGCGCACGGCGGTGCGCCGCACGCTCGACGGGATCAACAAGATCGTCGAGCTCCACGCCGAGGGCCGGCCTCCCGTCCGCCGCCCGGGCGTGACGTGTCGCTGGTGCCCGCTCGCCGACACCTGCACCGAAGGCCAGGCGTTCCTCGACGACGGCCGCGACGACTGAACCCGGCCGCTCCCTGCCCCGTGTCGCTCACACGGCGGGCGTCTTCACGTCGGAATCGCAATCCGTTCGTCGTCGAACACGGCGACGAGTTCCAGCCTCCCGCCCATGCCCTCGACGACGGCTCGCCACGTCGACAGCAGGTTGTCGTCGGCAGTTTCCATTGCCGAGATCGATGCTTGCGCCCGCTGCAGTCGTTCCGCGAGCTCGACTTGAGTGAATGCGCGGTGACGGCGAGTTCGGCGAGGCTGTGTGCAACAGCATCTGCC
>JANPKU010000018.1:0-25500 GCA_031426215.1 Actinomycetes bacterium
AGGTTTGGCACCTCGATGTCGGCTCATCGCATCCTGGGGCTGAAGCAGGTCCCAAGGGTTGGGCTGTTCGCCCATTAAAGCGGTACGCGAGCTGGGTTCAGAACGTCGTGAGACAGTTCGGTCCCTATCCTCCGCAGCCGAAGGAATACTGACAACTGCTGTCCTTAGTACGAGAGGACCGGGACGGACGTAGCTCTGGTGTGTCTGTTGTTTCGCCAGAAGCATCGCAGATTTGCTACCTACGGAAGGGATAACCGCTGAAAGCATCTAAGTGGGAAACCCGGTTGAAGATGAGTATTCCCATGCGGTCAACGCAGTAAGGCCCGTGACGAGACCATCACGTTGATAGGCCGGAGGTGTAAGCGTGGTAACACGTTCAGCCGACCGGTACTAATCGGCCGAGGGCTTGGTTTTGAACAGCTCGTGCTTGCTCTGGAGTCCTTGAGGAGAACCCTCATTGACAACTGATTTCGGTGACCATAGCGACAGGGTCACACCCGTTCCCATCCCGAACACGGAAGTTAAGCCTGTCAGCGCCGATGGTACTTGGGGAGAGATCCCCTGGGAGAGTAGGACGTCGCCGGATTTCGATCGAGGAACGCACTGACCGGGTTTGCCGGCAGTGCGTTCTTCGCGTTTTCGGTCCCGATCGGCAGCGATTCGGTCGGTGTCCCGTAGCATGGCGACCCATGTCTCCCGGCCCGAACTCTCGTCCACCGCGCCGTGACGACGCACGAGGCAGTGGCCCTCGCTGGTCATCCGGTAAGCCGGGCTCCAGCAGCGCCAAACCAGGCTCGAGCTCACGGTCCGCACCATCAGGTGCCGGCGGGCGCAGTCGAGGCGGAACCGACGACCGTCGAGGTGGCCGAACCGCAGGCCGCAGCGACAGCCGGGGTCGACCGGTGAAGCCCATGACCGAGGCCGAACGACGCTCGAAGGCGGTGAAGGAACGCCGTGCTCCGCGTCCGCCACAGGATCCCGACGTCGAGCGCCGCAAGATCGAGGAGCGGACCACCGAGCGGTGGATCGACGAGGGATCTATTCGTCGTGAAGCGTCCAGTGCCACCCGCCGGGCCACTGGAGAATCGGCTGCTCCGACGCGTCGTGCTCCGAAACCGTTGGATCCCGAGGTCGCTGCAGAGCTCACCGAGGCGCTCGGTGCCCAGCGCGGCGCCCGCCTCACCGAACGCCTGGCACAGGCATCCGAGGCGCTGGATCGTGAACGTTTCCAGGAAGCTCGTCGGATCTCAACAGCAATCGCCAAGGAGGCGCCGTCGGTGTCGGCGGCACACGAACTCGTCGGCCTCGCCAGCTATCGCCTCGGGTTGTACAAACAAGCAGTGTCGGCGCTCGAGGTGGCCCAAGAACTTCACCCGAATCCCGCGCTCCTGCCGGTGATGGCAGACTGTCAGCGTGCCCAAGGGCGCTGGGCCGCGGTCGATCGGGTGTGGACGGAGATCAAGGCGGCGTCTCCGAGTCACGACATCATGGCTGAGGGCCGCATGGTCGCAGCCGGCGCCCTCGCCGATCAGGGCGACCTTCGTGGCGCACTCGAGTTGATGGAGCCGGCAACCAAGCGACCGAAGGTCGTGCGCGACTTCCACCTTCGCCAGTGGTACGTGCTGGCCGATCTGTATGACCGCACGGGCGATCCGATCACTGCCCGACGTTGGTTCTCGTCCGTCTTGGAGTTCGACGACGAGTTCGGCGACGTTCGCGATCGTCTTCGAAGCCTCGGCCGATAGGCAGGGCCGATGGCCAGCGCGAACTTCCGGGCCGGAGTGGTCGCCGTCGTGTCGAACTCTCGTGGGGAGGTGCTCGCGTTCGAACGGGCGGATGTTCCCGGTGCGTGGCAGCTCCCGCAAGGCGGCATCGACGTCGGTGAAGCACCGGTTGACGCAGCGTGGCGCGAACTCGGCGAGGAGACCGGCTTGGGTCCCGTTGACGTGGAGATGACCGGCGAGCATCCGACGTGGGTCGCCTATGAGTTCCCCGGTCATGTTCGATCCGACAAACGTCTCGGACAGGTCCAGCGATGGTTCTTCTTCACTGCACGCTCCGACGACGTGGTTCCGACGCCTGATGGTGTCGAGTTCGTCTCGTGGCGATGGGTCGAGCGGGCGTGGCTCGTCGATCAGGTCGTGAGCTTCCGCAGCGACGTGTACCGGGCCGTGCTGTCTGCGTGAGCGACGACCTCTTCTCCGTGGCAGCCGACGAACAGCGTCGAGCGCGTGCGCCGCTGGCGGCACGACTCCGGCCACGAACGATCGACGACGTCGTCGGGCAGGAACATCTCGTCGGTCCCGGCAAGCCGCTTCGGCGCCTGGTCGAGACGGACCGACTGACGTCGGCGCTGCTGTGGGGCCCACCCGGCACCGGGAAGACCACGCTTGCTCTCGCAGTGGCCGGCAGCACTGACCGGGCGTTCGAGCAGCTCTCGGCCGTCAATGCGGGCGTCAAGGACGTTCGAGAGACGATCGAGCGAGCCCGGCAGCGACTGGGGGAGCGTGGTCAGGGAACCATCTTGTTCCTCGACGAGATCCATCGATTCTCGAAGTCGCAACAGGACGCACTGCTCCCCGCCGTCGAGGACGGCACGCTCACGCTGATCGGTGCCACCACCGAGAACCCGTTCTTCGAGGTCAACGCTCCGCTGCGCAGCCGTTCGACCCTCTTTCGTCTGGAGCCACTCGACCGCACGGCGATCGACACCCTCGTACGCCGGGGCCTCGAGGCCGAGGGGGCCACTGCGGATGACGATGCGGTGGCCTTGCTGGTCGACCGAGCCGGGGGAGATGGACGACAAGTGCTCACGGCGCTGGAAGTGTCGTGTGCATTGAGTGGATACGGCCATGTCGAGCTCGAACACGTCGAGGCGGCGCTGGGAACGACCGCGCTGCGTTACGGACGCGATGATCACTACGACGTGGTGAGCGCGTTCATCAAGTCGATGCGAGGATCCGACCCGGATGCAGCGGTGTACTGGCTGGCCCGCATGCTCGAAGCCGGAGAGGATGCACGGTTCATCGCCAGGCGCATGATCATCTTCGCGTCCGAGGACGTCGGGCTCGCTGACAGCAGCGCTCTCCAGATCGCCGTGGCTGCAGCTCACGCGCTCGAACACGTCGGCCTGCCCGAAGCGCAACTGAACCTGTCACAGGCCGCGATCCATTTGGCGACGGCGCCGAAGAGCAACCGGAGTGCACTCGCGATCTGGAACGCTCGCTCGGACGTGCGCGACGGTGCGGTGGGTGAAGTTCCCGCCCACCTGCGTGATGCCCATTATCGGGGTGCAGCGGCGATCGGTCACGGCGAGGGTTACGAGTATCCTCACGACCATGCCTCGGGAACCGTTGCTCAGCAGTACCTTCCCGACGGGTTGGCTGATCGGCACTGGTACCTCCCGAGCGCACACGGCGACGAAGCAGCGATCGGCGATCGGATGACGAGGCGGTCGACGCTGCCGGGGGACGCCACGTGAGCGCCGGTGAGCTCGTCCTCGTCGTCGCTGCCGTGCTGTGTTCGATCGGCTTCGCTGCGTTGATCGTGGTGTTGCTGCGTGTGCTCGACACCCTGCGCGACGTTCGTCGGGAGGTCGACCAGCTGCGCATGGAGACCACGCCGCTGATCCGCCAACTCCTCGCGACCACCGACGAGGCACGAGCGACGGTCGACGAGGCCCGAGCCGACCTGGACCGCTTCGACCGAGTGCTCGGGTCCGCCGAGGCGATCAGCGACGCCGTTGGTGGGCGCGTCGCACGAACCACGTACTCGTCGCCGATGATCAAGGCAGCAGGTCTCGCTCGGGGGACGTCGCGCACGTTCTCGCGATTGCGTGGCACACGGAAGCAGACGTCGATCGGCCCGGTCGACGTCTCGTCGATCGGGGCTGGCGATGCGCTCGATGTCGGTTCGGCCGACTCGTCACGTTGGAGGAAACACGCATGATGAAGCGGATCACATGGTTCACAGGTGGCGTGGTGGCCGGTCTCGCCTCCGCCGGCTATGCGAAGAAGAAGGTGAAACAGACAGCGTCGCAGATGGCGCCGGCACAGATCGCGAAATCGGCGGTCGACACGGTGCGCAGCAAGACCAGCGACGTCGCCGACGCGTTCCGCGAGGGGCGCCAGGTGATGAAGCACACCGAGGACGAACTGCATGCACGGCGCGAAGGTCGACTGACGTCACTCGACGAGCACGTCGCCCCGGGTGACCAGGTGTACGTCGATGGTGTTCCCGTCGAGAGCGGCCGCGTGATCGTGATGCGCCGCAAGGAGCACCAGGCGCCCCAGTGACAACGCCGCTGGTCGTTCGACTACGCGAGCGGCTGCGACCCGACCAGGTGCGCGACGGTGCCGCCGAGTTGAACCTCTACCGCCACGACGCATCGAACCTCGTCGGTCACGCCGCGGTGGTGTGCTTCGCCGAGACCACCGCCGACGTGCAGGCGATCGTGCAGGTGGCCAACGAGTTCGAGGTGCCATTCGTCGCTCGCGGCTCGGGTACCGGATTGGCCGGGGGAGCGGTCCCGATGGCCGGCGCGCTCGTGATCTCGACATCGAAGATGAACCGAATCCTCTCGATCGATGCCGTCAATCGGCAGGCATGGGTCGAACCAGGAGTGCTCAATCTCGACCTGTCGAACCAGACGGCGCATCTCGGCGTGCACTTCGCACCCGATCCGAGCAGCCAGCAGACGTGCTCGATCGGCGGCAACGTCGCAAACAACTCCGGTGGACCCCACTGTCTCGCAGACGGCGTGACCAGTGCCCACATCCATGCGATCGAGGTGGTGCTGCCGGACGGTTCGGTCACCGTGCTCGGCGGCGACGAACCCGAACCCACGGGCTACGACGTGCGAGGAGCTTTCGTCGGGAGCGAAGGCATGTTCGGTGTCGCCACCAAGGTGTGCGTGAAGCTCATGCAGAACCCGCCGGACGTGGCCACGATGCTGCTCGACTTCGCCGACGTCGCCGACGGGGCACAGCTCGTGAGCGACATCATCGCCGACGGCATCGTGCCGGCCGCCGTGGAGATGATGGATCAGCTGTGCCTGCAGGCAGTGGAGGAGTTCATCCATGCAGGGTTACCGGTCGACCAGGCCGCAGCGCTCTTGATCGAGGTGGTCGGGTTGCCGAGCGGGGTGGCTGCCCAGACCGAACGAATTCGCGAGCTCGCGTCGGCTCGTCGCGTCGGCACGATCCGCGTGGCCGCTGACGACGCCGAGCGGGCGCTGCTGTGGAAGGGACGCAAGTCGGCGTTCGGGGCGATCGCCCGCATCAAGCCGAACTACTACCTCCACGACACGGTGGTGCCTCGCCACAAGCTTCCTGAGGTGCTGGCGCAGGTGTACGAGATCGCTTCCCGTCACGAACTGCTGGTGCTGAACGTGTTCCATGCAGGCGACGGAAATCTGCACCCGTTGCTGGTGTACGACGCACGTGAACCGGGCGTGATCGAGCGAGTGCACGCTGCCGGCGATGAGATCGTCAGGGTGTCGGTCGCTGCGGGTGGAGTACTGAGCGGCGAACACGGCATCGGTCTCGAGAAGCGCGATCTGATGCCGTTGATGTTCTCCGACGTCGACCTGGCGGCCCAGGCGGATCTTCGGCGGGCATTCGATCCGAAGATGCTGTCGAACCCCGACAAGGTCCTGCCGAGCCCAGCCGGCTGTGGCGACATCCACAGTGTCCCCGAGGGGGCGTGGGTGTGAACGCGTCGGCTCTCGACGCTGCGGTGGCGGCGTTCGGAGACGACGTCGGTGACACCGACCCGGTCACCGTCACCGGTCTCGGCACCCGTGGCGGACCCGTCCCCGGAGTCCGCAGCGTGGTTCCACCGTCCGGAATCAACTGGATCCAGCCCGCAGAGATGACTATCTGTTGCGGGGCCGGCACCCCGGTCGCCGACGTCGGTGCAGCACTCGCCGAACACGGTCAGTGTGTTGCCATTCCCGACGCGGGCACGATCGGCGGGGCGATCGCAGTCGGCCAGAGCGGTCTCCGTCGCCTCGGATGGGGTCCGGTGCGTGACACGGTGCTGCAGGCGCGCTACGTGTCCGCCACCGGTGACGTGGTGAAGGCGGGGGGACCCACGGTGAAGAACGTCAGCGGGTTCGATCTGTGCCGCCTGCTCGTGGGCTCACGGGGCACGCTGGGATTTCTCGCCGAGGTGATCCTGCGCACACGTCCGATGCCGGTCGGTGAACAGTGGTTCCGAAGCGAGCGCGATCCGTGGGAGCTGCTTCGGGAGTTGTATCGGCCGACCTCGATTCTGTGGGACGGGCGGATCACCTCTGTGCTCCTCGATGGTCATCGCGACGACGTGGAGGAGCAGGCGCGACGCTGCGGACTTCGACCAGGCGACGGTCCGCCCGAGCTCCCTCGCCATCGGTGGTCATTGCCGCCGTCAGCGCTCAGGTCGCTGGTCGATCAGGGCGTGGGAACCTTCGTCGCCGAGATCGGGGTGGGCATCGTCCACCACGGTCGACCGGCTCCGCCCCCGCACGTCGACCCGACGCTGTCGGCGCTCCACGCTCGCATCAAGTCGGAGTTCGATCCCCATGGACGGCTCAACCCGGGCATCGACGTGCTCGCCACGGCGTGAGACCGTCCGTTCGAGCGTACGTCGATCGTCCGGTCGCCGACCTCGCAGCGGCGACCCGTGCGGCGACGGTTGCGGCCGGTGTCTGGCATCTGGATCGGCCGGAGTTGCTGCGCGCCGGGATGAACGCGATCTTTGTGTGCGAGTCGGTGGTGTTGCGGGTGAGCGCACCGACGGCTCCGGCCGAGGTCTCGCTGGAGCTGGCTCGATTCTGGCGCAACGCCGGTGTGCCGGTGCCACGTGCCGCCCGCGACGACGTCGTCCACGTGGATGGTCTCAGCGTGACCGCCTGGGAACGTATCCGTGACGACGGGATCGCCATCGACTGGCACGAGGTCGGGGCACTGGTTCGACGTGTACACGACACCGAACACGGCGCGCTCCCGCCGTCCGTGCCGCTGCCGTCGCCGACGGTGTTCCCCTGGTGGGACTTCGAGGCGCTCATGCAGCGAGCTGGACCGGGGCTCGATGACGCCTCCACGCACGGGCTCGTCGAGGCGATCGGGTGTCATGGCGGATGGAAGGAGTTCGGGAATGTGGTCGTCTGTCATGGAGACGTCCATCCCGGCAACGTGCTGATGCGAGACGACGGGCCGGTGCTGCTCGACTGGGACCTGCTCTGTCTGGCGCCGCCCGGCTGGGATCACGCTCCGATGATGACCTGGGCTGAGCGCTGGGGTGGTCTGCCGGGCGAGTACGAGGGGTTCGCGAGCGGCTACGGGCGGTCGCTGCGAGACGATCCTCAGGCGATGGCGATCGCGGAACTCCGTCTCGTCGCCGCGACGCTCATGCGGGTTGCGGCGTCGATCACGAATTCGGACGCACGACCCGAGGCCGAACGACGGCTGCAGTACTGGCGCGGCGACCCCGATGCGCCGCCGTGGGCGGCTCAGTAGCCCCGAGTCCCGTCACATGAACTTGCGGATGATCTTCTTCTTGATGTTCGTGTACGGCGGGTACATGATCGCCGGGTCGGGGCGAGTCGGCTTGACGAGCACGGCCTTCGCGTGACTGAACGTGTCGAAGCCCGATTTACCGTGATACGCGCCCATGCCGCTCTGGCCGACGCCGCCGAACGGCAGATCGGGAACTGCGAGATGCAACACCGCGTGATTCAGTGTGACGCCGCCGGCCGAGGTGTTGGCAACGACGTGCTCGAGCGTGTCATCGTCACCACTGAACGCGTACAGGGCGAGCGGCTTCTCTCGATCGTTGACGAAACGGATCGCTTCGTCCACGTCGCCGACGGTGAGCACGGGCAGGATGGGGCCGAAGATCTCGTCGTCCATGACAGCGGCGTCGGGCTTGACCCCGGCGAGCACCGTGGGCGCGAGGTAGCGGCTGGCGCGGTCGCCGTTGCCGCCGATCACGGTGGAGTCGAAGCCACCGCTCTCGAGCAGCTTCATGAGGCGGTCGTGGTGGCGTTCGTTGACGATGCGGGCGTAGTCGTTCGATTGGCGCGGGTCGAGGCCGTAGAACGTTGTCACTGCGCCAGCGATGGCCGAGATCAGCTGGTCCTCGACGCTCGCGTCCACGAGCACGTAGTCGGGTGCGACGCAGGTTTGGCCGGCGTTGAGGAACTTCGCCCACGCAATGCGCTTCGCAGCGACGTCGATGTTGGCGTCGGCGGCGACGATGACGGGGCTCTTGCCGCCGAGTTCCAATGTGACCGGTGTGAGGTGCTCGGCCGCGGCTCGCATCACGACGCGTCCGACCTTGCCGTTGCCGGTGTAGAAGATGTGGTCGAAACGCTCCTGCAGGAGTGCAGTGGTTTCGTCGACTGCACCTGTGACGACGGCGACGGTCGACGGATCGAAGTACTGGGGCACGAGTTCATCGACGAGCGCCGACACCGATGGCGTGACCTCGGACGGCTTCAGCACGGCGGTGTTGCCGGCGGCGAGGGCGGGTACGAGCGGGGCGAACAGCAGCTGCACCGGGTAGTTCCAGGGTGCGATGATGCAGACCGTGCCGAGTGGCTCTGGTCGCAACGTCGCCCTGCCCGGCTTGAACGTGAGTGGCACCTTGACCTTCGACGGTCTCGTCCATGCGTCCAGGCGATCGAGCGTGTGGTCGATCTCGTTGATCGTGAAGGCGATCTCGGTGATGTAGGCCTCGATACGTGGCTTGCCCAGGTCGGCGACCAGCGCGTCGATCAGGCGGTCTTCCTGCTCGGTGAACAGCGAGCGCAGTTGACGCAGCTGGCTTCGACGCGACTCGATGTCACGAACGACACCGTGACGAAACCCGTCGCGAAGGACCTGCACGATTTCCGGAATGTGATCGACAGGCGTCATGTCGACACGTTAACGCCGGCGGCAGCCAGGTCTGCCTGGTACTGAGCTACGAGCGCTGACTGGCGATCTTCAGCGAGGTTGATGGGTCGGGCAGTAGTAGCAGGTTCGGTTGGCGATCTGGATCCGGCGGATCTCGTCACCACACAGCAGGCAACGGTCACGCTTGTACGCATACGTCGCCTCGCCCCGCTTGATGCGGGAGTTGGGCGCAATGCCCAGGTCGTCGCGGCTGACGGTGACGATGCGGTTGTCCTTGACCCCCTGACGCAGCATGCCCTGTGCCGTCGACCACAGCGCCTCGAGCTCGGCGCGGTCGCAATCGACGCCTGTGCGCAACGGGTGGATTCCGGCGACGAAGAGCGCCTCGGCCCGATAGACGTTGCCGATCCCCGCCACCACCGACTGGTCCATCAACAGGTCGCCGATGCCGCGAGTGCTTCGTTGGATCCGCTCGATCATCTCGTCGGGCTTCGAGCCGCGACGGATCGGGTCGGGACCGAGACGGGCGAGGATGTTCTTGCGCACTGACGGTGGATCGATGGTGCAGGCCGTCGGACCGGCCAAGTCGATCGTGACGAACTGATTGCCCTCGGCGTCGGGCTCGGTCTGCAAGCGCATCCTCACCTGGCCGATGGGCTGGGGGGACTCGACGGTTCGCTGGACGCGGAACTTGCCGAACAGCCCGAGGTGGACATGACCGACCTCGCCGGTCGACCAACGGTAGAACAGGTGCTTGCCGAACGGCTCGATACGTTTCAGCACGGCGCCGTCAACGCGTTCAGCGTCGGCGGAGAATCGTCCCTGGGGGCTCGACACCCTGATGGAGCGACCTGTGAGCAGCGCGCCGTGATCGCGAGCGATGCGATGGATGGTGTGGCCCTCTGGCATGTGAGGCGAGAACGTACGATGGCGCGAGCATGACCACCGCATCGAGCTCCGAACGCGCACATCTGTCCGTGCTCGGCCTCGACCCGGACTTGGCCTCGACATGCGTGAGCTGCGGGTTGTGTCTGCCGCACTGTCCGACGTTCCGGGTGACGGGCGAGGAGAAGTACTCGCCTCGCGGTCGGATCGACGCAATGCGCGCCGTCGACAGCGGAGAACTCGCGATCGACGACGAATTCGTCGACTTCGTCGAGACATGCGTCCAGTGCCGCGGTTGCGAGACGGCATGTCCGAGCGGCGTGCAGTTCGGTGCGTTGATGGAACAGACCCGAACGGCCCTCGCCGAAGACGGTCGGATCACGCCGTGGTGGCAGCGGTTGGGGTTCCGGGTGCTGCCACGACACCGGCTCCTCTTGGCGGGCTCGACGGCGCTGGCAGTCGGCCAACGTCTTCGGCTGGTTCCGAAACGGCTCGGGATTCCTCCGCTCCCACTCCGACGGGTCCCGAAGGTCGAGACGACCGGCACGGACGTCTGGGTGTTCACCGGTTGTGTGATGGATGCCTGGCAGCGCGGAACACACCGCAACACCGCGACCTTGATCACCCTGGCCGGAGCCACGCACTCGGTGCCACGAGACGGGGGGTGCTGCGGGGCGCTGCACCTTCATGCCGGGCTGCACGGCGACGCCGTTGCGTTGGCCCGACGGGTGATGGCGTCGATGCCGGGAGATGCCCCGATCCTGGTCAACTCCGCGGGTTGCGGCGCTGCGATGAAGGACTACGGCCACCTGCTCGCTTCCGACGACGCCCGTCGGTTCAGTGCTCGCGTCATGGACGTCTCCGAGTGGCTCGCCGACCGGGTTGCCTCGTTGCCGACGCCACCGGGACCACGCCACGCGGTCATCGTCCAGGACCCGTGCCACCTTCGCCACGTCCAGCAGGCCCACCAACCGGTGCGCACCTTGCTCGCCCATGTCGCCGACGTCGTCGAACTCGATGACGACGGGCTGTGTTGCGGTGCCGGCGGCGCCTACTCGGCGTTACAGCCTGAACTCGCCGGGAAGATCCGGGACCGGAAGGTCGCATCGATCGATCGCGCCACCGATCGATCTGGTGCGACCGCAGTCGCCAGCGCGAACCCGGGCTGTTCGATTCACCTCGGAGCGTTGCTCGACCTTCCGGTGCGCCATCCCGTCGATGTCGTCGCCGAAGCGCTCGGGGTGGCAGGACGATGATGGACGACTACGCAAGCCTCGTCGAGCGTCTCGAATCGATCGCCGCTGATCTGGACGACATGGCGTTCGACCGGCTCCGCGAGGCTGTTGCCGATGGGGCGGTTACCCGGCCGGCCGACGACAAGAAGCTGATGCAGGCGCGTCGCGCGATCGAGAAGGCTGCAGCGGTCCTGCGTCAACTCGACGAGCACTGACACCGCGACACGCGGCTTGCAGCGGTCGATCGGCCTCAGTCGACCCAGGTGTTCAGCTCGCGGATCATCGCGATCAGTTCGCTGTAGCCCCGCTTGGCGAAGCTGAACGACACCCTGTCGAGGTCGACCTTGTCGTCGTCGCGTCGTTCGACCTTGAACGGTTCGGCTCGAACGATCGCGCCACTCGCAGCGAGGTGGCCGAACCCCTCGTTGAGATGGGAGAGCTGCTCGTCGGTCGGACCCTGCCGCATCCGAACGACGAGCGCGTCGCCGACGATCCGAATCGAGTCGTAGTTGGTGTAGAAGCTCTCGATGATGCGAGCGGCCTCGTCGACGTCGTTGGTGATCGTGTAGAGGCCGATGTCGTTGGCAGATACCAGACCGCGTGCAATCAGCTGCTGGCGCACGAATGTGTCGACACCTTCCCAGAAGGGGTCGCCAGGTGCATCGAGCAGCACGATCGGGACGGGCATCCCCTTGCCGGTCTGGGTGAGTGTGAGGAGCTCGAACATCTCGTCGAGCGTGCCGAACCCGCCGGGCATGCACACGAACGCCTGCGACTCCTTGATCAGCATCAGTTTGCGCGTGAAGAAGTACTTCATGCTGACGTGCTTGTCGTCGCCGGCGATGATCGAGTTGGCGCCGGACTCGAACGGAAGTCGGATCGACACCCCGATCGAGTTCTCGCGTCCGGCGCCTTCCATGCCGGCCTGCATGATCCCAGGACCGGCGCCGGTGACGGCCATCCAGCCCCGTTCTGCGAGCCGGCGTGCCAACCGGACCGTCAGTTCGTACAGCGGGTCGTCGGCGTTGGTGCGCGCCGAGCCGAAGATCGCCACCTTTCGGCGGTCCTTGTACGGAGCGAACATCGAGTAGGCGTCTCGCATCTCTGCGAGCGCTGCAGTGGCGATCTTGAGATCGAGCGTGTCAGGCTGGTCGCCGATGAGCCCCAACGCTTCGGAAACGAGTTCTTCCGAGAGTCGAACATTCTCGGAAACACCCAGCTCGGAGACGATGGAACGGGCCCGGGATGCTGCGGAGTCGGATACATCTGTGTCCATGGATGATCGATCGTATGGGCACAGATGGATGGGTCCGCTGCTGGGACTTCTGGCGACAGGCGCCGGGCTCGCCGTCGCGGAGTTGCTCGTCGGGCTGTTCGAGGGGACCTCATCGCCGGTCGTGCCGGTCGGACAGGTGTTCATCGACTGGGTGCCGCGGCCTCTCAAGGAGTGGGCGATCGAGACGTTCGGGACCAACGACAAGGTGGTCCTCGTCGTCGGTGCCCTCGTGGTGCTGCTCGGCGTCGGCATCGGTGTGGGCGTGTTGGCGATGCGTGGCGCTCGATCCGCAGCGGTGGCGCTCACCTGCGTGACCGGCGTGATCGGCGCCTGGGCGGTGCTCACCCGACCGGAACCGACGTTGGTGAAGCTGCTCCCCACCATCGTGGGCACCGCTGTCTCGATCGGCGTCCTGCTGTACCTCGCGCCTCGCCCCACGTCGAGCGTCACCACTGCCGATCCCCAGCTGCCAGTCGCCCAACCAATGGGGGTCGATCGCCGACGATTCGTCGGCGGCGCCATCGGAATCGGGTCCGTCGCCGTGTTCGCCGGTGGAGTGGGGCGTCTGCTGCAGCAGCGGTTCGAAGTGAACAGCGAACGCAGCGCTCTGGCGTTGCCCCGCGTCGATACCCCGGTCACGCCGCTTCCGGCCAACGCACAGCTGCCGCTCGACGGCCTGGGGCCGTTCGTGACGCCGAATGCGAACTTCTATCGGATCGACACCGCGCTGGTCGTTCCTCAGGTCTCGAAGGATTCCTGGCGTCTGCAGATCGGTGGCATGGTCGACAATCCGATGGAGCTGACGTTCGACGATCTCCTGGCACGACCCCAGGTCGAGCGGTACATCACCCTGTCGTGCGTGTCGAATCCGATCGGAGGTGACCTCGTCGGCAACGCGCTGTGGCAAGGGGTGTTGCTGCGCGACATTCTCGAAGAGGCCGGCGTGCAACCCGAGGCGACGCAGATCGTGAGCAGGTCGATCGACGACTGGACGGCCGGGACGCCGACCGAGGTCGTGATGGATGGCCGCGATGCGATGCTCGCGATTGCGATGAACGGAGAGCCGTTGCCTGCGCTGCACGGCTACCCGGTCCGCATGGTGGTGCCAGGGCTGTACGGCTACGTCTCGGCAACGAAGTGGGTGACGCAGATCGAGCTCACCCGTTGGGAGGACTTCGACGCCTACTGGGTGCCGCGGGGCTGGTCGAAGGACGGGCCGATCAAGACGATGTCGCGCATCGACACCGACCGTCGGGGCACAACGCCGAACGACGTGATCGTCGGCGGTGTGGCATGGGCCGTGCATCGTGGCATCTCACGAGTCGAGGTCCGTTCGGACGGCGGGCAGTGGTCCGAGGCCGATCTCGGCGGTGTGCCGTCGATCGACACCTGGGCTCAGTGGATGGTCACTCTCGACCTGGAACCCGGTCGCCACATGATCGAGTCACGGGCGTTCGACGGCGACGGCGTTCCACAGACCGAAGAGACCGCACCGGTGGCCCCCAACGGTGCCCAGGGTTACCCGCGCCGCTGGATCGATGTCTGACGTGGCGCCACCGATCAGGTGAGCTCGGCGCCTTTGGACTCGAGGGCTGCGATCAATTCGTCGAAGGCCTTGGCGAAACTCGCGACGCCTTCGACTTCGAGTTGTGTGGCGACGTCGTCCATGTCGACACCGACGTCGGCGAGTGACTGCCACACGGCGCGTGCGTCGTCGACATCGGCATCGACGCGGCGTGCGATCGTGCCGTGGTTTGCGAACGCATCCAAGGTCGCTTCGGGCAGGGTGTTGACCGTTTGAGGACCGATCAGTTCGTCGACGTACAGCGTGTCGGGATAGGCCGCGTTCTTGGTCGATGTCGACGCCCACAACGGGCGTTGCACGTGTGCGCCTCGATCGGCGAGCGCCTGCCAACGCGGTCCGGAGAATGCTTCGAGAAAGAGCTGGTATGCCAGCTTGCCCTGGGCCACCGCCGCTTTCCCACGCAGTGCGAGCGCTTCGTCGGAGCCGATCGAATCGAGACGGGCGTCGACCTCGGAATCGACTCGGCTGATGAAGAAGCTTGCAACGCTCGCGACCTTCGAGAGGTCGGCGCCAGGGTCGCGAGCGAGACGCTCGAGCCCCGTCAAGTAGGCCTCGATCACCTTTGAGTAACGGTCGAGGCTGAAAATCAGCGTGACGTTGATGCAACGTCCCTCGGCGATCATCTGCTCGATCGGTGCGAGGCCTTCCGCCGTCCCGGGAATCTTGACCATCAGGTTGCGTCGATCGATCCGCACGTGCAGGTTCCGAGCCGCCGTCTCGGTGCCCGGTCCGTCGTGGGCGAGGTTCGGTGCGACCTCGACGCTGACGTATCCGTCGACGCCACCCGAGTGGTCGTAGACCTTCGAGAACACGTCGCAGGCGCTGTGGATGTCGCGAATCACCATCGCCCAGTACGACTCGTCGATCGAGGAGCCCGACGCAGTGAGCTCGGCGAACTGTTCGTCGTAGTCGGCGGAATCCTGGATTGCCTTCTGGAAGATCGAAGGATTCGAGGTGAGGCCGCGCACCCCGCCGTCACGGATCGCCACGAGCTGACCCGACGAGATGTAGTCACGTTTGAGGTTGTCGAGCCACGCGCTCTGTCCCTGCTGGTCGTGGAGAGCGATGATCCGGTTCTCTGGCATGGCGTCCTTTCGAATTCGTTGGCTGCTCAGTCGAGCAAAGCGTGTGCGCGCTCGACGACGTGTTCGACGCTGATTCCGAGTTTCTCGAGCACGAGTTCGCCGGGCGCACTGGAGCCGAAGCGATCGATGCCGATCGAGTCGTCGGACCAACGCTCCCACCCGAACGTGGACGCAGCTTCGACCGACAGGGTCGGGATGCCAGCGGGCAGGATCGAGTCGCGAAACGACTCGTCCTGCTCGGCGAAGCGATCCCAACTCGGCAAGCTCACGACGCGGACGTTGCGATGCTGTTCGCGAAGTTGATCGGCGGCGTCGACGCAGACCTCGACCTCGCTGCCGGTGCCGACCAGGACGACGTCTGGGGTGCCGTCGGAGTCGGTGACGATGCCGGCGCCCCGAGCAACGGCCGATCCGTCCGTGACGACCCGGATGTTCTGACGGCTGAGGATCAACGCAGAGGGCCCATCGTGGCGCACGATGTCGGCCCACGCCTGGATGGTCTCGTTGCCGTCGGCGGGCCGGATCACATGCAGGTCCGGCATCGCCCGCAGCGTCGCCAGGTGCTCGACGGGTTGGTGCGTGGGGCCGTCCTCGCCCACACCGACGGAATCATGGGTGAAGACGAAGCATGCCTTGGCCCCCGACAACGCAGCCAGTCGAATCGACGGGCGCATGTAGTCGGAGAACACGAAGAACGTGCCGCTGATCGGCAAGGTGCCACCGTGCTGCGCCATCCCGACGAGAGCCGCGCCCATCGCGTGCTCGCGGATTCCGTAGTGGATGTAGCGCCCCGCTCGATTCTCGACGGTGAAGGCCGTCGTGCGAGCGAGGCCGGTGCCGTTGCTGCCCGTGAGATCTGCGGAGCCGGACATCAGACCCGGGAGATGGTCGTAGGTGGCGTCGAGGGCCTTCTGGATGGCCTTGCGGGTGGCGACGGACTCGCCGAGATCGTACGACGGCAGGTCGGCGTCCCACTCGTCGGTGCCGGTACCGGTCCACGCTGCCTGCCACTGCGGAGTCGAGGTGATCGAGACGCTCGTGCGTGCCCACCCCGACCGTTCGGTGGCACCACGGGCGCCGACGTGTTCCCGGTAGGCGGCCACCAGTTCGTCGGGCGCCCAGAACGGCTCGTCGGGAATCCCCATGACTGCTTTGGTCCGTGTCACGTCCTCGGCGGAAAAGGGATTGCCGTGTGCAGCCGCATTGTCGATGTGGTCGGGGGACGGCTCGCCGATGTGCGAACGCAGGATCAGCAGCGACGGCTTGTCGGTCTGGGCCTTCGCCGCATCAAGCGCCGCTTCGAGGCCATCCAGATCGTCGGCCATCTCGCCGAGTTCGACCACATCCCAGCCGTACGCACGGAACCGCATCGCCGCGTCGTCTGCGCTCGACATGTTCGCCGGTCCGTCGATCGTGATGTGGTTGTCGTCGAACACACAGATCAACTTGCCGAGCCCGAGGTGCCCGGCAAGCGACGCCGCCTCGTGGCTGATGCCCTCCATGAGGCAGCCATCACCGGCGATCACGAACGTGAAGTGATCCTGCGCGTCCGAACCGAACCGGGCGCGCAGGTGCTCTTCCGCGATGGCCAGACCAACGGCGTTCGCGAACCCTTGTCCGAGCGGACCGGTGGTGACCTCGACGCCGGCGGTGTGTCCGGCCTCGGGGTGACCTGGGGTGGCCGAACCCCACTGCCGAAAGTTGCGGAGGTCGTCGAGCTCGAGGCCGTAGCCGGACAGGAACAGCAGTGAGTACTGCAGGATCGAGGCGTGCCCGTTCGACAGCACGAACCGGTCACGGTCGGGCCAGGCGGGGTCGGCGGGGTCGTGCTTCATCACCCGGCTGTAGAGCACGTGCCCGAGCGGGGCGAGCGCCATCGCCGTTCCTTGATGGCCGCTGTTCGCGGCGAGCGGACCATCCATCGCCATCCCCCGGATGAGCGAGACGGCGAGCTGGTCCTGTTCTGCAGTCAACGACACGCGGCGAGGGTACCCGAGACCACACGGGTCAGACCCCACTTGTAACCGCGGGCGCAGGTGGCGACCACGGATCACCTTGTGCCGTTACATGTGGGTTCTGACCCCTGATGTAACCGTCAGGCGGGTGGGAGGAGAGTGAACGGGACGAGGTGCCAGGGGCCGTGGTCGATGCGGCAGTGGGCGAACACCTGGCCGTAGTCGAGGAACTCGAGTTCCCCTCGCACCAGCCGATAGGTGAACTTGCCGGGCTCGACGGTGAACGGACTGACGTTGCGAGCCACCTGTTCGCTGTCCTCGGCGACGCCGCGACGGAACACGACCTCGAACACACCTGAGCCCTGCTCGTGCGCTGGGCAGAAGATCAACCCGATCAGGTGCGGCGTGATCGTGAGCGGCGCAGGTTCGGGTGCCATCTGCGAGAACATGACGCCGGTCAGGTCGATGCGCGTCGACGGGCCGGGTGCCTCGCGCATCTCGAAGCTTTCCACGAACAGGGCGGAGACGATCTGCATGGCAGTCAGGCTAGGAGCGCCGTCCCGTCACATCCAGCGCCGTGGGATACGCATGATCACTCGGTACGAGCCTGCGATCGGGACCGGCCCGAACGACCGTGAATCTGCGATGGTGACGTCACGATTGTCGGACAGCACCGACATCGTTTCGTCGGGCAATACCTCGGCAACTCGCTTGACCAGCCAGAAGCCTGGCCGATGCGGATGCTGCAGACATCGAAGCTGTCCGGCCTTTGCGCGTCCGCTGGGGACGGCAACCAGCCCCTGCCCATCGACCAACGTCGGCTCCATCGAGCGATCCGAGACCAGGAATCGACGTGGCATGGGCATGAGCACGGACGCGGAGTGTATGTTTCGATTCGGCGCCCCCACGGGAAGCGTCAGCACCGCACCACCCCACCATTGCACTCCGAGGAGCCACTCATGTTCGCCAAGTTGTTCGCCACGGCCACAGTCGCCCACGCCCACTGCGACCTGTACTGCGGGGTGTACGATCCCGCCCAGGCCAAGATCGAAGCCATGTCGGTGGTCAAGACCGCCAAGAAGTACGCCGAGTCCGACGACGAGGTCTTCCGCAACCGCTGCATCATGATCAAGGAGCAGCGCGCCGAGGAGACCAAGCACCATCTGATGGTGCTGTGGGCCGACTTCTTCGCTCCCGACCACTTCGCCGCGTTCCCACAGTTGCACGAACTGTTCTGGAAGGCGATCCACCAGGCCGGCGAGGCCAAGAAGTCGATGGACCCCGCAGTGGGCGAGCAGCTCGTGACCTACATCGACGAGATCGCCGACATCTTCTGGCAGACCGACAAGTCGAAGCAGATGGGCGTCTACCCTCCCGCCTGATCGCCGCTGCGATACGGCTGTAGCGTTCGCCGACACCATGTCGGATCCGATCGCTGCCGTCGACGGCGCTGCTCTCGAATCCATCGACGTCGCGAGCGAAGCGCCCGTCGAGGGCCGGTCCACCCGCGACCAGATCCTCGACGCAGCGCTTTCGTGCTTCGCGTACGCCGGATACAGCGGCACGTCGCTCAATGACATCGCTGCCGAAGTCGGCATTCGCCGTCCCAGCCTGCTGCACCACTTCGGATCCAAGGACGCGCTGTACGGCGAGGTGTTCGAACGACTGTTGTCGGACTGGTTCGCTCGACTGGTCGAAGCGATCGAATCGACCGCGAAGGGCTGGCCGAAGGTCGAACAGGTGCTGAGGGCCGGATTCGGGTACTTCGCCGACAATCCCAACTACGTCACCCTGATGCGCCGCGAGGCGATCGACGGAGGTGCGCATCTCGGCATCGACCTCGCCGCCGTGTTGCGGCCCATGTTCGACCAGGCGGCGGACTACTTCCGGCGCGAGATGGACGCCGGCGTTTTCCGCCATCAGAACCCCGAGCAGTTGCTGCTCACCGGCTACGGGGCGCTGCTCAGCTACTTCTCCGACGCACCGTTCCTCGAAGGACTGCTCGACGAAGACCCGCTCGCTCCTGCCGCGCTCGATCGTCGCAGCGAGCACATCATCCAGTTCTTCCGTGCCGCGCTGATGCCGACATGATCGGGCGATGACGAGAGCCGATCAGTACGAGCCCCTCGCCCCTGATGCGGCTGCACGCTGGGCGAAATTCGGCAAGTCCGAAGCTGTCTACTTCCCGATGCTGCTCGGCCTGCAGATGGAAGACACCCGCATCGACTATTGCCGGATGCGTCTGCCGTTCAAGGCCGAGCTGCTCCAAGCAGGAGGGCTCGTGCACGGCGGAGCGATCGCGTCGCTGATGGACGCCGTGCTCGTCCCAGCCGTGGGGTCGGTGCTCGGACCGAACGACCGATATTCGACCGTCGACCTCCACGTGCAGTTCCTCGGTGCGGTCAAGGACGAGGACATCGTCGCGGAGGGTTGGGTCACCAAACGCGGACGCACCGTGGTGTTCTGCGAGAGCGAGGCGGTCGCTGTCACGAGCGGTCGTGTCGTCGCCAAGAGCATGCTCACCTACAACGTGTCGCCAGCGCGGTGACCGCAGAGCGGACCGCGCCGACGGGTACCGTGGGGAACGCATGGCCACCCCAGACATGAACCCCGACGGAACCGGCGCGCACACGACGCTGTCGGAGCGTGACTCCAAGGCGCTCTTGGCCTCATACGGCGTTCCGATCGCCCCCGAACGTCTGGCTCTCGATGCGATCGCCGCTGGCGATGCGGCCGACGAACTCGGGTACCCGGTGGTGGCCAAGCTGAACGGCGACACGATTGCGCACAAGACCGAACGAGGGCTCGTGAAGCTCCGCCTCGGCGATCGCAACGCTGTTGAATCCGCTGCCGACGTTCTGCTCGCGGCCGCTACCCCTGATGACGGCGACGTGTCGATCCTTGTCGCCCCGATGATCTCGGGCAACCGTGAGTTGATCGCCGGCGTGGTCCGTGATCCCCAGTTCGGTCCCACGGTCATGCTCGGCGTCGGAGGAATCCTCGCCGAAGCGGTTGCCGACGTGGTGTTCCGCCCAGCACCCGTCGATCGGGTCACCGCCGCGGAGATGATCGACGACCTCGCCACTCAGAAGCTCCTCGGCGCCTTTCGTGGCGAGGAGGCAGTCGACCGCACTGGGCTGGTCGACGTCATCGTCGGACTCGGGCGTCTCGCTGCTGATCGGCACGACATCACGAGCGTCGACATCAATCCGCTGATCGTCCAGCCCGACGGTTCGGTGGTCGCTGTGGACGGTCTCGTCGAGTTGGGAGCTGGAGCCGTCACCGATCGAACGGAGGCTCGGGCCCGCCCGAGCGAGGCCCAGTTCACGGCACTGTTCGACCCCAAGGGTGTCCTGGTGACGGGTGCGTCGACGCATCCGGGCAAGTTCGGGTTCGTGTCGCTCCACAACCTGCTGGCGAGCGGCTACGCAGGTGGGGTCTACGGCACCAACCTGAAGGGCGAAGAGGTGCTCGGGATCAAGACGGTTGCCGACATCGCCGATCTTCCCGACGGCGTGATCGACCTCGTGTTCGTGTGCACCCCGGCCGCAGCGAATCCCGACCTGCTCCGCGCCTGCGCCGCGAAAGGGGTCAGGGCCGCGTTCTTGACCTCTGCGGGGTACGGCGAAGCGGGCGACGAGGGCCAACGCGCCGAGGACGAGCTCGTTGCGCTCGCCGACGAGTTGGGCATCCTGCTCGCTGGTCCCAATGGACAGGGTGTCGTGAGTACCCCGGTCAATCTCTGCGCCCAGATCGTCGCTCCCTACCCGCCGGCGGGAGCCATCGCCGTGGCCAGCCAGAGTGGCAATTTCGTGTCGAGCTTCATGAACATGGCGCGTGCCAGTGGGGTCGGGATCAGCCGCGCGGTGTCAGCCGGGAACGCCGCCGCCGTCACTGTGGCCGACTACCTCGATTGGTATGCCGATGACCCGGCAACCAGGGTCGGTCTGGCCTACGTCGAAGGCATCGTCGACGGGAGGGGGCTGATGGATCGTCTCGCCGGCGCTGCGGCCCGCAAACCGCTCGTCCTGGTGAAAGGCGGAGCCACCGAGGGCGGGGCGCAGGCCGCTGCCAGCCACACCGGGGCGCTGGCCGCCAACGACAAGATCTTCGACGGTGAGTGTCGGGCGGCGGGCATCGTCCGAGCTGCAACCGTCACCGAGGCGTTCGAGGCCGCGGCGACGTTCGCCACGCAGCCGCTGCCGAAGGGACCGAACACCATCGTGCTCACCACCGCCGGCGGGTGGGGTGTGGTCACCGCCGATGCGATCACCCGCGATCCCGACATCGTCTTGATGGACCTGCCAGCCGATCTGCGAGCGGCGATCGACGAGAAGCTGCCGCCACGGTGGAGTCGCAACAACCCGATCGACTGCGCCGGCGGGGAAGTTCGTGACACGATCCCCGAGGTGATGGCGCTGATCGCCGAGCATCCGGAGGTCGATGCCGTCATCTATCTCGGCCTCGGGATCCAGAGCAATCAGGCGCGCATGATGCGCGAGGGCCGGTTCTATCCCGATCATGGCCTCGAACGGATCGTGGCGTACCACGAACGTCAGGACGAGCGGTTCGCCGAAGCTGCTCACGAGCTGAGCGTTGCCAACGCCAAGCCCATCCTGGTGGCCACCGAACTCGCCGTCGCGGATCCCGACAATGCCGGCCCGGCAACGGTGCGTCGATTGGGACGGCTGTGTTACCCGAGTGGCGGCCAGGCCGTCACGGCACTGGGCCACCTCATTCGCTATTCGAAGTTCCGCGAGGCACGTCAGCAGTGACGACGCGGAACCGTCGGCGTCGCGGGCCGGGACCAGTGATCGTGCTGGTTTCGGTTGCGGTCGTGCCGGCACTTGCGTTGTTCGCGCTCCACTCGTGGTCGTCGGACCAGCAGGAGGCGAACGCTGCCGCTCCCGTGATCGATCAGACGGTCGAGGTGTCGGCGCCGTCGCCGGTGTTGTCCACCGGGGTGATCGCCTTTCGTCGTGCACCGACGATCATCTCCCGCGAGCTCAACATCGGTGCCTTCACTGCCGAGACAAGCGCGTTCCTCGGTTCACTCAACGACCGGTCGTGCGGTGCCGTCTCGGTCGATGGCATCGCGGTCGGAGATCGGAACCCTGATCTCGCGGTGATCCCGGCCAGCAACCAGAAGCTTCCCGTCGCCGCCGCTGCGTTGGAGCGTCTCGGAGCTGATCATCGCTACACCACCAAAGTGGTCGCACCGTCACTTGCAGCCGGGGGAGTGGTGGCCGGCGATCTCTTCCTGGTCGGCGGTGGCGATCCGCTGTTGTCGTCGGGTTGGTACCCGACGTCGAATCTCGAGCTCAATCCGGTCACCTCGCCGACATCGCTCGATGCACTCGCCGACCGTGTGGTGGCAGCGGGCGTGACGTCGATCACGGGTTCGGTCGTCGGTGACGGAAGTCGCTACGACGACGAGTACTTCGCTCCCGGATGGGGCGACGGTGTCGCGGGCCTCGAGGGGGGTCCGTACGACGCCTTGATGGCCAACGACTCACGCGTGCTCGGCGATCCGCTGCGAGGGAGTGATCCCAACGAGTCTGCTGCCCGAGAATTCGCCCTGATGCTCGAAGCCCGAGGCGTCGACATCGGCGATGCCGCAGCCGCCGGGACCGCTCCGCCGGACGCTGTGGACATCGCGTCGATCGAGTCTGCTCCGCTGTCGGACGTGATCTCCGAGATGCTCGGCAACAGCGACAACAACACCGCCGAGATGGTGGTGAAGGAACTCGGCTACACGACCGCTGCTCCCGGTACCCGTGAGGCGGGTCTCGCTGTGGTGCGTCAACAGCTGGTCGACTGGGGTGTCGACGTCACGCCGATCGTGCTCGTCGACGGATCCGGTTTGAGTCTCGACAACCGGCTCACCTGTCAAGCGTTGATCACCGTGCTGCAACGCACCGGATTCGACACCACGATCGGTCAGGGCCTTCCGATTGCAGGTCAGACCGGCACCTTGGCGAGCATCTTCGTCGATCATCCAATCGCCGGACGCCTGAGAGGGAAGACCGGGACACTCAACAATCCTCCGTTCAACGTCGACCCCCCGGCAGTGAAGTCGCTCGCGGGGTACCTGCCGATCGAGGGGGGCAGTGTGGTCGAGTACGCGCTCGTGTTGAACGGCCCGACCGTGTCGGATCAGAGCGAGTACCGGCCCACCTGGAATGCACTCGCCGACTCGCTCGACACGTACCCGGCTGGGGCGTCGCCAGCCGATCTGGGACCTCGATGAACACGAGCGAGCGACCGTCCGAAGACGCCCCCACCCGCATTGCCGACGTGGCCGGTGTACCGGTTCGCTACCGGCGAGCGCCGTTGCTCGGGCTGGTTGCACTGGCACTCGTCCCTGCGGCGGCGCTGACGGCGGTGTTGCTGTGGAGCGACGCACAGGCCGACGAGCGCGAAGCAAGTTCCGAGGCGGGGCCCGTCACCTTCGAGCCGACCACGGAGCCCGCCGCGGTGCTGTCCACCACGATCTTCGACTTCCGGCGTGCCCCGTCGATCCTTGCCCGCGAAGGTGCCGACGTCGCACTGGTCACGTCCATCGAACAACTCGCGGCGTTCGTCGACGCACGCTCGTGTCTGGCCGTGTCGGTGAACGGCCGCCCGGTGAGTTCGTGGAACGGCGATGTACCGGTGATTCCGGCCAGCACGAACAAGTTGTTGGTCGCAGGGGCCGCCACCGAGGTTCTGGGACCGGAGTATCGATTCACGACGACCGTGGCCGCAGCGGCGCCGTCCGCCGGAGTCGTCGAAGGCAACCTGTACCTGGTCGGTGGCGGGGACCCACTCCTCGAGGCAAGCGGACTCCCACCGTCCGACGATCCTGCAGCAGCGCCCGCGATCACCTCCCTGGACGTGCTCGCCGATGCCGTGGTCAGCGCGGGGATCACGTCGATCGGCGGTGCGATCGTGGGCGACGGAAGCCGCTACGACGATCAATTCGTCAACCCGACGTGGGACAGCGGCGTGGCATACGTGGATGCTGGCCCGATCGCCGGCCTCGTCGTGAACGACGGCCAGACCGTGGGTCGTTCGGGCCGCCAACGCAATCCGAACGAAGCCGCAGCGCGCGAGTTCTCTCGACTGTTGAGCGATCGTGGAGTGTCGATCTCGAACGGTTGGTCGTCGGGAGTGAAGGACCCCGCGGCGACGCAGATCGCAACAGTCGACTCGGCGCCGTTGTCGGTCATCGTCGCCGACATGCTGACGCGCAGCGACAACGACACGGCAGAAATGCTGCTGAAGGAGATCGGCTACATCGCAGCAGGCGACGGCAGCACCGAGGCGGGTCTTCGCGTGCTCGACCTCACGGTCCGGTCGTGGGACGCCCCGATGGACGATGTGGAACTCGCCGATGGGTCGGGGCTCAGCACGGCCAATCGCCTGACGTGTGACACGCTGATCGCTGTGCTGGATCACCTTGAATCGACCACCGCCGTCGAAGGGCTGGCGGTTGCCGGAAGAAGCGGGACACTGATCGACGAGTTCCTCGGCACCCAGGTGGAGGGACAACTGGTCGCCAAGACCGGCACACTGACCAATCCGCCTGCCGAAGTGGACCCTCCGGAGGTGAAGGCACTCGCGGGCTACCTCGATGCACCCAACGGTGACCGACTCGACTTCGCGCTGGTGCTCAACGGGCCGGGCTACGTCACTGCGGACGGCTACGTCCCGTTCTGGGGCGCCCTGGCCGAGCGCCTGGCGGAGTACCCGGCCGGGCCCGATGCCGCGGCACTGGGTCCTCGCTGATCGTCATGGCAGTGATGGCGATGTTCCCCCTCGGATCGGTGCTGCTGCCCGGTGGCATCTTGCCGTTGCACGTCTTCGAGCCGCGTTACCGCGACATGATCCGTGATTGTCTTCGATCAGACGGAGAGCCCGAGTTCGGTCAGGCGCTCATCTCGCACGGCTGGGAGACCGGAGGCGGCGACGACCGGGTGATGGTCGGAACCGTGGCACAGATGCTGCAAGTCGATGCCATCGACGAGAACAGGTATGCGCTCATCGCTGTCGGCACCCGCCGGATCAGGATCAATGCGTGGCTGCCCGATGATCCGTATCCGCTCGCCGACGTCGAGGACTGGCCGGACACCGATCCCGACGCCCCAGGGTTGGCGCTGAACGTTGCGGCCTCGCACGCACGGGTCCGTGCGGCGCGAGCGTTGGCTGGCCAGGTCGCAGCGCTCCTCGACGAATCCGACGAAACGGACCTGGTCGCGTCGATCGGCGGTGACCCCGTCGACACCGGCGACGACGAGGTCTCCGACGACCCGTTACTGGCGACCTATCACCTGGCAACGCTCGCTCCGATCGGGCCTGCCGACCGATTCCGTCTGCTCGCCGCCCCTGGGCCTGCAGCACGGCTGGATCTCCTCGATGAGATCCTCGACGACGTCGAGGCCATGTTGAAGTTCAGGCTTTCGTGATAGACACCATGACCGTGTCAGACACCAGCGATCTCGAACAGCGTCTCGCCCGCCAGGCCGAGAAGGCGAAGCAGGCCGATGATGCCTCGATCGGCGAGGTCATCGACTACGTCAAGGCCTACGCCAAGCAGGAGACACTCGGCCCGCTCAAGG
>JANPKU010000019.1:0-8805 GCA_031426215.1 Actinomycetes bacterium
GGGCCCGAGCCCGTCGACCACGGCGGTCCAGTACCCGCCTTCACGTTCGCGCGCGCCCGATCTCGTTGGGGGTCGGCCCCAAATCGAGACGTCGACGGTCGTGGCCTTCGGCACCCACACGACGAAGCTCGTGCGGCCGTCGGCGAGGACGGTTGCGCCGAGCCGAGTCGAGTGGTCGTCTGACACCGTCGGCACGAGTCAGGACTCGGGTGCGAGGAAGACGGCGCCGAGCGGTGGCAGCGTCAGGACGATCGACTGGTGGAATCCGTGCGACTCGACCGGAACGGTACCGACCCCGCCCAAGTTGCCGATGCCGCTCCCGCCGAAGGGCTCGGCGTCGGAGTTGGCCAACTCGACCCAGTGCCCCCCGACCGGCACGCCGAGGCGGTAGTCGTGGCGTGGCGTCGGCGTGGCGTTGAACACTGCGAGCACCGGTCGGGCGTCGCCGGTGGGGTCCTTGCGCAGCCAGGCGTACACGCTCTGGTCGGCGTCGGCGCTCTCCACCCACTGCATGCCATCGGGATCGCTGTCGCCACGATGCATCGCCGGTTCGAGCGCATACAGCCGGTTGATGTCGGCGAGCCACGCTCGAACACCTCGATGCGAGTCGACATCGTGCAGCGACCAGTCGAGTGTGCCCTCGTGGTTCCACTCGGCGCGAGTGGCGAGCTCGCCGCCCATGAACAACAGCTTCTTGCCGGGCTGCGCCCACTGCATCGCGTACAGCAGCCGCAAGTTCGCGAACTGCTGCCAGTCGTCGCCGGGCATCTTGGTGAGCAGCGATCCCTTGCCGTGCACGACCTCGTCATGGCTCAGCGGCAGGACGAAGTGCTCGCTCGCCGCATAGACCGACCGGAACGTGATCTCGCCGTGGTGCCAGCGCCGGTGGATCGGATCGAGCTGCATGTACGCGAGCGTGTCGTGCATCCAGCCCATGTCCCACTTGTTGCCGAAGCCGAGTCCGCCGACGTAGGTCGGGTGACTCACCATCGGCCACGACGTCGACTCTTCCGCCATCGTGGCGACGTCGGGGAACTCGCTGTAGACCGCTTCGTTGAGCTGGCGCAGGAACACGACCGCATCGAGGTTCTCGCGGCCGCCGTGCTCGTTCGGGATCCACTCGCCTTCGTTGCGTGAGTAGTCGAGGTACAGCATCGACGCCACCGCATCCACGCGGAGTCCGTCGACGTGGTAGCGATCGAGCCAGCACATCGCACTCGACACCAGGAACGAACGCACCTCGTTGCGGCTGTAGTTGAAGATCGCCGAGTGCCAATCGGGGTGGTACCCCTGGCGGGGATCGGCGTGTTCGAACAGGTGTGTGCCATCGAACTCGTAGAGCCCGTGGCTGTCGTTGGGGAAGTGTGACGGCACCCAGTCGAGGATCACCCCGACCCCGCGCTGGTGGAGGCGGTCGACCATCCGCATCAGGTCCTGCGGCGTCCCGAAGCGGGCACTCGGAGCGAAGAACCCGGTGGTCTGGTATCCCCACGACCCGTAGAACGGATGCTCCATGATCGGCATCAACTCGACGTGCGTGAACCCGTGGGCGAGCACGTGATCGGCGATCGGGTCGGCCAGTTCGTCGTAGCGCGGGAAACGTTTGCCGTCGGTGACGTGGCGGCCCCATGAACCCAGGTGCATCTCGTAGATCGACACCGGTGCATCGAGTGCGATCTGGCCGCGTCTCGACGCCATCCAGTCGTCATCGCCCCACTCGTACGACAGATCGGCGATCACCGAATTGATCGACGGCGGCTCCTCGGTGGCGGCACCGACGGGATCCGACTTCTCCACCACGGACCCGGTGGGGCCGGTGACCCGGTACACGTACGCGTGTCCGATCGCAGCGCCATCCACCCAGCCGCTCCATACGCCTGACCCGCTGGGGCCGAGATGGTGTTCGTGCTGCCAGTCGTCGAACGAGCAGACCACCGCAACTTGTCTGGCGTTCGGTGCCCACACGGCGAAGTGGCAACCGCCGTCGGCGGGCTGTGCGCCGAACCGACGATGGAGGTATCGGTGCGTGCCCTCGTTGAACAGGTACCGGTCGAGTTCGTCGGCCTGCCCGTGAAGGTGGCCGGAGCTCATGTGCTGCTCCCCTCGCCGTCGTCTGCGTCAGCGGAGCCATCGCCGTGGTCCCTCTTTCGGCGCGCCAGGGTGGCAAGCCGACGGAGGACGTCGGGATCGGTGAGGGTCTCGGAGGTGGGTCGGTCGAGGCGGCGGGACCACAGCTCGGGAGCGACCCGCCCTGGAAGATTGTGGGGCCGCCGTTCGCCGATCAGGTCGTCGAGGTCGGCGATCACCAGGTACGCGTCGCTGTAGGACAAGCGCAACAGCATCTGTTCGACCACGTCGTCCCATCGGTCGGCGATCTCGCATCCGTGGGCGTCGCCGAGTCGCTGCCGGTACGCCGCGGTGTCGTCGGTGGCGACGATTTCGGCGATCGGTGTCATGTCGTGGGTACGAATTCCGGCGACCGTTCGCGCCGGGATGTGCGCCAACTGGTCGTCGTCCATGTGGAACTGCTCTTCGTACATTCCGAGCACGTCCCACCGATCGAACGCCTCGGATACTTCCTGCGGCACGGTGCCGAGGTCTTCGCCGACGATCGTGACGCCGGCCGCTGCCGCCGACGCGGCGATCACGGCCAGGATCTCGTCCTGCGGGTACATCACGTAGACACCCTGCGTGGCAGAGAAGCCATCGGGCACCCACCACAGGCGATGCACCGCCATGGCGTGGTCGATGCGCAGAATGTCGGCGTGGCGGCCGACCCGCTCGATCAGTTGGCGCCACAGACGATGGCCGCTGGCATGCATCGCCGCCGGCATCGGCGGTGGGAAACCCCAGTCCTGGCCGTCGGCGAAGAACGAGTCGGGCGGGGCACCGACGCTCATCTGCGGCGCGAACATCGACGGGTCCGCCCACACCTCGTAGCCCTGCGGGTGCGAGCCGATCGGGAGATCGAGAGCGAGCGCGGCAGCATGTGGATCGTCGCGAATCGCGCCGAGCTGTTGGTCGGCGAGGAACTGCGCGAGGAGATGCGACTGTTCGACGACGAGGTCGCCGTCGGCATCTCGACCTGCACGGAACCGGGCATACGAGCCGACGTCGGGATGCGCAGCGGCGAACGCCGTCAGCTGGTCCTGCATGTCGGAGGTCAGTGCGTTGGTCGCCTCGATGAGTTGGCGTCGCCGTCGAACTGCGAGCGCTCCCCAGTCCATGATTGAACCGACGGTGGGAACCGGTGCTGGAGGCAGGCCGGTGTCGTCGAGGTACACCTCGTTCCAGTGCAGCCTGCTCACCGGCGAGTACGGGCTGGGGTCGAATGCATCGTCGAGGTAGGTCGCATACAGCGGCAGCGTCGACACCACGGCGATTCCGTTCGCCTTCGCTGCGCGTGCGAGGTCGTGGAGGTGAGCGAACGACGGCAGCGGTCGCTGATGTTCCCACAGCGCATAGGTGGGAGCGAAGAGCCCGCTGGCCCCGTCGAAGTACTCGTTGCGGAGCATGGTCGGCGGGGCGACCACCAGCACGGTTTCGCCCGGTCCGCGATCGGTGTCGAACCGGAGCTGATGGCATCCCCACGGAAGTCCGGTCGGGAGATCGATGGTGTCCTGGTCGTCACCGTGTCGCGCTCGGAGGTCGACGGGAGCGCCGGCCACATTCAGATTCGCCCCGGTGATGCGGGCACCCACGACCAACGGCCCAGCACCGGCGAGATGCAGAGGAGGTGCCAGTCGGGACGTCGCACGAACCGATGCCAGGTCGGCTTCGAGCACGGCGACGACGTGGGCGATCGTGGTGTCGTCGGCGTGGTGCAGCGTGCCGCTCACATCGTGGTAGCTGGTCAGGACCCCGAGTTGCTCGGCGTGTGACCGCAGTGCGTCGCTCGTCATGTCATCATCATCGCCCGGCGGGTTCTGGGCCAGGATCTCCAGTATCGAAGTCATCGGCAGGGTCGACCGCCCCGACCCGGTCGTCGTTGGTGGCCGGGTCGTTGGTCGTCGCGGTTGGAGGTTGCAGCACGGGGTGACGGCTTGGCGGCTTCACGGAGCGAAGCACCACCATCGAGCGGTCGGGCACGTCGAGCCGGTCGCCTGGCCGCTTGTTGACGGTGCGCGAGACGCCTCGCTTCGGGTCAGCGGTGTCGAGGTCGATCGTCCAGCGCCGGCTCCACTCGGGCCCGGGGATGCACCAGTCGATCTGCTCGTCCGACGCGTTGAAGATCACGAGGAACGAGTCGTCGACGATGCGTTCGCCGTAGGCGTCGGTGGTCGGAATCGTGGCGCCGTTCATGAACACGGCCACGGCGCGTGCGAATCCCGCGTCCCAGTCGTCGTCGGTCATCTCCCCGCCGTCGGGCCGTAACCACGCGAGATCCTCGATGCCGCGGATCTTGCGACCCTGGAACCAGCGCCGGCGCCGGAACACCGGGTGTTCGCGACGGAACGAGATGATTCGCTGGCACCACTTCGCGAAGTCGGTGTCGACGTTGTCCCAGCGGTACCACGAGATCTCGTTGTCCTGGCAGTAGGCGTTGTTGTTGCCGCCCTGGCTACGGCCGAGTTCATCGCCGCCGAGCAGCATCGGCACGCCCTGCGAGAGCAGCAGGGTGGTGACCAGGTTGCGTCGCTGACGAGCCCGGAACGCGTTGATGCCGGCGTCGTCGGTGGGGCCTTCGGCGCCGTGGTTCCACGAACGGTTGTGCGACTCGCCGTCGTTGCCGCCCTCGCCGTTGGCGTCGTTGTGCTTGTCGTTGTACGACACGAGGTCGCGCAGCGTGAAGCCGTCGTGCGCGGTGACGAAGTTGATCGACGCGGTCGGTCTCCGAGTGTCCGCTTCGTACAGGTCGGAGCTGCCGGTGAAGCGGTAGCCGAACTCGGCGAGCGTCGACGGCTCACCGCGCCAGAAGTCACGGATCGTGTCGCGGTAGCGGCCGTTCCACTCCGACCACTGCGGCGGGAAGTTGCCGACCTGGTAACCGCCCTCGCCGATGTCCCACGGCTCGGCGATCAACTTCACCTGCGACACCACCGGATCCTGCTGCACCAGATCGAAGAACGCCGACAGTCGATCAACGTCGTACAGCTCACGAGCCAGCGTCGAAGCGAGATCGAAACGGAATCCGTCGACGTGCATTTCGGTCACCCAGTACCGCAGGCTGTCCATGATGAGCTGCAGCACGTGAGGGTGGCGCATGTTCAAGCTGTTGCCGGTACCGGTGAAGTCGAGGTAGTACCTCGGGTCGTCCGCCATCGTGCGGTAGTAGGCCTGATTGTCGATGCCGCGCATCGACAACATCGGCCCGAGGTGGTTGCCCTCGGCGGTGTGGTTGTAGACGACGTCGAGGATCACCTCGATGCCCGCTGCGTGCAGCGACTTGACCATCGTCTTGAACTCCTGGACCTGGCCGAGCGCGATCGACGACGTGTAGCCGTTGTGCGGGGCGAGGTAGGCGATCGAGTTGTAACCCCAGTAGTTGCGCAGGCCCCGTTCGACAAGATGATGATCGTGTACGAACTGGTGAACCGGCATCAGCTCGACGGCGGTCACACCGAGGTGCTGGAGGTGCTCGATGATCGCCGGATGGGCGAGCCCCGAGTAGGTGCCCCGAAGCGACGCGGGGACGCCAGGGTGCTGCATCGTGAGTCCGCGGACGTGGGTCTCGTAGATGATCGTGTCGTGCAGCGGCACGTCCGGTGGGCGATCGTTGCCCCACTGGAAGTAACGATCTCCGACCACGGCTTTGGGGACGTGGGGGGCGGAATCCACCAGGTTGGGCTGGTCGGGGTCGCCGAAGTCGTAGCCGAAGCATGCTTCTGACCAGTCGATGTCACCCGCGATCGCCTTCGCGTAGGGGTCGAGCAACAGCTTCGACGGGTTGCACCACAAACCCTTGGCGGGTTCCCACGGCCCGTGGACCCGGTAGCCGTAGCGCTGGCCGGGTCGCACGTCGGGAAGATAGACGTGCCAGCAATGGCCGTCGACCTCGGTCAGCTCGATTCGATCCTCGTCGATCGATCCGTGATTTCTGGTGTTGCCCTGTCCGCTGCGGGCGCCTTCGTCGTCGCCCAGCAGACACAGCTCCACGCCGTCGGCAACGCTCGAGAACAGCGAGAAGTTCGTGCCCGACCCGTCATAGTTCGCGCCGAGCGGATACGGATTCCCGACCCAGGCGCGGCGAGCGGCTCGTCCGTGTTCGTTCACCGCCCGACCTTACCTGTCCTTGCCCTCGGCGAAACCGGGGTGGTCGTGGAGGCGTTCGACGGGTACCGCTGGGCGTGGTCCCCTCACCGCTTCAGCGTGAAGTTCGGTCGCTCGGATTGTTCAAGCGGCCGGTGACGAGGAGTCCGGCTGTGGTGACGATCCAGGCGTCGACGACCGTCAATCCGAGCCGCTGGAACGCCCCGTTCGCGGGCACGACGAGTGATGCGCCGAGCGACAGGGCGGCCACTGCTGCTGCGGCCACACCAGCGGACGCGAGTCGACGGGCGCCGAGCCGTCGAAGCGACCCGTGTGCAGCCAGCGGTGCCCCGATCAAGGTGACGTAGCCGGCCGCAGCGGCGATGCCGTGGAGTTGATCGATGGTGTCCGACACTCCGAGCGGAAGCAGAGCGACTGCAATCGTCGAGGCTGCGGTAGCACCGAGGAACGCTGATGTCGTTGTGCCGAGCAGAGAGCGAACGCCGACGGCGAACAGCCCCACGCCGACCCCGAACGTGACGAATCCGGCAGTCATCAACCACCGCGTGTTCGACTCGATGTGTGCCAACTGGCTGATGGCATCGTCGATTGCGGACAGTTGCCGATCGTTCGTGAACGCGCCGATCGTCCAGGCGGTCACGAACGCGGTCGGCCCGACCGTTCCGCCGATCGCAATGCGACGCATGGTCGCGCTCGGATCGGTCGATGTCACGCGCTGAACGTAGCTGGTGCGCCTGGTCCGGTCGGCGGACTGGTCCGGTCGGTGGACTGGTCCGGTCGGTGACCGTCGCGTTCGATCGTCTGCGACGTTTGGGAGTGTCGGTGGTGGGAAGCTCATCGCATGACCGAGCAACGTTCGCTGTGGGGTTCCGAAACCGAGAAGGCTCTCGCCAACTTTCCGATCTCCGGTGAGCCGATCCCGAGCCGGGTGGTGCACTGGCTCGGCCACATCAAGTCCGCTGCAGCGTCGGTGAATGCCGAACTGGGGTTGCTCGACGACGAGCTCGCCGGCGCGATCGTGCGGGTGGCCGACGAGGTGGGCTTCGGCGCACATGACGACCAGTTTCCGGTCGACGTGTTCCAGACCGGCTCCGGTACGTCGTCGAACATGAACGCCAACGAGGTGATCAGTGCGCTGACCGACGGCCGGGCGCATCCCAACGACCACGTCAACCTCGGGCAGAGTTCGAACGACGTGTTCCCGTCGGCCGTCCACCTCGCTGCGCTCGATGCGGCGAGTGACGGGCTGCTGCCGGCACTCGATCAGCTCGCAGAGTCACTCGCCGAACGCTCGGAGGCGTTCGCTGACGTGGTGAAGGCCGGCCGCACCCATCTGATGGACGCCGTGCCCGTCACGCTGGGCCAGGAATTCGCCGGGTACGCATCGCAGATCCGAAGCGCTGCCGACGCGATCCGGGCGACACTTCCCGCCGTCGGCCGGATCCCGCTCGGCGGCACCGCGGTGGGCAACGGGCTCAACACCCACGTCGAGTTCGCTGGCCGCGTTCGGGAGCGTCTCGCCGTGCTGATGCCCACCGATGTCGGCGCACTGATCCAGCGGCCCGACGACCACTTCGCGGCGCAAGCGTCACGCGATGCGCTCGTCGGGACGTCCGGATCGTTGAAGGTGGTCGCCGTTGCGCTCACCAAGATCTGCAACGACCTGCGCTGGATGTCGAGCGGACCGCGCGCCGGCCTCGGCGAGATCCGGCTACCGGAGCTGCAGAAGGGCTCGTCGATCATGCCGGGCAAGGTCAACCCGGTGATCCCCGAGGCGGTACTGCAGGTGTGCGCCCAGGTGATCGGCAACGACGCCACGATCGCTGTTGCCGGCATGCAGGGCAACTTCGAGCTGAACGTGATGATCCCGGTGATGGCGCGCAATCTGCTGCAGTCGATCGACCTGCTGGCGGCGAGTACCAGGTTGCTCGCCGAACGTTGCGTCGACGGCATCGAGGCGAACGAGGATCGATGTCTCGAGTTGGCTGAACTCACGCTGGCCACCGCCACCGCCCTGAACCCGGTGATCGGTTACGACGCGGCGTCGGCGATCGTGAAGGGCGCTGCAGCCAGCGGCCGTCCGCTGCGTGACGTCGCTCGCGAGCTCGGTGTCGCGGACGACGTGTTGGATCGTGCCCTCGACCTCCGGCGTATCGCCGCCGGTGAGTCGCCGGATCACTGACACAACGCATCGCAGATCGCCGCCTCCGCCATGTGGAGGGGGCCGCGCCGCGACGCACCACGGTCATGGAGGTTCTCACCGCGCTGGTTCGAGGCACCGGCTGAACGCTGAAGCTGCGAGCGCCTGACCGTTTCGGGTCAGGCGGCGGTTTGTCGGTTGGGTGGGCCGGTGGTGTGGATGGTGCCGTCGGGGAGTTTGAGGGTGAGTTCGCGGTTGGGTCCGAGTTCGATGATCCAGTGGTCGTTGTGGATCTTGGTGTGGTGGACACTGCAGACCGGGAGAAGGTTGTGAAGGTCTGTGCTGCCGCCGTGTCGCCACCAGGTGATGTGGTGGAGTTTGCAGCGGTCGTAGCCAACGGTGCAGCCCGGGATCGCACAGCCGCGGTACAGCCCGCGTAGGGCTCGGCGTTGGGC
>JANPKU010000020.1:0-21188 GCA_031426215.1 Actinomycetes bacterium
ACACCCGACCGGAAAAGTGTCTCCCATGCAGTGTCATCGAAGGGAACGTCGGGGCCCCCGACCGACTTGACGGACACTGCGCTGGAGGATAGTGGCGGCCGCTCAGGCTTGCGTAAGCGACACTCTCGCCCGATCCCGAAACGGCAATGACCAGGGCATGAGCCCTGGTCATCTGGTGTCGGAGGGGGGACTTGAACCCCCACGCCCATTAGTAGGGCACTAGCACCTCAAGCTAGCGCGTCTGCCATTCCGCCACTCCGACGTGGTTGTGGATCTGTGATGGTACCTCGCGGCATCCGCCACTCCACTCAGGTCAGGAGGAACGAAAGCGCCACCAGGCTGAAGATCCACGTGAGGGCAAAGACGAAGGTGATCCGGTTGAGGTTCCGCTCGGCTGCCGAGGATCCGAGGGCTGCTCCACCGCCGCCGCCGAACATGTCGGACAAGCCACCGCCGCGACCACTGTGCATCAAGATGCCAGCAATCAGGGCACCCATCGAGACCACATTGACCACGAGGGTGATGTAAAGCATGACGTCACGCACGGTCGACAAGCCTACCGGTCACCCGGCCGGTCCGGCGCCGACGAACGTGCGCCGTTGAGAGCGCTGCCGGAACCGACGACCCTGACAGGATGACCCGGTGATCGAGGAGTTCCGCCCCGCCTTTGGTCGTGGCCTCACCGTGATCGTCGCCACCCTCGGCGCCCCCATCGCTGTCGCAGCGGTCTTGAGCGGAATCGACGACGCCGTCGCAACGATCCCCTGGATCCTGCTGTTCGTCACCTGCTGCTGGGCGATCTTCTGGCACCCGCGGGTCATCGTGACCGATGCAAGTGTGCGCATCGTCAACGTCACACGAACCATCGACGTCCCCTGGTCATCGATCGTCGACCTGGAGACCCGGTGGGCATTGACGCTGATCACGGCCCACGGACGCTTCGAGGCCTGGGCGGGACCGCCACCGAGCGCCGGCGGCGCTGTGCGCACCGCCAGACGGTCGCGCCGTCAGGGCGTCGACGAACGCCAGTCGGTCACCTCGGCCCACACCGCAAAGCCGGGCTCCCGAAACGCGGCCACGATCGTGCGTCAGCGCTGGGATCAACTCAACATCGACGGCTCGAACGACAACACACGTCGCGCTGCTGACGTACCGGTGATTCGCTGGCACTGGCAGATCGGCCTGGTCGTCGCAGGGCTCGTCGCCCTGTCGATCGGTTCGCTACTCGCCAGGTGACCCTCCGGTGACGCTCGGCGCACACAGCGTCGGTGACACCCGAGTGGACGCTACTCTGGGTGGTGGCAGGCCACGAGATGGCCACCGCCGTGGTCTTCGAGCGGCGGATCGATCTCCGCGCAGATCTCCGTTGCCTTCCAGCACCGGGTTCGGAAACGGCAGCCCGATGGCGGATCGACCGGACTCGGAACGTCGCCCTCCAGCACGATGCGGCTGCGATTGCGTTCACGTCTGGGATCGGCGACAGGAACGGCGGAGATGAGCGCCTTGGTGTACGGGTGCTTGCCGTGCTCGTAGATGTCGAGGCGGTCGCCCTGCTCGACGATGTGGCCGAGGTACATCACCGCAACGCGATTCGAGATGTGCCGGACCACCGACAGGTCGTGAGCGATGAACACGTAGGCGATGCCGAGTTCGTCCTGCAGTTTCTGCAACAGGTTGATGACGCCGGCCTGGATCGACACGTCGAGCGCCGAGACCGGCTCGTCGAGCACGATCATCTTCGGGTCGAGAACGAGGGCGCGAGCAATTCCGACGCGCTGACGCTGACCGCCGGAGAACTCATGGGGATAGCGGTTGGCATGTTCGGGCGAGAGTCCCACCACCCTGAGAAGTTCGCTGATCCGCTCTGCACTCTCGGCGTCGCTGCGACCGAAGTGGTACTTCAGCGGCTCGGTCAACGTCTCTCCGACGGTGCGTCGTGGGTTCAGCGACGCATACGGGTCCTGGAAGACGATCTGCATACGGCGGCGGACCTTCTGCATCTCGTTCGCGTTGAGAGTTCCGATGTCGACACCCTCGAACTCGACGGTTCCAGACGTCGGCGTGATCAGGTGCAGCAGGAGCCGGCCGGTGGTCGACTTCCCACAGCCGGACTCACCGACCAATCCCAACGTCTCCGACTCGGCGAGAGTGATGTTGACGCCGTCGACGGCAGACACCTTGCCGACCGTGCGGGCGAACACGCCACCACGGATGGGAAACTCCTTGACGAGATCCTTCGCCTCGAGGATCGGGCCGGTCACGTCGACACCCGTACCTGCTCGGCGAAATGACATGACGCAACGTGCCCACTCGGGCCCATCGAGTGAAGTTCAGGGATCTCGGAATCGCAACGACCGGGCACTTCGGCCATCGGACACCGCGGATGGAACGGGCAACCCGAAGGCCGGTTGATCAACGACGGTGGTGAGCCCGGGATCGGGACGAGCGGCTCGCTGAACGGTCCCTCCAGGTCGGGAATGCTCTTGAGCAGACCGAGCGTGTAGGGATGCGACGACTCGTAGAACACCTCGTCACTCGTACCCAACTCCGCCTGACGTCCGGCGTACATCACCATGACGTTGTCGGACAGGCCTGCGACCACCCCGAGGTCGTGGGTGATGAGCATGATGGCCGAATCGATACGGTCCTTGATCTCGACGAGAACCTCCAAGACCTGGGCCTGGACGGTGACGTCGAGGGCTGTCGTCGGCTCATCGGCGATCAGCAGATCCGGGCTGCACATGATCGCCATGGCGATCATTGCTCGCTGGCGCATTCCACCCGAGAACTCGTGAGGGTGCATGTCCGCGCGTTTGCGGGCCTCCGGGATGCCGACGAGGTCCAACATCGCGATCGCGCGCTCCATTGACTCCTTCTTGTTGAGTCCGTCGTGGATTCGGCCCATCTCGGCGACCTGGCGCCCGATGGTGTGTACGGGGTTGAGCGCGGTCAGCGGATCCTGGAAGATCATCGAGATCTCCGCGCCCCGGATGTGGCGCATCTCGCGATCGCCGAGTTGCAACAGGTCGCGGCCCTTCCACAGGATCTCACCACCTGCGACCTTGATCGTCGGGAGGAGACCGAGGATCGTCATCGCCGTCACCGACTTGCCGGAACCCGACTCGCCCACGATGGAGAACACCTCGCCGCGATGGATGTCGAACGACACGTTGTCGACGGCCCGAACGTGTCCTTCGCCCGTGTCGAAGCCCGCCTCGAGATTGCGGACGGAGAGCAGGATCTCTTTGTCTCGACCGGCCGTCATCGGGACTTCAACTTCGGGTCGAGGGCGTCGCGCAAGCCGTCGCCGATCATGACGAAGGAGAGCACCGTCAACGAGATCGCCACACCCGGGAAGAACACGAGGTGCGGGGCGTTGGCGAGGTCACCCTTGCCCTGCGAGACCATCAGGCCCCATGCGGGGGTCGGGTCCTGCGGACCCACCTGGAGGAACGACAGCGCCGCCTCGGCGAGGATGGCCCCGCCGATGGCGATCGTGCCGTACACGATGATGGGTTGAAGGGCGTTCGGCAGGATGTGACGGAACATGATCCGTCGACCCTTGAACCCGAGTGCTCGCGCCGCTTCCACGTACTCGACCTGTTTGAGTTGCATGAAACTCGCCCTCACGATGCGACAGATGCCCAGCCAACCGGTGACGCCGAGCACGATGATCACCGTGTTTTCGGTGCGACCGAAGACGGTGGCGATAGCGATGGCCAGCACGATGTAGGGCACCGACAAGAAAATGTCGGTAATGCGCATGATGCCCGACTCGGTCCACCCGCCTCGAAAGCCCGCCAGTGCGCCGAGCAGGACTCCGATGATCATCGCAATCAGGGTTGACACGATCCCGATTTTCAGCGACACGCGCGAGCCGTACACCACGCGACTGAACACGTCGCGACCGATGATGTCGGTGCCGAACCAGTGGTCCGACGACGGACCCGTACGGAAGTTCGCCGAATCACGCTCGGTGATGCTGTACGGCGCGATGAGGTCGGCAAAGATCGCTACGAGGATCAGCAGGATCACGAAGACCAGACCGATCACGGCGAGCTTGTTGGCCAGGAACCGCTTCCAGACATCGCCCCACAGCGACACCGCTCTGACCTCGGTGTCCGGCCCGATCTCGGGCATCGGCTCCAGCAGTTCGGGTACCAGGGTCATGGTTCATCTCCTGCTCCGAGGCGGACGCGTGGATCGAACCAGGCGTAGGACACGTCGACGAACAAGTTGATCAACGAGTACACCACCACTACGGCGAGCGTGAGGCCGAGGACCACAGGGAGATCCCGGTTTCCGACCGCATCCGCAATGGTCGAGCCGAGACCTGGCCACGAGAACACCGTCTCGGTCAACACTGCCGAACCGATCGTGGCACCGAGGTCGAGGCCGATCAGCGTGACCACCGGCAGCATCGCGTTTCGGAGCCCGTGACCGACGACGATCCTTCGTTCGCTCAGTCCCTTCGCCTTTGCCGTGCGCATGTAGTCGGCGCCGAGCGTCTCGAGCATCGATCCGCGCATCATTCTCGCAGCGAGCGCGGTGGAGACACTGGCGAGCGTGATCGCTGGCAGGACCAGATACCGCCATTGGTCGGGGCCGGTGGGGATGAAGAACAGGAACCACTGCTCGTCGGTACGGGGAGCGGCGATGCCCGAGGTTCGCAAGCGCATCCACTCGGGCCAGCCCTGCTTGTTCGGGTACACGGCGAACATGTACTGCAAGATGAAGCCGAGGACGAAGACCGGAATCGCAGACAGTGCAGCGGTGCCGACGGTCGTCAGCTTGTCAGCGACCGAGTAGCGCCGGATCGCGGAGTACAGACCGACTGCGAGACCGACGACGATCTCGATCAACAGCGCCCACATCGCCAGTCGGATGCTGTTGGGCGCCTTGTCGACGAGGATGCTGTTGACGCTTCTGCCCTGCTGGAACGACTGTCCGAGGTCGCCCGACAGCACGTTCTTCCAGTAGTCGAAGAACTGCACGTAGATCGGATCGTCGAGCCCGTATTGCTCGGTGATCTGCTGGATCTGGATCGGGTTCGGGTTGCGGTCGGCGCCGCCGGCGATCAAGGTCGCCGGGTCGCCAGGGAGGGCATAGAAGATGAGGAACAAGAAGGAAACGGCGACGAAGACCGTCGGGATGATCAGGAGGAGGCGCCGGATGATGAAGCTGGTCATGGAAGAAGCAGGTGAAGGAGGCGGTCGAACCCACAACGGGGCGTCCCGCAGTTTGAACTGCGGGACGCCCCGGAGCGGCGATCAGGTCACTCGGCGAGAGTGATCTGTTCCCAGAAGATCAGACCCTGTGGGGTCTGGGTGAAGTTGCTCACCCGATCACCGTCGTAGGCGTAGTCGCCCCGGTACCAGTTGATCGGAATGGCCATCGTCTGCTGGTTGAGCAGGACGTCCTCGCTCTGCTGGAACAGCTCGGCCTGGGCAGCCTTGTCGGTGGTCTGCTTGGCCTCGTCGACCAACCCGTCGAATTCCTCGTTGACGAAACCGTAGTTGTTGCCGTCGAGGGCATCGCTGTGGAAGAGGTCGTACATGAAGTTGTCGTACGTCGGGTAGTCGGCGAACCAACCTGCACGACAGATCACACATGCGCCACCGGCGAGCTCGGAGAAGTACGTCTCGCTCGGGAACGGCTGTGCTTCGGCCTGGATGCCGATGGCAGCAAGGTTGTCGATGATGATCGCAACGACTGGCTCGTGTCCGGCGTCGGCGTTGAACTGGATCGGGAGCGGCCCGTCCTGAACGCCGCCTTCGGCGACCCACTCGTCGTACAGGCCTTGCGCCTGCTCGAGGTCATAGGCGCAGTACTCGCACAGGTCAGGCGTGAAGCCCGGGATGCCTTCGGGAACGATGCCCGTCGACGTCGTGCGGCTGCCGTTGTAGACCGCGCTGTTGATCTCTTCGCGGTCGATCGCCGACGAGATCGCCTGGCGCAGCTTGAGGTTCGCGTCGCCACCGATCCGCTCGTCACGATCGTTGATCACGAAGTGGTACGAGCCCAGGATGCTGGTGTCGAGCGTGGTCGACCAGTTCTCCTCGGCGTCCTGGATGCGTCCCGGCGGGATGTTGGCATTGTCGCCTTCACCGGCTTCGAACGCGTTGTACCCCGTGTCGGGATCGGTCTGCGTACGGAAGACGATGGCGTCGAGCTTGCCGTCCCAAGTTTCGCCATTGAAGTCACCCTGCCAGTTCTCGTTGGGAACCAGGACGATTTCCTCGTCCGAGCGCTCCGCCTCGAGCTGGTAGGGGCCGTTGCCGAACATGACTTGGTTCTCCCACTCGGCACCCGCGTCGATGGCGGCCTGCGGAACGGGGAAGAACAGCTGGAAGCCGGCGACCGCGTCGAAGTTCGAGTACGGCGCATCGAGCGTCACCGTGAGGGTGCGCGTCGCGTCGTCGGCCTCGATACCTGTCATGGTGTCGGCCGTGCCGTCGAGGCGCTCGGCGCCACCGTCGATGAAGGTCATCAGGTAGCTGTAGTCGCCGGCGAGTTCGGCGGCGCGCTCCCATGAGTTCTGGAACGTGCTTGCGTTGATCTCTTCGCCGTCGCTGAACTGGGCGCCTTCTTTGATGGTGAAGGTCCAGACGCTGCCGTCTTCGTTCGACTCGACCGTTTCGGCGACCAGTGGAACAACCGCGGGGCTTGCCGGGTCGGCGAAATCGATCTCGGTGAGACCGTCGTACACCGCATTGATCACCTGATAGGCGTCGAGCGTGCTGTTGAGCGCAGGATCGAGGTGCTCCGGCGGGTCACCGACGAACGTGCCGAGGTCGATGAATTCGCCTCCGGCGCCGCCCTCCCCGGCGGTGTCCGTCGTTTCTTCGGGGGCGTCGTCACCTTCGGTGGTGTCGGTGGTGTCGGCGGTGGTTTCGTCGGTGGTTTCCTCGACGGTATCTGTCGGGGTGCTGTCGCCGCTGTCGGTGCTGTCGTCGCTGCCACAGGCAACGAGGACGAGCGCTGACGCTGCCGCTAGAGCGAGGAGCTTGGTGCTCCGTCGTGTGTTGTTCACGTAGTTGTCCTCCTGGATGGATGAGAAAGGAAGGGTGCTGGTGACGGGAACCGCCCGTCTTGTGTCGGCGTTCAACCGCAACCAAAAGTCCGCTCGATCCCCCTCCCCGGTGGATCGAGTGTTGCGACCATATCAGTGCTTGCCACCCGGGGGAAGCCACCACTGTTCCGAGCGAGTGAAGACTCGCGTCGGCTCACCGAAATGAAACTGAGGGGTCAGACCCCTCAGTTTCGTTTCAGGTGACGAACTGGACGATCTTGGCGAACTCGTCGGGATCGAGGCTGGCGCCACCGACGAGCGCGCCGTCGATGTCGGGCTGTGCCATCAATTCAGTGGCGTTGGCGCCCTTGACCGAACCCCCGTACTGGATGCGCACCGCGTCGGCGGTGGCCGCGTCGGTGAGCTCGCGGACCTTGCCACGTATGGCTGCGCACACCGTCTGGGCATCATCACTCGTCGCCGTCTTGCCCGTGCCGATCGCCCAAATGGGCTCGTACGCGATCACGAGCGACGCGATCTGATCGTTCGTGCGGCCGGCGAGGCCCGCCTCGATCTGGCCGAGCACCTTCGATTCGGTCTCGCCCGCCTCGCGTTCGCCCAGGGTTTCGCCACAACACATGATCGGCGTCATGTGATGCGCTTGGATCGCGGCGACTTTCTTGTTGACCATCTCGTCGGTCTCACCGAAGATCTCGCGACGCTCGGAGTGCCCGACGATCACGTACACGACGTTCAGTTTCTCGAGGAACGCCGGCGACACCTCGCCGGTGAAGGCACCGGTGTCCTCCCAATGACAGTGCTGAGCCCCCAGCTGGAAGTCGAAATCCTCGGTCTCGATCACCGTCTGGATGCTGCGGATGTCGGTGAACGGCGGGTGAATGCTCACGTCGACGTCCTCCAGGGTCTCCTTGGGCACCAGGTAGTGGAGCTTCTGGACGGTCTGGATCGCCTCGAAGTGGTTGAGGTTCATCTTCCAGTTTCCGGAAATGAGGGGTCGGCGAGTCATCGCATGCCTTTCTGTCGGATCACGGCATGCCGTTGCGGAGTGCTTCGAGGCCGGGGAGGTCGCCGTTCTCGAGCAGCTCGAGGCTGGCGCCACCACCGGTGGAGACGTGGTCGACCTCGTCGTCGAGCTTGAACTGCGCCAAGGCGGCTGCCGAGTCGCCGCCACCGACGACGGTGAACGCCTTGGTGTCGGCCATGGCCTGGGCGACGGTGCGAGTTCCGGACGCGAATCGTTCGTCTTCGAACATGCCCATCGGACCGTTCCAGAACACCATTCGGGCATCCATGATCACGTCGGTGAACGCTGCCGCCGAGCCCGGCCCGATATCGAAGCCCTTGGCACCGTCGGGCAGGCGGGTGCCGAACGTGGCGTACTCGCCATCGGCGGTGGTGCCGGTGATGTCGTCGGGCAGGTGGATCGTCTTGCCCTTGGCACTGGCCTCCTCGAGCAGACGCTTGCACGTGTCGACCTGATCGGGCTCGAACAGCGAATCGCCGATCGGCTTGCCCTGCGCGGCGAAGAAGGTGAAGCACATCGCCCCGCCGATCACCAGCGAGTCGACGACATCCAACAGCGCCTCGACCACCCCGAGCTTGTCAGAGATCTTGGCGCCACCGAGTACGGCGACGAACGGGTGCTTGGGTTTGTCGCGCAGGCCGAGGAGTACTTCGACCTCCTTCTGCAGCAGTCGTCCCATGGCGCTCGGCACGAACTGCGGGGGCCCGACGATCGAGGCATGCGCCCGGTGCGAGGCGCCGAACGCATCGTTGACGTAGGCGTCGATGCCATCGACGAGCTTCTCCACGAACGCAGGATCGTTCGCGGTCTCGCCCGGATCGAACCGAAGGTTCTCCAAGAGTTCGACGCCGGGAGCGAGTTCGCCGAGGCGTGCCCGAACCGAATCCATCGAGTACTTGGGATCCGGCGCGCCCTTCGGTCTGCCGAGATGACTGGCGGTGACGACGTTCGCGCCGCGCTCGGTGAGCCACTCGATCGTGGGGAGGGCCGCACGGATACGGAAGTCGTCGACGATCTCGCCGTTGTCATCGAGCGGCACGTTGAAGTCGGTGCGCACGAGGACCCGCTTGCCCGACAGGTCGCCGAGTTGCGCCTCCAGATCCTCCAGCGTTGCGATCGCGTCGGGGATCTCACTCATCGCTGCGCCGCCCTCAGCGCTTCGCTTTGGCAGCCACTTTGGCGCCGGTGAACAGCGTGAGGTCGACGAGGCGGTTCGAGTAGCCCCACTCGTTGTCGTACCAGCCGTTGATCTTCACCAGCTTGCCCATGCTCATCGTGAGTCCGGCGTCGAACACACACGAGTGCGGGTCGGTCACGATGTCACTCGACACGATCGCGTCCTCGGTGTACTTGAGTACACCCTTCAGCTCCTTCTTCGCCGCTGCTGCGAAGGCAGCGTTGATCTGCTCGACCGTCGCCGCCTTCTTCAGATTCGCCGTGAAGTCGGTGAGCGAACCTGTCGGCGTCGGCACGCGCAGCGCCGTACCGTCGAGCTTGCCCTTCATCGACTCCATCACCAGCGACGTCGCCCTGGCGGCGCCGGTGGACGTGGGCACGATGTTGATCGCCGCGGCGCGAGCACGACGCAGATCGTCGTGGGGCCCGTCGACGAGATTTTGGTCGCCGGTGTACGAGTGGATGGTGGTCATCAGACCCTGCTCGACACCGAAGTTGTCGTCGAGCACCTTCACCATCGGCACGAAGCAGTTCGTGGTGCAACTCGCGTTCGAGATCACCTTGTGTTCGCTGAACTTGAAGTCCTTGTGGTTGACGCCGTACACGAAGGTGGCGTCGGCGTTCGAGACCGGGGCCGACACGATCACGAGTGGTGCACCGCCGTCGAGGTGGGCGCTCGCGGCCTCGCGGCTGTTGAAGAATCCGGTCGACTCGACGACCACGTCGACGCCAAGGTCTCCCCACGGAAGGTCGGCTGGGTTGCGCTCGCTGAGTACTTGGAGGGTGTCGCCCCCGACCTTGATGCTCGACTTGCTCGCCGTCACCTTGTCGGGGAAGCGGCCGAGTACCGAGTCGTACTTGAGGAGGTGCGCCATCATCTCGATCGAGCCGAGGTCGTTCACCGCCACGAAGTCGATGTCGGCGCCGCTCGCCTTGGCGGCTCGGAAGAAGTTGCGTCCGATGCGTCCGAACCCGTTGATACCGACTCTGACCGTCATGTCTGTGTGCCTCCTCAGGCGTGGGGGGACGACGATGTCCACGTTCGACTGTAGTTCTTCGCGAACCAGCGCTCACCAAAGCACGTTTGCGTGGCACTTCTGGTGGGGCGGGTCAACAGTTATGCAACCCAAACGTGGCTTTCGGGGCCAGTGTCAGCGGGAGAGGTCGCGGTGCGCCGCAGTGACGGCGACACCGCGGCCACGCAGCCGCGATGCGAGTTCCTCGGCGATCGCGACCGAACGATGACGACCACCGGTGCAGCCGATCGCGACGGTGAGATAGCTGCGACCCTCGCCCTGGTACTGCGGTAGCAACGATGCGAGCAGGTCGTCGAACTGGTCGACGAACTTCGAGCCGATGGCAGTTTCGAGCACGAAATCGCGCACCTTCGGGTCGTGTCCGGTGAGCGGGCGCAGATCGTCCTCCCAGTGCGGGTTCGGGAGGAAGCGCACGTCCATCACGATGTCGGCGTCGAGCGGCAGGCCGTGCTTGAACCCGAAGCTCTCGACCGCAACCTGGAGCCGCGATCCACGAGGCGAATCGAAGGCATGGTCGATGCGTTCCTTCAGTTGATGCACGTTCAGGTCGCTGGTGTCGATCACGAGGTCGGCCGCATCGCGCACCGGGCGGAGGGTCTCTCGTTCGAGTTCGATCGACTCGACCAGACCGTCGGCCTCGTCGGCCAGTGGATGCCGACGCCGTGTCGCGTCGTACCGACGGACCAGTTCGGGTGTCGACGCGTCGAGGAAGACCATACGAACGTCGTGGCCGTCGGCACGCAACTCGCCGACCTTGCTCAGCACCTCGGTGTGTTGACGTCCGGCAACGAGTGCCAATCGCTCGATGTCCGACGTCGGCTTGGCGGCAAGTTCAACGATCGTGACGATCAACGCGGTCGGCAGGTTGTCGACGACGAACCAGCCGAGGTCCTCCAGCACGTCAGCCACACCGGATCGGCCCGCCCCCGACAGTCCGGTGATCAGCACGATGTCGGCCACACGCCCACCCTACCGACCCCACAAACACCCCCGAGCGATGAGCCAACCGCCCGAATCCCGGCTTTTCGCTCATCGCTCCGGTCGTCCCCTCGCAGGCAATGAGCCAACCGCCCGAATCCCGGCGTTTGGCTCATCGCCGTGTGGGTCAGACGCGGCGGAGGCGGAGGTAAAGCAGGCGCGGGACTGCGGCGGCCTCGGCGTATTCGAACGCGCGGTCGAGGAATCCGTCGGGCGGCGCCGGCTCGACCATGCGCTCGAGCACCAGACCGTGCTCGGCGAGCGCGTTGAGGTACCGCGACAGCGGTCGGTGGACGAAGCGGATGAACACGCCATGCTCGACCTGCTCGACCGAGTCCTGTTCGATCAGGTACGCACCGATACGCCAGTACTGCTCCGGGGGGTCGACGGTGTGGTCGTCGATCCACCCACTGCCGGGCGTCTGGAGCAGCGGGTGGTTGAGGAAGAAGCTGAACTGGCCGCCGGGTCGCAGCACGCGTGCGACCTCGGCGATGGCGCCATCGAGGTCGTCGATGTGCTCGAACACGAGGCAGGCGACAACCGCATCGAACGATCGGCCCCGGAACGGGAGCTCTGCCGCCTCGGATCGGGCGAACGCCGCTCCCCCGGCGCGCTCGTGGGCGACGCGAATCTGGTTCCAGGTCGGATCGACGCCGATCACCCGGGCCCCGGACGCGGCGAGTAGTCGGCTGATCTGGCCGTCACCGCACCCCAGATCCAACACGTGATCGAACCCCTCGAGTTCTGCTGCAGCAAGGGGCAGGATCTGCTCGACGTACTCCGGGTCGGCGCCCTCGGTGAACCCGTCGATCCACCAGTCGGCATGCGCCTCCCACAGATCGTGATCCCTCGCCTGACCGGGTTCGGGCTCGTTCGTCACGGGGGCAGAGGTTACGGTCGGCGGTCATGAAATTCTCGATGTGGCCCAACCCCGAACGCCCACCTGCCGAGGTGCTCGACCTGGCCCGGATGGCCGACGCCGCGGGTTGGCATTGCCTCTGGTACGCCGATCACTACATGCCGAACTCGGCCAGCGAAGAGGTGCTGCCCGGCAACGTGCACGAGTGTTGGGCCATGCTGCCGGCGATCGCTGCGGTCACCGAGCGGATCCGGCTCGGCTCGCTCGTGGCTCCGACCTCGGTCCATCACCCCGCCGTGCTCGCCAATCGCGCTGCGACCATCGATCACATCTCGAACGGTCGACTCGTGCTCGGCATCGGCGCTGGCTGGCAGATCAACGAGCACCACGTCTACGGCATCGATCTCGAAGAACCGGCCACTCGGGTCAGCCGATTCGAAGAGGCGATCCAGGTGATCCGGTCGCTGCTCAATGACGACGTCACCGATTTCCACGGCGACTTCTATGACATCACGGACGCCCCGGCGAACCCGAAGCCGGTGCAATCACCGCTGCCGATCCTGGTGGGCACCGGCAGCCCACGCATGCTGCGCATCACGGCTCGTCATGCCGATGAATGGAACACGTGGGGAGCTCCGGACATGGCCGGCGCCGCCCTCGACAAGCTGCACACCGCCTGCACGCAGGTGGAACGCGATCCCTCGACGCTGTGGAAGTCGACTCAGGCGCTCGTGTTCATGACCGACAACGCCGACTTCGCCACCAACATCAAGGGCGGCGGTATGGGTGAACGCTCGATCATCGGATCGAACACGCAACTCGTCGACGAGATCAGCCGATACGTCGAGCTGGGCTTCGACGAGTTGATCGTGCCCGACTTCACGCTCGGTGCGACGCCGGACGAACGGGTTGCCAAGTACCACGAGTTCCAGGCCGAGGTCGCCAGCCACTTCGTGTGAGCCGTCGGCGTCTCGTGGTACTGGGCCGACGAGGCGCCGTCTGACGATGGGGTTCACGACGGAGGATGGAACCTCTCGTACACCGAGTTCGCTACGGCATCGGGCAGGAACGACAGCGCCTTCAGTTCGTCCAACTCTGCCCGCTTGACGGCGTTCACTCCCCCGAGCGCCGTGATCAGCTTCTTCTGGCGAACCTCGCCGAGACCGGAGATTCCATCGAGTGCGCTCACGGTCATGCGCTTGCTGCGTCGTTCGCCGTGGAAGGTGTTGGCGAACCGGTGCGCTTCGTCACGGATGCGTTGCAGCATGAACAGCGCCTCGCTCCCCCTCGGAATCTCCACCGGCTGCTGACGCCCGGGTATGAACACCTCCTCGAATCGCTTGGCGAGGCCGGCGACGGGGATCTCGTCGGTGAGTTCGAGTTCGTCGACCACCCGTTTGGCGGCGTTGAGCTGGCCCTTTCCCCCGTCGACCAGGAGCAGCTGTGGCGGATAGGCGAACCGGCCGGGCTTGTCGCCGCGCTCGGTGATCGGCTTGTCGCGTTCGTCGAGGTACGCCTGCAGTCGGCGGCGAACCACCTCGGCCATCGCGGCGTAGTCGTCGCTGGGACCTGCCTCGTCGCCGCCCACGCTGTTCACCTTGAACCGGCGGTACTCACGTTTGTTGGGCAGCCCGTCCTCCAACACCACCATCGAGCCGACATAGTCGGTGCCCTGCAGGTGCGCCATGTCGTAGCACTCGATGCGAAGTGGCGCTTCGGGCAGACCGAGGTGGTCCTGGAGTTCGGTCAACGCCCTGCTGCGAGTGTTGTGGTCGCTACCCGGCGCAGCCGGTGTCGCGTGAACTCCTCCTTGGCGTTGCGGGTCACGGTCTCGAGCAGGACCCGCTTGTCACCGCGTTGCGGCACCCGCACCTGCACCCGCGAGCCACGGCCCATCGACAGCCACTCCTCGTAGGTGGCGAGGTCGTCGGCCTCGTAGGGCACCAGCACCTGCTTGGGCACGCCGAGGATCGGGTCTTCGCCGTACATCGACTCGAGGATGCGGTCGATCAGCTTGCCCGGTGTCAGCTCTTCGACCTTGTCGAGGATGAAGCCCTTGCGACCGACGACCCGGCCGCGCCGCACGTAGAAGACCTGCACCGACGCCTCGAGTTCGTCCTCGGCGATGCCGATCACGTCGACGTCCTCGCTGCGATCGGCCACCATCTGCTGCTTCTCGATCGCCTTGCGCACGGCCATCAGTCGGTCGCGGAGGCGGGCGGCGCGCTCGAACTCGAGGTCGGTGGCCGCCCGCTGCATGTCTGCTTCGAGGCGGTCCACGATCTCGTCGGTGTCACCGTCGAGGAAACCGATCAGTTCGTTGACCAAGTCCTTGTAGGCGGGCGCCTCGATCTCGCCGACGCACGGGCCAGCGCATTTCTCGATGTGGAACAGCAGGCACGGGCGCCCGAGCCGCTCGTGCTGATTGAACTTGGCCGGGCTGCACGTACGCACGGGAAACGATCGCAACAAAAGATCGAGGGTGTCGCGGATCGCGTAGGCGTGGGCGTAGGGCCCGAAGTACCGGGTGCCTTTGCGCTTACGGCCCCGCATCACCAGCGCCCGCGGCCACTCGTCGTCGACGGTGACAGCGAGGAATGGATAGCTCTTGTCATCGCGCAACCGCACGTTGAAGCGTGGGTGATGCTCCTTGATCAGCGAGTACTCGAGCATCAGCGCTTCGACCTCGTTGCGCACCGTGGTCCACTCGACCGACTCGGCGGTCTCGACCATCTGGGCGGTGCGCGGATGCAGATTGCGAGGGGCCTGGAAGTAGTTCGACAGGCGTTGGCGGAGGTTCGACGCCTTGCCGACGTAGATGACGCGGCCGTGAACGTCCTTGAACTGGTACGACCCGGGCGATTCGGGGATCGTGCCCGCCGGGGGGCGCTTCACCATCGATTCACTTCGCCCTCACGAGGTCGCATCCACCATGACGCCCCAAGCATACGGACGGGCGGATACCGTGATGCCCGATGTCCGACCAGTTCGCCGCCATCTTCCGCCGCCGTCCGAACGACGGTTGGTTCCGCGCCGGCCGCTTCGACGTCACGACGACCGACATCCTGTGTGGACTGTCGGTGCTGTCGATGTTCCTCTGGGGCCTGTTCCGCTCTGGGTGGAACCGGTTGCCGTTCGTTCCTGCGCTCGTTCGGGACTTCGAGGTGTGGCGTCTCGTCACGTGGCCAATCGCCAGCGAACCGGCGTTCTTCCCGCTGCTCAGCATCGTGTTCTTCTGGCTGTTCGGCCAGCAGCTCGAAGCGCTGTTCGGACGAGCAAAGTTCGTGGTCTGGGTGCTGGCCCTCACCATCGTCCCGGCGCTCATCCTCACGTTGCTCGGGCCGCTCGGAACCAGCATCGACTTCATGGTGCAGTTCGGGCTGGGTGGCCTGTTCCTCGGTGGTATCTGGGTGTACGCCGCCACGTACCCCGGCGTGAAGTGGTTCGAAGTCATTCCGCTCTGGGCGCTCGCTGCGGTGTTCACCGTGCTCAACCTGCTGCAGTATCTGGGCGAGGACCAGACCGGTCAGGTCCTCTTCCTGCTGGTCTCCATCGGTGTGTCGCTGGTCGCCGGCCGTTCGCTCGGCCTTGCCACCGGCTGGCCAATCCCGCACATTCCGCTCGAGGGCATCGGTTCCGACTCGTCCGGACGTTCGAAGAAGAAGTCGAAGTCCAAGACGAAGGGTGGGACGGGTTCGTCGAAGTCGGGCGGTGTCGTCCAAGGTCCGTGGAAGAACGCTCCGGCGCCGATGCCCCCGCCCAACGCCCCGTCGGCCGCCGATCAGATCGAACTCGACTCGTTGCTCGACAAGATCGGCGCCAACGGCATGGACTCGCTCACCGGCGACGAGAAGAAGCGTCTCAACGACCTCAGCAAACGCCTTCGCAACCGCTGAGTCGTCGGCCTCGGCTCGGCACCGCCGCCGCGCCACGCCGAGCGATGAGCCAACCGCCCGAATCCCGGCTTTTCGCTCATCGCCGCCTGTTCGCCACGCCGAGCGATGAGCCAACCGCCCGAATCCCGGCTTTTCGCTCATCGCTCTCGGGCTGAAGGCTGCTGCTCGATAGCGTTGCGCGGACCGACTCCCTCCGACGTCTTATGTCCAGGAGGTTCGATGTGGCCCATCTCACGCCGCACACCCACGCGGTCTTCGCTCGCCAACACGGCGTTGCCTCGGTTCAGCAGCTTCTCGACGGTGGATTGTCGCACCGCCAGATCCGCCACCTGCAGCACTCAGGTGCCGTCGAACTGGTGCTCCGAGGCGCCTATCGCACGCCCAGCACTCCGCTCGACGAGTTGAGCAGATGCGCTGCGGTCTGCCTTGCCAGGCCTGACGTGGCCATCGCCGGTCCGACTGCCGGCAGGCTCTGGGGTTTTCGACGACTCCCACCCGATCGTCGGATCCACGTCATCGCTCCCCCGGCGAGCAATCCGGCGATCGCCAGGTGGGTCGTTCCGTACCGCACTGATGCTCTGCACGAACACGACATTGTCGATCGGGGTGACGGGATCAGCATCACGTCGAGGGCTCGCACGTCACTCGACCTCGCCCGCTGGCTCGGCCCGGATGACCTCCTCTCGGTCGTCGAGCAGGCGGCACGCGATGGAGGGCTCAGCGATGCCGAGCTGCTCGCTGTCGCAGCCGACTGGCTCTCTCCTCAGCGGCCTTGGGCTCGATGCTTCCTGCGAGCACTGGACCGCCGATTGCCGGGCGGCGCCGCCGAGTCGCACCCGGAAGTGCGCGTCGCCGACGCATTGTGCACTGCCGGAGTTCGAGGCCTCGTGCGCCAACATCACATCCACTTGCCCGGCTACGGCGAAGCCCGATTCGATCTCGCGATACCCGAACTCTGCTGGGCGATCGAGGTCGATCTCCACCCCCGGCACCGTGAATCGGTTGGCATCGCATCGGACGCCCGTCGTGACCTCGCCGCTCGCGCCGTTGGTTGGACCACGACACGCATCACCAAGGCGCAGCACGACAACCGCTTCCACGAGACGATTGCCGAGATCGCCTCCCACCATTCACGTCGTCGGCTCAGCGCCGCCAGCTGATGAGCCAACAGCCGTCATTCGGGCGGTTCGCTCATCACTCGCACCGGCGACGGGCGGGCGGTCAGAGGACGTCGCGAAGGAAGCGGCCGGTGTGGCTGGCTTCGAGCGACGCAATGTGTTCTGGGGTTCCTTCGCCGACGACGGTGCCACCGCCGTTGCCGCCGTTCGGACCGAGGTCGATCACCCAGTCGGCGGTCTTGATGACATCGAGGCTGTGCTCGATCACGAGCACCGTGTTGCCCTGATCGACGAGACGCTGCAGAACGGTGAGGAGCCGCTTGACGTCGTCGAAGTGCAGGCCGGTGGTGGGCTCGTCGAGTAGGTAGATCGTGTGGCCGGTGGACCGCTTGGCGAGCTCGGCGGACAGTTTCACCCGTTGCGCTTCGCCGCCCGAGAGCGTCGGCGCCGACTGCCCGTGTCGTATGTACCCGAGCCCGACGTCGACGAGCGTCTGCATGTAGCGGGCGATTCCGGGCTGGTTGGCGAAGAAATCGACCGCCTCGGCGACCGGCATGTCGAGCACTTGGGCGATGTTCTTGCCCTTGAACTCGATGTCGAGCGTGTCGCGGTTGTAACGGGCCCCGTGGCACACCTCGCACGGCACGTACACGTCGGGCAGGAAGTGCATCTCGATCTTGAGCGTGCCGTCACCGGAGCAGGCCTCGCAGCGACCACCCTTGACGTTGAACGAGAACCGGCCCGGCATGTAACCGCGAACCTTCGCCTCGTTGGTGGACGCGAACAGCTTGCGGACATTGTCGAACACACCGGTGTAGGTGGCCGGATTCGAGCGCGGCGTGCGACCGATCGGCGACTGGTCCATGTCGATGACCTTGTCGAGGAACTCGATGCCGTCGATCCGCTTGTGTTTGCCGGCGGACATCTTCGACCTGTAGATCCGCTGCATCAGCACCGGCAGCAAGATGTCGCGGATCAGCGTGGACTTGCCGGAGCCCGACACGCCGGTGATGGCGACGAAATTGCCGAGTGGGATGTCGACGTCGATGTTCTGGAGGTTGTGCTCCCGCGCTCCTTGGATCCGCAACGATTCGAGGCCCTGCGGCCGGCGCTGTTCGGGAACGGCGATCGATTTGCGTCCCGACAGGTACTGACCAGTGACGGACTCCTTCACCTTGAGGATTCCGGGCACCTTGCCCGAGTAGACGACCTCGCCGCCGTGCTCGCCGGCACCCGGGCCGATGTCGACGATCCAGTCGCTTTCGCGAATCGTCTCCTCGTCGTGTTCGACCACGATCACCGTGTTGCCCAGATCGCGCAGCCGGGTGAGCGTGTCGATCAGCCGACGGTTGTCGCGTTGGTGCAGACCGATCGACGGTTCGTCGAGCACGTACAGCGTGCCGACGAGTCCCGAACCGATCTGTGACGCCAGCCGGATTCGCTGCGCCTCGCCGCCCGCAAGCGTGCCCGCCGACCTCGACATGGTGAGGTAGTCGAGGCCAACATCGAGCAGAAATCCGAGGCGAGCGTTGATCTCCTTGGTGACCCGTTCGGCGATCATCCGATCGCGCTCGGACAATTCGAGTGCAGCGAGGAACTTTGCCGACTCGCCGATCGACATGTCGGCCACTTCGGAGATGTTCTTGCCTTCGATGGTGACCGCCAGCGTGGCCGGCTTCAGCCGCGCGCCGTCACAGGTCGAGCAGGCGACGAGGCGCATGTACCCCTCGTACTGCTCACGCGCCCACTCGCTGTCGCTGCCCTCGTGACGCCGCTTGATCCACGGGATCACGCCCTCGTACTCGGTGGAGTACGTCCGCGACCGCCCATACCGGTTCTTGTACTTGACGGTCATCTTGCCCTTCACGCCGTGAAGGATCACCTTCTGCTGCTTGGCAGTGAGGTCCTCCCACGGCGCGCTGACGTCGAGCCCCTGAGCTTCGGCGACCGATTCGAGCATGCGTGTGAAGTACTGCGTGTTCGCTGATCGCCACGGCGCGATCGCACCGTCGAGCAGCGACATCTCGGGATCAGGGATGATCAGCTCTGGGTCGACTTCGAAGGTGGTCCCCAGACCGTCGCACGCCGCGCAGGCGCCGTACGGCGAGTTGAACGAGAAGTTGCGCGGCGCCGGCTCGTCGTAACTGTTGGCGCAGATCGGACAGGCCAGGTGCTGGCTGAACGTGAGCGTTTCGGCCGGTCCCTCACCGTCTCGGGGTACGACCTCGATCTCAGCGACACCGTCGGCGAGTCCGAGTGCTTGTTCGAGCGATTCGGTCAGCCGTCGTTCGATGCCTTCCTTGAGCACGAGCCGGTCGACGACGATCTCGATCTTGTGGTTCTCGTATTTCGCGAGCCGTTCGTCCCGCTTGAGGAACTCGTCGATGTCGACGGTTTCGCCGTCGATGCGAGCACGGACGTACCCCTGGCCCGACATGTCCTGGAGGAGCGTGTCGTATTCCCCTTTGCGGCCCCGGACCACTGGCGCTAGCACTTGGAAGCGGATGCCGTCGTCCATGTCGAGGATCCGGTCGACGATTTGCTGCGGTGTCTGACGTTGCAGCCGGGTGCCGTCGTTGGGGCAGTGCTGCACGCCGATGCGGGCATACAGCAGTCGGAGGTAGTCGTAGACCTCGGTGATCGTGCCGACAGTGGAGCGAGGGTTACGGCTCCCCGATTTCTGGTCGATCGAGATCGCCGGCGAGAGACCTTCGATGATGTCGACGTCGGGCTTGTCCATCTGCCCGAGGAATTGGCGAGCGTACGAACTGAGTGACTCGACGTAGCGCCTCTGCCCCTCGGCATAGATCGTGTCGAACGCCAGGCTCGACTTGCCCGAACCGGACAATCCGGTGAACACGATCAGCTTGTCGCGTGGCAGCTCGACGTTGACGTTCTTGAGGTTGTGCTCGCGCGCGCCGCGCACGATGATCTGCGGCTCGTCGGCCTTCGTGGTGCGCTTGCGGGGAGAAGTCTTGGGGGGCGCCGCGGGCGAGGTGCCGGTGGCGGTGGTACTGGCGGCCATCGGCTCCAAGCCTAGCGCCGAACATGTGTTCCGCCGAGGCGAGCCCCAGACACCGGTGAACAGCACGCCTGCTCGAGAGTTCCGCGCGCTCGACGTCGATGGCGATGAGCCAACCGACCGGATACCGGCACTTCGCTCATCACCTCAGCACGACAGGAGATGGCGATGAGCCGACCGACCGGATACCGGCACTTCGCTCATCGCTTGGACCTACTGGGCGTCGCGGAGTTCGCGCCGGAGGTCGTTGATCTCGTCGCGGAGCTTCGCGGCGTACTCGAACTTGAGCTCGGTGGACGCTTCTTGCATCTCGGCCTCGAGCGTCAGGATCAGGCGGGCCAACTCCTGCTGGGGAAGCGACCTTAGGTCGCGTTGCACCTTGTCGCGCTCGCGCTGGCGACGCTTGTCCTTGCCCGGATACGGAGCCGACTCATCGGGGCGCAACAGCGAGAGGATGTCGCCGACGGCCTTGCGAATCGTCTGCGGGTTGATGCCGTGCTCGAGGTTGTAGGCGATCTGCACCTTGCGACGTCGCTGGGTCTCGTCGATCGCCGCCTGCATCGAGCGGGTGATCTTGTCGGCGTACATCACCACCTGCCCGTCGACGTTGCGTGCGGCGCGACCCATGGTCTGGATCAGCGACGTCTCCGAACGCAGGAACCCTTCCTTGTCGGCATCGAGGATGCACACCAGCGACACCTCGGGCAGGTCGAGGCCTTCGCGCAGCAGGTTGATGCCGACGAGCACGTCGAAGTCGCCGAGACGCAGCCCGCGCAGGATCTCGATTCGCTGGATCGTGTCGATGTTCGAGTGCAGGTACCGAACCCGCAACCCCTGCTCGAGCAAGTAGTCGGTGAGGTCTTCGGCCATCTTCTTGGTGAGCGTGGTGACCAGCACCCGGTCACCCTTGGCGATGCGCCCGTTGACCATTTCCATCAGATCGTCGATCTGACCCTTGGTGGGCCTGATGATCGCTTCGGGGTCGACCAGGCCGGTGGGTCGCACGATCTGTTCGACGATGTTGGTCGACACTCGCAACTCGTAG
>JANPKU010000021.1:0-79445 GCA_031426215.1 Actinomycetes bacterium
ACGACCGACGAACCGGGAACCGACGACCTCCCGAGTACCCCGACGCCTCGGCCGTGGGGCGCCTCCGAGCGACGTCTTCCCCGAGCGATCGTGCGGCCGTTCCGTCGCTTCGCCGACACCGAAGCCGCCGGTGGCGTCGTCATGCTCGTCATGGCCGTGGTCGCCTTGGTGTGGGCCAATTCGGCGCTCGGTGACGTCTACAGCGAACTGTGGGAGACCGACCTCTCGGTGAACCTCGGCGACCTTGCACACCTCGATCTGAACCTGCGCGAATGGGTCAACGACCTCGCGATGGCGTTCTTCTTCTTCGTCGTCGCGCTCGAGATCAAGCGCGAGATGGTGCGAGGCGATCTTCGCGATCCGCGTGCCGCTGCGCTGCCGGTGCTCGCAGCGCTCGGCGGGATGATCGTTCCGGCGTTGATCTACACGTTGTTCAACGCCGGAGGCGCCGGGGCGGACGGCTGGGGAATTCCGATGGCCACCGACATCGCCTTCGCGGTCGGCGTGTTGTCGCTTCTTGGCAAGCGGGTGCCTTCGTCGCTCGTCGTGTTCCTGCTGACGCTCGCGATCGTCGACGATCTCGGTGCCATCGTGGTGATCGCCATCTTCTACACCTCGAGCTTGTCGTTCGGTTGGCTCGCCATCGCGATCGCCTGCGTGGCCGGAGCCGTGGTGATGAACCGAGCCGACGTCCGAGCGCTCGTTCCATACGTTCTGCTCGCCGCCTTCTGTTGGTTCGCCCTGCACGAATCAGGTGTCCACGCCACACTCGCAGGTGTCGCGTTCGGCCTGGCCACGCCAAGTCACGCATTCTTCCGACCGGCGTACTTCGGTCGGCGCGCTCGAGATCTCGTCTCGCAGGTCGAACAGGCCAAGTCCGACTCTCGTTCGAACGACGAGGAGGACGAAGTAGCTCTCGAAGCGGACGCTCTCAACGAACTGATCACGTTGTCGGCCGAGAGCCAACCGCCGCTCGACCGGCTCGAGCACCGACTCCTGCCGTGGACGACGTTCGTCATCGTCCCGGTCTTCGCGCTCGCGAACGCCGGCGTACGCGTCAGTGGCGACGACCTCGTGAACGCGTTCTCCGACTCGGTCACGCTCGGCGTGTTGTTCGGGCTTGTCGTCGGTAAGCCGCTCGGCATCTTCCTGTTCGCTCTGGTCGCGGTGCGACTCGGGATCGCAAAGTTGCCGGCGGGCGCCTCGTGGACGCAGGTACTCGGTGTGGGCATGCTCGGCGGCGTGGGCTTCACGGTCGCGCTGTTCGTGACCGAACTCGCCTTCGAGCCGGGAGCCCTCGCCGACCAGGCGAAGATCGGCATCCTCGCGGCGTCAGCGATCGCCGGCACGATCGGCTACGTGTTCCTGCGACTCGTCGGCAACGACCCCAACGGCGACTGAGCCCGCCTCGTCACACGCCAGCGATGAGCGAGGCGCCCGGATAGCGGCGTTCGGCTCATCGCTCGGACGCTCAATTGGTCAGCGATGAGCGAAGCGCCCTGATAGCGGCGTCTGGCTCATCGCTCGGAGATCAGCCGACGGCGAGGAGGTCGACGACGAAGACGAGCGTCTCGTTCGGACCGATCACGCCACCGGCACCGGCTGCGCCGTAGCCCATCTCGGGCGGGATCGTGAGTCGCCGTCGACCGCCGACCTTCATGCCCTGCACACCGTCGTCCCAACCCTGGATGACCTGTCGGCGTCCGAGTCCGAACTGGAACGGCTCCATGCGATCCCATGACGCATCGAATTGCTCACCGGTCGACCACGACACACCGACATAGTGAACGGAGACGTTCTGACCTGCGACAGCTTCATCGCCATCGCCCACGGTCTCGTCCTCGATCAGCAGATTCGAGGGGGGCGTTCCTTCAGGAATGGTGACATCGGGCTTGCGCATGGGGGCCGAGGCTACCGCTGCACGATCACGGTGATCGCTTCGGGATCGCCTGCGTAGCGGCCGACGTCGAGCACGTACTCGCCCGGCTCGGTGATCCAGTCGCCGTCGACGCGTACGTCGAGCATCGACCAGTCGACCTCGATCTCCACCTGCACGGTGGCTCCCGGCTCGACAGTTTGGCGGGCGAAGCACACCAGGCGCCGCGGCGGGCGTTCCCACTCGCTGTTCTGCACACCGGCATGCACGAACACCACCGCCGACAGCGGCCGCTCGGCCGGGTTGCGCAGCGAGACGACCAAGGTCGACGGATCGGACATCACTGCGGCGACAACCTCGACAGCCCCCCAACCGAGGCCCCAACCGAACGGGAAGTGAGCAGCGTGACCGTCATGGTCGAGCTTCCATTGGCCGTGGAAGAGACCGTAGGTGATCTCGGTGGCGTCGCGGTCGAAGTCGGGCAGATGGGCAGGATCGGTCGGCACCGTGAACGGAAGGCGACCCGTCGGCTCGACGTCGCCGGCGAGCACGTCCGCCAACGCCGACCCGCCCTCCACCCCCGGGTACCAGATCATCAGCACGGCGCGCACCGACGACGCCCACGGCATCAACACCGCAGACCCGCCCATCACCACCACGATCACGTTCTCGTTGACCTCCGCGGCCCCTGCGATCAGGGCTTCATCGGTGTCGCTCAGGCGGAGCGAGCGTCGGTCGCCACCCGGCGACATGAGATCCGGAGTTCCCTCGGCGGATGCCACCGGAGGCCGGATCGGATCCCGGTGCGCACTCCAGTCGGCGTCGCGGCCGAGCGACGGATGGTCCATCGGCGGGAAGATCGTCCGACCCAGTGCGTCGGCGCCTGCGGCCTCGATGCATTCGCCCTCGTCGGCCTTGGTGTACCCGACCACCACGACGACAGCGTCCGCGTCGGCGGCGATGGCGACGTCGTCGCCCGCATGCACGACATGGTCGGAACCGAATCGCAAACGCAGCCCCTCGAGCGGGGTCACGACTCGTGACGATCGGACATCGCTCGAACCGCCGTCACCGAGGTTGCGCACCGCCGCCAACCGCCCCAGCACGGCGATCCGATCGACCGACGACGCGTCGAGCGGTAACATCGCCCTCTCGTTGCGAAGCAGCACCGTGGACGCCCCGGCAACGCCTCGTGCGAGCGCGCGATGATCGTCACAGCCGATCACGTCCGGCGAAGGCTGCTGCTCGAACACCGCCGCGAAGCGCAGCAGCGTGGCCACGATCCGTTCGACCGACCGATCGACGTCCGACTCCGCGAGTGCACCGGTTTCGATCGCTTCGGCGAGCGCCAGCGTACGCTGCTGACGGAACGGCATCTCGATGTCGAGGCCGGCAATGACCGACTTGGCGGCGTCTCGGAGACCGAAGATGAAGTCGGACGTGACGAAGCCGTCCCAACCCCATTCGTCTCGCAAGATGTCGGTCAGGAGATGCTGGTTCTGGCCGCACCACTCGCCGTTCACCGAGTTGTAGGCGCTCATCACCGAGGCCACACCTTCAGCAGCCACTCGCTCGAAGTGCGGCAGGTACACCTCGTGGAGCGCTCGCTCGTCGACCGTGACGTCGACGGTGAAGCGGGCGTTCTCCATCGAGTTCAGCGCAAAGTGCTTCATGCATGCCATCACGTGGCGCTGCAGACCCCGAGTGAGCGCCGACGCCATCACACCGACGTGATGCGGGTCCTCACCGTAGGTCTCCTGCGCGCGTCCCCACGCCGGATGGCGCAGCAGGTTCATGCACACCGCACCCGTGTACGTGGCGCCGCTGGCGCGAAGTTCGGCGCCGATCGCGGCACCGACGCGCTCCTCCAGGTCGGCGTCGAACGTCGCACCACGAGCCATGCTCACCGGGAACGCCGTGGCATCACCGATCACACACCCCCGCGGCCCGTCAGCGAAGTCGATCCCGGGGATTCCGAGACGTTCGACGTGCGCAGCCGGCCACGCATGGCGGTAGTAGCCGCCCGCAGTCATGTCGAACAGTCCCGGCCAGAACGGTGTGTCGCCGTCGAGGCAGCCAAGGCGTTCGTCGAGGGTCATCTGCGCGACGAGCTGGGCCGCTTCGACATGATGGTCGCTCCCTGCGCTGACCCGGGCAGCGGCCTGTGCAAACGGTGTGCTCATCACCTGACTTTGCCACAGTGATCGAATGCGCACGGGCGCTGGCATCATTGACTGACAGAATGTGACCATGCCCGGCGCATTCCTCCACCCATTCGCAAAGCCGACACGCGAACAGTTCACCACCATCGCACGGGGTGAGGGCTCGCTGCTCTGGGACGCCGACGGCAAGGAGTACGTCGACGCGATGGCGAGCCTCTGGTACTGCCAGGTGGGCCACGGTCGTGGCGAGATCGCCGACGCAGTTGCTGCACAGATCTCCACGCTCGAGGCGTACTCGTGCTTCGATCCGTTCACCAATGCGCCAGCCGACGCCCTCGCCGAACGGATCGTGGCGCTGACGCCGATGCCCGATGCTCGGGTGTTCTTCGCCGGATCAGGCTCCGAGGCGGTCGACTCCGCGATGAAACTCGCCCGACTCACGCACGTGCAGGCAGGGCACCCCGAGCGCCGGTTGATCATCTCGCGGGTGCGGGGCTATCACGGCACCAACTACGGCGGTACGAGCGCGCAGGGCATCGTCCTGAATCGCGAGGGATACGGCGAGCTGCTGGCCGACGTCGTGCAGGTGCCGAGCGATGACATCGAGGCGCTGTCGGTGTTGATGGCCGAGCACAGCGATCGGCTCGCCGCGGTGATCACCGAACCGGTGCAGGGTGCAGCCGGCGTCTACCCACCGGTCGACGGGTACCTCGCCGAGACGCGGCGCTTGTGCGACCAGCACGGCGCGTTGCTGATCTTCGACGAGGTGATCACCGGGTTCGGACGGATGGGCACGTGGTTCGGCGCAGACCGATACGGCGTCACACCCGATCTGACCACGTTCGCCAAGGGCGTGACGTCTGGGTATCAACCCCTCGGTGGCGTGATCGTCGGCAGGCAAACGCGTGAGGCGCTCGAAGCAGATCCCGACTTCATCCTGCGTCACGGGTACACCTACTCCGGCCACCCGGCGGCATGCGCCGCAGCCCTCACGAACATCGACATCATCGAACGCGAGGGCTTGCTCGAGGGCGTGGTGAAGATGGGTGCCCGCCTCGAATCGGGGCTGCGCTCACTCGAGACCGACGGTGCGTTCGCTCACCTGCGTGGCGAAGTTGCGATCTTCGGCGCAGCAATGCGCCCCGACCAGAACGCCATGGTGATGCGCGACCGGATGTTGGAACTCGGTGTGGTCACCCGAGCGATCGGGACCGACACCGTCACGTTCTGCCCGCCGTTCGTCACCACCGACGAACAGGTCGACCGCATCATCGATGCGCTCGCCACCGCACTGTCGGAGCAATGATCGAACATCACCTCGTCAGCTGAGCAGGCGGATGAGGCTGCTGGTGTCCCACCTGTCGCCGCCTCTCGCGACGACGTCTTTGTAGAACTGGTCCACCAGCGCGGTGACCGGGAGTCGAGCTCCGTTTCGATCGGCTTCGTCGAGCACGATGCCGAGATCCTTGCGCATCCACTCGACCGCGAAGCCGAACTCGAACTGGCCGGCGGCCATCGTTCGCGCACGGTTGTCCATCTGCCAGCTCTGGGCTGCGCCCTTGCCGATCACGTCAACGACCTGCTCGACGTCGAGCCCCGCCAACTTGGCGAAGTTGACGCCCTCGGCAAGTGCTTGCAGCAGCCCGGCAATACAGATCTGGTTGACCATCTTGGTGAGCTGCCCCGCGCCCGCCGGCCCGAGGAGCACACACGATTTTGCGTAGGCGTCGATCGCTGCCTGTGCCCGTTCGAACACATCCGTATCGTCAGATCCGCACATCACCGTGAGCTGGCCGTTCTCGGCACCCGCCTGGCCGCCTGACACCGGTGCGTCGACGAATCCGACGCCGCGCTCGACGCAGGCGGCAGACAATTCACGAGCCAGACCTGCCGACGACGTGGTGTGATCGATCAGAATCGACCCGGCGGCCATCGCAGCGAGCGCGCCATTCGGACCGAGCACGACTTCGCGGACATCGTCGTCGTTCCCGACGCACAGTGCCACGATGTCAACGCCATCGGCTGCCTCGGCCGGTGTCGGCGCCGCCTCATTACCGTTGAGCGCCACCCAGGCCAATGACTTGGCTGCCGTGCGGTTGTAGACCACGACGTGGTGGCCGGCCTGTGCGAGGTGTCGTGCCATGGGCGCTCCCATGACACCGAGACCGAGAAATGCGACGTTGCTCATGATCGCCGAGTCTGCCACGACGACATGCGACACTCGGCGACATGTCCGCTGAACAACCCGATGGGCCGCCTGGCTCAGCCGCCGGCTGGACGGTGCTCACCTGGAACGTGCACGGATCAGCCCGTCCGGAGGTCGACTCGCAGGCAGCCGCGATCCTTGGCGAGACCCCCGATGTGGTCGCGCTGCAAGAGATCCGCAAGCGACAGGCTGCGGCGCTGGCCACGTCGATGCAGATGCGGTACTCGTGGGTGGTCAAGCACTATCCGTACACGAGACTGATGCCCTGGCGAGCGGAGGGGATGGCGATCATGACCCCGCATCTGCTCGATGCCGTCGGACACACCGAGGTGTCAGAGAAGCAGCCGATGCGAAGCTGGCGTCGTCGGATCACCCAGTGGGGTCTGGTGGGCCGGGCCGACCGATCGATGCTGATGATCTACAACCTGCATCTCTCGCCCCGCGACCCTGCCGTTCGCCTCGTCGAGGCGGCCCGCGTGAGCGAACTGGTGGCCGCCATCGGAGACGATCCGCCTGCGATCGTTGCCGGCGACTTCAACGACGCGGGCGACCCGTCGATCATCGAAATGTTGCCGGGGTTCGAGCATGAGGTGCCCTCGATGAGCAACCCGTCCGACGCGCCGACCCAGCTCCTCGACCACGTGTTGCTCCCGGCCGGAGCGCACGATGTGACGGTGTCGGTTCCTTCGGGCGGAGCGAGTTGGGCAGCGATCAGCGATCACCTTCCGGTGACGGTCCGCTTCACCCTCTGAGTCACTTCTTCTTCTTGGCCTCTGCGGCGGGTGCCTTGAGCACGCCCTTGGCGAGCGCATCGTCGAGGTAGGCCTCGGCGTCTTCGGCCGACACCTTGAGCGCCGGTGAGATCTCGGAGATCAGGTTCACGCGGGCCCGTTCATACATCGTGCGCTCGGCAGCCGACAGCGACGCGTCGCGGTTGCGAGCGGCCAGGTTCCGGACCACCTCGGCGACCTGATACACGTCGCCGCTCTTGAGCTTTTCCTGGTGGTTCTTGAAGCGACGGCTCCAGTTGGACGGCACGCGAGGGTCGGGCTTGGCGAGCACGGCCACCAGGTCTTCGAGTTCGTCGGCCGACACCGGCGGACGTACCCCGACCTCGTCGGTGCTCGAGATCGGCACCTTGAGCGTCATCTCGTTGATGACCGTCTTCAAGATCAGGTACTCCTGCTTCTCGCCGAAGAACTCCATCTTCTTGGTCCCTTGCACCACGCACGCGCCGTGCTGGGGATAGATGACGGTTTCGCCCTTCTTGAACTTCACGCAGAACCTCGTCTGATCGGGGGTGGTACGGCATCGAATCACGGTCGACGCAGCGGCGGTCCAGGATACAGCGCTCCCGGCAGGATTCGAACCTGCGACCTTGTCATGAGAAGAGACTTCTCGACGTCCCGTTGGCGCCCCCGGCAGGATTCGAACCTGCGACCTTGTCATTAGAAGGGACTTGCTCTGTCCAGCTGAGCTACAGGGGCCTGCGCACGACGCTACCCGAGGGCAAGCTGCGAGCGCAGGAAACCCAGAGAGGAGATCACTGCGAACTGGCGCATCTGTTCGCGTTGGCCGGGCAGACGAACGTGGCGCACTTCGTCGAACCCGGGGCCGACCATGCCGACGTAGAGGGTGCCGACCGGCTGGCCGTCCTGTTCGTCGGGGCCGGCGACACCGGTGAGTGACAGCCCGATGTCGGCGCCCAGCCGCTCTCGGACGCCGTGGGCCATCTGGCGGGCTGCGGCTTCGCTGACCACCGGCCCCTCCCCCACACCGAGCAGTTGCTGCTTGACGTCGGTGGCATAGCTCACGATCGCCCCACGGAACACCATGCTGGCCCCCGGAATCGCCGTCAAGCGAGCACCCACGAGACCGCCGGTGACGGACTCGGCGGTGGCCATCGTCAGACCCCGCTCGCGGCAGGCGTCGAGCACGACGGACTCCATCGTGTCGTCGTCCGTGCCGAAGACGAGATCGCCCAGCTCGGCTCGGACCACCTGCTCCCAGTGGTCGAGCTGTTCGTCGCACTCGGCGCCGCTCGGCGTCTTCGAGGTGAGACGAACCTTCAGCCCTTCCCACCCGCTGGCGAGGAACGCCAGTGTCGGCGTGTCCGGTCCGTCGAGCTGCTCGATCACGTCGTCGAGTCGTTCGTTGAGGCCGCTCTCGCTCTCACCCCACGTGCGCAGCACGCGGCTCCGGATCACCGAGTCCTCTCCGCTGCGTCGGCGCAAGTCGGGCAGGATCGAACGCTGCATCATGTCGTACATCTCGTGCGGCACGCCCGGCACGGCGTACACCACCTTGCCGACACCGCCGACGGTGACCGGGCAGATGAGGCCCGGGGCGGTGCCCCGGGTCTGCGGGATGATCGCCGCACCGACGGGCACCATTGCCTGGCGGAGGTTGTTCTCCGCCATTCGCCGACCTCGGGCTTCGAACATCTTGCGGATCACGTCGGCCACGGCGTCATCGAGCACCAGGTCGACACCCATCACTGCGGCGATCGCGTCACGGGTGAGGTCGTCATGGGTCGGACCCAGTCCTCCGCACATGATGACGGCGTCGGCCTGCTCGAGCAGACGCCGAAGCTGCGCCTCGATCCGACCGACGTTGTCGCCGACCTTGACCTGCACGAGAGAATCGATGCCGTTGGCAGCGAGTTCACCGCCCATCCACGCCGAGTTGGAATCGATGATCTGGCCGAGCAACAGCTCGGTACCGACGGCGAGAACGTCGCAGCGCAGCGCCACTCAACCCACCTGGTCGAGGCTCATGGGCACCGATGGGGCGGCACCCGCCTGGCGGGCACGCCACAGGTACTGGCCGCCGCTGATCAGCGTCAACACGACAGCGATCCACAAGAGCGAGTTCCACAGCCAGGTCGCATCGAGCGCAGTCGGGGGGAAGAGCGCGAACGCCACGGCGAACTGCTGGGTGATGGTCTTGTACTTCGCCAGTTTCGATGCCGGCACGCTGATGCCCTTGCCACCGACGAGCACCCGGTACACGCTGATGGTGAACTCGCGAGCAGCGATGATGATCACTGGCAACACCCAGAACACACCGGTGCTCACCAAGGTGAACATCGCGCCCAGCACGAGCACCTTGTCGGCCAACGGATCGAGGAATGCCCCAGCTGATGTGGTGCCGTGGCGGCGTGCCATGTAGCCGTCGATTCCGTCGCTCGCGCAGAGCAAGAACCACAACCCGACCGCAATCCATGCGCCCTGGTCATCGTTCGGGATCGCCCAGAACATCAGCGGCGACAGTAGGAGCCGCCCGACGGTGATGGCGTTGGCCCAGGTGGCGAGCTTGTCGGGCGGGACGGTCACCCGACCGCCTCGAGTGTTGCGGCGGCGACCCCCGTGGCGACGAGGTCGGGTCCGAGGGCATCGACGATGTCGACCAAGACGATTTCTCCAGGCGCCAGCGCGAGGTCGACGTGGACGATCCCGTCGATCTCGGGGGCCTCCCGGTGGCTTCGTGCCACACCGGCCGTGTCGACGAGCACCTCGAGCGTCGAGCCGATCAACGCATCTCGCCGCGACGCCGTGATGTCGTCCTGCATCTCGCGCAGCTCGGCCAGCCGCTCGTTCATGAGCGCCGGGTCGACCTCGCCGTCGAGACCGGCCCCATAGGTACCCTCCTCGCGGCTGTACGAGAAGAATCCGCACCAGTCGAGCTGCGCCTCCTCGACGAAGTGCAGGAGCTGGTCGTGGTCGGCTTCGGTCTCACCGGGGTAGCCGACGATGAAGTTGCTGCGGAACGCTGCGTCGGGCTCGCGGTCGCGAATGTCGGCGATCCGATCGAGGAACCGCTGGCCGTCGCCCCAGCGACGCATCCGACGCAGCAACGACTTGCTGACGTGTTGCAGTGACAGGTCGAAATAGGGAACGCCGGAGCCACAGATCACGTCGATCAACTCGTCGCTCAGGTCGCTCGGGTACAGGTACAGCAACCGCACCCGATCGACCTCGTCAGCCACAGCTCTCACGAGCGGCACGATCGATCCGGCGCCCAGATCGCCCGGACGATCCTTTCCGTACGACGCCAGGTCTTGGGCAACGAGCACGATCTCACGGGCCTCGAGCTGATCCACCTCGGTGAGGATCGCGGCAATGTCGCGACTGCGCTGTGGGCCCCGGAAGCTCGGGATCGCGCAGAACCCGCACGAGCGGTCGCATCCCTCGGCGATCTTGACGTAGGCCCACGGGACCGCCGACTTGGGCCGGGGCAGGTTCAGGAGATCGAACTCGGGCAACGGCGTCGACGACACCGGAATCAGTTTGCGTCTGGACGCAGTTCCATGCGGCACCTCTGTGCCGTCACGCTCGGCAGGAGTGACGTTGAACGCCTGCCCAAAGCCGGCGACGAGATCGATCTCGGGGAGTTCGGCCGCGAGTTCGTCGCCATAGCGCTCGGCCATACAGCCGGTGACGACGAGACGTGAGCCGTCCGCTCGTTGTTCGTCGAGCGCCAGGATCGTGTCGATCGACTCACGACGGGCATCGTCGATGAAGGCACAGGTGTTGACCACCACGAGGTCCGCGAGGGCAGCGTCATCGGTGGGCTCCATGCCGTCCGCGAGGAGCGCGCCGACCAGCTTGTCGGAGTCGACGTCGTTCTTCGGGCAGCCGAGCGTCTCGATGTAGAACCGCTGGGACACGGTCGTCCACGCTACCCGGCCTCCTCCGCCACGAGCGGGACGACGTCTCAGGCCTGGGTCGAGCGGAACTTCTCCATCAGGTGACGTCCGGCCGTGGTGGGCTCGTGACGTGCTGTTTCACCGTCGTCGATGATGCACTCGATGCGCGCATCCCAGTTCGCGTTGTGGAAGAACGGGATCGACAACCTGCGTCCTGGAGCGCCGGGCACGACACGATGCATCGTCGAACACCACCGGTCGTTGGTCCAACGCTGCATCAGATCGCCGAGGTTCACGATCAGCCCACCCTCGACCGGCTCCACGTCGCACCAACTGCCGTCGACCGACTCGACCTGCAGACCCGGCGCGCCATCGGTCCACAGGATCGTCAGCGTGCCGTAGTCGGTGTGAGCGCCTGCCCGAAGGCTTGCGACCGTGGACCCCGCTTCGACGTCGGGGTAATGGGCGAGTCGCAGGGCCGATCCGTGACGGTCGATGTGCCGGGCGAACGCATCGTCGGCCAAGCCGAGCGCCACAGCGAAGGCCTCCATCAGCGTCGCCGACAGCGAGGCCATCGCCCGATAGTGCGCCTCGACCGCCGGACGGAGTTCCGGGAGTGCCGGCGGCCACAGGTTCCGCGCGTACACCGCACGCTCGTCGGGGTCGACCATCTCATCGAGGGGTCGAAGTGGCGGGTCGATCGGTCCGACGTTGAAGGTCTCCTTCAGGTCGGGCGGTGCCTCACCGCCGAGCGAGCGGTTGAGCGCCTCTGCCTGCAACGGGCTGTAGCCGTACGGGTACCCGGGTTCAGGCATTGCGACGGCGAGCCGAGCCTCCAGCGGGAGGTCGAAGAACGCGAGGGCCAACCTGTGGAGCTCCTCCAGCAGCGCCGAATCGACTCCGTGTCCGATCAGGGTGAAGAAGCCAACATCGCGACATGCCCGGTCGATCGCCTCACCCACGGCGCCTCGCTGGTCGGTCGAGCCGCCGACGAAGTCGCTCAGATCGATGACCGAGATCACTGGTGGGCGAGGCGCAGACCGGGTCGGGGCCACGGGAACGACACGAGTCGCCCGGTACTCGAACACGTCACGTACGCGGTACGCAGATCGTCGCCGCCGAAGCAGATGTTCGTGGTGAGCAGGTCGCCGGTGGCGTAGTGCTCGACCTGGGATCCGTCGGGAGAGATCGCCGTGATGCCCCCGTTGAAGATCGTTGCGACACACACCCAGCCCTCACCGTCGACGGCGAGGGAGTCGAGGAACTGGTAGCCGGGAAACCCGTACAGCACGCCGGGATCGAGCAGGTTGGAGGGTGCGAGTTCACCGGGTGATGTGATCGAGCGCTGGAACAAGCGGCCGGTGTGCGTTTCGGCCCAGTACAGCGTGTTGGCGTCGGGCGACATGCCGATGCCGTTCGGCGAGTCGGTCGGGAACACGGCCTCGACGATGCCGGAACCATCAGCGTGGGCGTAGTACACGCCGGTGAGATCCGCGGTGCGGGCGTGTTCGTCACGGATGCCGTGGTCGGTGAACCAGAACCCGCCGTGACCGTCCATCACCAGGTCGTTGGGGCCCCGGAGGGACTGTCCGTCACACTCGGTGTAGAGGTCGGTGATCGTGCCGTCGTGCGCATCGACACGCTGGATCCGACCGCCGAGATAGTGATCGGCGTCGAAACCACCTGTGGGCAGCATCATGCCGCCGAGATCGACGGGGGTGAACGAACCACCGTTGTTGCACAGATAGAACGCGCCATCGGGCCCGACGGCGGCACCGTTCGGGCCGCCGGGGATGTCGGCGATCGTTTCTGTGGTGCCATCGGGATGCACCCTGGTCAATCGTGGTCCGAACATCTCGACCAGCACGATCGAACCATCGGACATCCAGATCGGCCCCTCGGGGAACTCGAGGCCGCTCGCGACCTCGGTCAGCTCGGGGGTGAATGCGGTGACGTTCGGCTGGTCCATCGCGTCATGTTGCCAGGACCGGGCCTCCCAGCACCCAGCCAACGGCTTCTCGTGAACAAGATGCGTCATAGCTACGCAACTTGTTCACGAGAAGCGTCGGGAGGTTGGGTCAGACCTGGCCGTTCTGTTGGAGGAGCTCGAACTCCTCCACCGTCATCAGCACCGAGCGGGCCTTGGAGCCTTCGCTCGGTCCGACGACACCCCGCTGCTCGAGCAGGTCCATGATTCGACCAGCACGGGCGAAACCGACCTTGAGCTTGCGTTGCAACATCGAGGTCGAGCCGAGCTGGCTGCGAACGACCAGTTCCATCGCCTGGCGCATCATTGCGGTGTCCTCGTCGTCGTCACCGGCGGAGAACGAGTTGGCGTCGGAGGTGACGTCGAGGTCGTCCATCGATGCCATGCCGCCCGTGCCCGACGCACTCGTTCCCATCAGGCCACCAGGACGTGGTGGAACGAGCGACGACTGCCCCGACGAGCCGCTTGGTCCGCCATCGCGGTCGCCTCCGCCGTCGCCGCCGGATTCGACGTCGTTGGAGTAGATCGGTTCGGGCGACTGGACCCGCCAGTGGGCGACGACCTGGCGGACTTCGTCCTCACTGACGAACGATCCCTGGATGCGGTTGGCGACCGACGAGTTGCCCGGCAGCAGCAGCATGTCTCCCTTGCCGACCAGCTTCTCGGCACCGGGTTGATCGAGGATCACGCGACTGTCGGTGAGGCTCGACACGGCGAACGCCATCCGAGCCGGGATGTTCGCCTTGATCACACCGGTGATCACGTTCACCGACGGGCGCTGCGTGGCGACGATCAGGTGGATACCGACGGCGCGAGCTTTCTGAGCGATGCGGGTGATCGACTCCTCGACGTCGCGGGCGGCGACCATCATCAGGTCGTTCAATTCGTCGACCACCACCACGATGTACGGGAGATGCTCGTAGTCGATTTCGGAGCCGAGCGGCGGCTGGATCTGCCCCTTGGCGAAGGCCTTGTTGTAGCCGGTGATGTCGCGGTAGCCCAGCTCGGACAGCACGTCGTAGCGCCGTTCCATCTCCTTGACCGCCCACCCCAGCGCATTGGCCGCCTTCTTGGGGTTGGTCACCGGCTGGGTGAGCAGATGCGGAAGCCGGGCGTACTGGCCCATCTCGACTTGCTTCGGGTCGATGAGGATCAACCGCACGTCGTCGGGGGTCGTGCGCATCAGCAGCGACGTGATGATGCAGTTGATGCCACTCGACTTTCCCGCACCGGTGGCACCGGCGATCAACATGTGCGGCGTGGCGGCGAGGTCGAGGAACACCGCCTTGCCGGCGATGTCCTTGCCGATCGCCACGTCGAGGGGATTGCTGGCCTTGACCGCCTCGGGCGAGGCCAGCAGGTCACCGAGCGCGACGAGCTGGCGCTGATGATTCGGCACCTCGACGCCGATCGCCGAACGACCGGGGATCGGGGCCAGGATGCGCACGTCGACCGCCGCCATTGCGTACGCGATGTCCTTCTGCAGGCTGGTGACCCGGGCAACCTTCACGCCGGGCCCGAGTTCGAGTTCGTAACGGGTGACCGTCGGGCCGACCGTCATGCCGAGCAGGGTGGTCTCGACGCCGTGCGATGCCAGCGACTCGTGCAGCATCTGACCGCGTGCTTCGACTGCCTTGCGGTCGATGGTCTGTTCGCCGGGCCGGTCGAGGAACGTCATGGGCGGCAGCACCCACTCGCCCACCTTGGCGCCGTCGCCGACCACCGCAGCGCCGGGCTGGCTCCCGGTTTCGAACTTCGGTTTCTTCGTGCGACGGGTCGTCGTAGGTTGCGATCCTGCGGCGAGGTCGTCGCCTTCCGCCGCGAAGTCGTACAGCCCAGGCGCTACTGACGATGCTTGGCCGGCGTGACCGAGCCCGTCGCCGGACCCCGAACCCGCAGCCGATGCTGCGTCACGGTCACTATTGAGGGTGGAGATGTTGCTGATGCCGGACTTGGCTGCACGGCCGAGCGGAGCGGCGACCGCTCGCAGGAACCCACCGGTCTGCTGGGCGAAGGTCTTGATCGAGGTACGCGTGACCAACAGCGCCCCGCCGGTGAACGCAGCAACGAGCACCACTGCGGCGCCAGCGGTGGCGAGCAGCGCTTCGAGTGGGGTACCGACGATGGCGCCGATCCAACCGCCCGCGTCGTCGATGCCATCGGAGGCGTCGGCCAGCCGTTCGGCGCCACGAGCGACCTGCAACAGCCCGAGAACCGACAGCGACATGACCGACCAGCCGACGACCAGCTGGAACGGGCTGGCAGATCGTCCCTTGCGCAGCAGCGACACGCCGATTGCGACGAGGACGACGGGGACTGCGTACCGGCCGAGTCCGAACAGCCAACCGGCGAGCGTCTCGATCCCTCGACCCAAGGGGCCCGCAAGGTTCAGATAGACCGCGAGGCCCAAGAGGATGGCCAGACCGATGAGGCCGAGTCCGGCGAATTCGTGTTCCCGTCCGCCGACGGCATCGCGAAGATCGGCCTGAGCCTGGTCACGCCGCGAGCTCGAGCCTTCCGGTGGGGTGAGGTCGTCGACGCTGCCGGGCTTGGAGCGCTTCGACGTGGTCTTGCCCGATGCTCTACCGGACGCAGTTGTGCCGGCCGGAGTCGCCCTGGCGCCCCCCTTGGCGGCGGGTTTCGCCGCGGTGGTCGAGCGCTTCTTGGACGCGGACGTCTTGCTCGGCGGCGACGATCGCTTCTTGGACGGACCCCAGGTGGACATGACGTCGTACACGGTACCAATGGGCTGTCACCCCCGACCGTGACCCCCTCCACCGGGCCCCCACGACCAGGTCGTGACGCCTCGTGTCCGAACACCCTTCGACACGGCGGTCAGACGGGATCGACTTCCAAGACGGTGCCGTCGGGAGCAACGGTGACATCGAGTCGTCCACCCCCGGGAGACAGCGTGGAGACGACATAGCGCACCGATCCATTGGCGCCACCCTCGATGCTGAGCGCTTCGATCGTGGAGTCCGGCAGCTCGTCGCTCACCGCCACGAGGATCGAATCCTCATCGAAGTCGACGACGTCGGCCGCGAACGTGAACCCGGACGCTCCGGTCAGCTTCGGCGCAGGCGGCTGCAGTTCGCCGTCGAGGAACACGTACGGCACTGCTGCCGTGGTGTCATCGACGGCGACGAACAGGTTGGTCACCTGTCGACTCGCAGTGACCTCGAAGAACACCTGACCGGCGCCGAGTTCGGCTTCGACGGCCTCGATCGCCGGGCGGATGTCGGACACGAACGAGTCGCCGCCGGCCGCATCTCCATCGTCGTTGCCGCCACACGCCGTGCCGACCGCCACGATCATGCCGACGGCAACCACGACCGACCACCGCGCCAATCAGGCCTCCATGACGACCGGCACGATCATCGGCCGGCGCTTGGTGCGTTCACTGACGAACTTGCCGGCAGCGCGGCGGACGTCGCGCTCGAGCGCCTCGACGTCGCGCACGCCCTTGCTCAGCGATTTCTCGACCGCGTCTGCGACGGCGTCGCACGCTTCGTCGAGGAGGTCCTCGGCCTCGGGGGCGTACACCCAGCCGCGGGTGATGATCTCGGGACCGACCAGCACCTTGCCGGTCTGGATGTCGACCGTGACCACCACGACGACCACGCCTTCCTCGGCCAGCTTCTGGCGGTCGCGCAGCACGCCTTGGCCGACGTCGCCGACGATGCCGTCGACGTACAGGTAGCCGGACGGCACACGACCGATCGGGCGAAGCTCCTTGGCACTCAGCTCCAACACGTCGCCGTCCTCACACAGCAACACCCGGTCGCGCTGCACGCCCATCAGCTCGCCGAGTTTCGCGTTGGCGACCATGTGGCGGTACTCGCCATGGATCGGCACGAACCACTCAGGGTTCACGATCGACAGGTAAGTCTTGATCTCGTCGGCCTGGGCGTGACCGGTTGCGTGCACGTCGAGGATTCCCGAGTGGATCACCTCGGCGCCCATCCGGATCAGCCCGTCGATGACGGCGTTGACGTTGCCCTCGTTGCCCGGGATCGCATGGCTCGACAACACGACGGTGTCGTGTTCGCCGAGCTTGAGCCACTTGTTCTCGCCTCGCGCCATCAACCCCAGCGCCGACATCGGCTCGCCCTGCGACCCGGTGGAGATGATGCAGATCTGACCCGGCTGGTACTTGTCGATCTCCTCGATGTCGATGATCGCCGACTCGGGGATGTCGAGCACCTTCAGCTCACGCCCGAGCCGGATGTTCTTCTTCATGCTCAGGCCGAGCGTGGCGATCTTGCGGCCGTCGGCCATCGCGGCGTCGGCGATCTGCTGGATGCGGTGCAGGTGGCTGGCGAAACTCGCCGTGACGATTCGGCGATCGCGGTGGGCCGCGAACAGCCCGGTGAGGACCGATCCGACCGTGGTCTCGCTCGGCGAGTACCCCGCCTCTTCGGCGTTGGTCGAGTCACTCATCAACAGTCGGATGCCGGGATCCTTCGCCAACTGGCCCAGCCGGGCCAGGTCGGTGCGACGCGAGTCGACCGGGGTGAGATCGATCTTGTAGTCACCCGAGTGCAACACCACACCTTGCGTGGTGTGCACCGCAATGGCGTGAGCGTGCGGCACCGAGTGGGTGACCGGAATGAACTCGACGGCCAGCGAGCCGATCTCGACCGTCTCGCCGTCGGCAACCTTGCGCATGTCGGTCTTGGGGAGCAACCCGGCTTCCTCGATGCGGTTGCGCGCCAACCCGAGGGTGAGCGCAGCTCCGTAGATCGGCAACGGGTCGCTGCGCAGATCGCCGATGCCGTCGTGATCGCGCAGCAGGTACTGGATGGCGCCCACATGATCCTCGTGGCCGTGGGTGAGTACCAGCGCCGAGATCCGCGCTGCGTTCTCACGCAAATAGGTGAAGTCGGGCAGAATCAGGTCGACGCCGTGCATGTTGGCGTCGGGGAACATCAACCCACAGTCGATGAGGATGATCGTGCGGTCGGGATCGTCTGCCGCGCCCTGCTCGATCGCCATGCAGTTCCGGCCGATCTCACCGAGGCCACCGAGGAAGATGATCCGAACGGGGACCTTCGAGTTGGTGGAGCCGGGCGGCGTGCGCTCAGCCACGGGCGGCGACCAGACGGTCGTACACGCCGCGGGCGGCGTCTTCGAGTCCGTGGGGAGTGGGGCCCATCGGAGACCGGCATTCCCCGACAGCATGACCAAGTGCTCTCAGCATCGCCTTCGACGGTACCGGGTTCGGAGCAGCCTCGGTGTTCGCGAACTCGTAGCTCTCGCACTGGCGAGCGTTGATCTGCCGGGCCGCCGCTGGGTCGCCGCGTCCCCAAGCGTTGAACATCTCGACGTGGTCGGGTGTGCACCAGTGAGTGGCCACCCCGATTGCTCCGACAGCTCCGACTGCCAGCAACGGCAGCGTCATCGAGTCGTCACCCGAGTAGATCTCGAAGCCGTCGGGGCTGTTCGCTGCGACCGCGGCGGTGGCACCCGGGTTCCCGGCAGCGTCCTTGAGGGCAACGATGTTCGCCACGTCATTGGCGAGACGAACGATCGTGGTGCTCTCGATCTTGCGGCCGGTGCGCTTGGGGATGTCGTAGAGCACCACCGGTAGGTCGGTGGACGCGGCGATCGCCCGGAAGTGCGTCTCCAGGCCGGCCTGCGACGGTCGGCTGTAGTACGGGCAGACGCCCAGGATGCCGGCAACCCCGAGATGCCCCGCCTCCTCGGTGAGGCCGATGTCGTGCAACGTGTTCGACCCGGTCGTGCCAGCGATCACCGGGACCGTCACGGCGTTGACGACCGCTTCGAACAGCGTGAGTTTCTCGTCGATCGACAACACGGGCGATTCCCCGGTCGTGCCCGACACCACGAGGCCCTCGTTGCCCTGCTCGACCAGCCACTTGGCCAGCGCCACCGCTGCGTCGACATCGAGTGCGCCGTCGTCGCCGAACGGGGTGACCATGGCAGTGAGGACTCGACCGAAGCGCGACATCAGCGACACCGCCCCGGCGGGGTGCAGGGCTGTCGGGCGGTCGTCACACGATTCACGGACCGCAACCTATTCGATGACCGCCACTTCGTGCAGTTCGGTTCGAGACGACCCGTGGGCCCGGCCGACTGCTCCACGGATCATTTCTGTCCCGAGCCGCTCGAAGGGATCGCGGCGAGCCACCTCGACGCGCCACGCGACGTACAGCACCGCACCCAGGGTGATCGGGACGACATAGGTGAGCAGCCGGTACACGAGGACGCCTGCGAGCGCCGACGGTGCGTCCACACCCGCAGCGACGAGCGCACCGGTCAGCCCGGCTTCGACCACGCCGACGCCGCCGGGAACCGGGACGAACGAACTGAGCAGCGTGACCACGAAGTACACGCGGGCGAACTCGATCAGACCCAGTTCATCACCCACGCCGAGCCCCCGCAGCGCGACGAGCAGGATGATCGCACCGATCGACTGCGCGAGAGCGGTGCTCGCCAGCAACCCGAAGGGGCGCATCGCAACCGCCCGCAGGGAGGCTCGCACCTCGAGCAGACCCGCGCCAAGGTCGTGACATGCCATCCGGCCGGCCAACGACGGCCTCCGCACGATGGCACGATCGGCCAGTTTTCGCACCACCGCGACCAGCCAGGCAGTGACGCGCTCGGATCGGAGTACCACCGCCCAGAACAACGCCGAACCCGTGACCACCACGGCACACGCGCCGAGCATCGCGAGGTCGGTCGTCGTGGGCGATCGCTGCGTGATGTCCACCAGCAACACACCCAAGGGCAAGATCCACGTGACGAACGTCGTGGCGACCCCGTACGCGACCAGCATCGACGTGAAGGTCGTGTTGGGAACCGCCGCGTCACGGGCGATCGACCAACGCAGCCCGGTGCCCAATGGCCCGCCGAGTGGCACTCCCTTGCTGGCGGCGGTGCCGACGTCGTGGATGGTCAGCGAACGCAGGAACGACGTGGTGCCGAGCAGCCGTTGCACGATGCCGGCCCGACTTGCGCGTTCGACGACGCCCAGCCCGACCAGGACGGCCACGACACCGACCGACAGTGAACGCATCTCGCCGACGGCCTCGCCGATCGTGTTGCGTTGGAACCACACCGCTCCCGCCAGGACGCCGCCGACCAGTACGACCAGCGTCACACGGACGAGATCGGTCGTCGATCGGCGGGCCACGAACGGAAGGTATGCCCGTGATGAACGGCGTGCGAAGTCAAGCCAGGCAGTAGTTTCTCCGGTGCGTGAACAACAACCTGAAGGAGAACATCATGCGACGCTCCCCCGCCCTGCGCCGGATCATCCCGGCCATCGCCGTCGGCGCCCTCGTCTTTGCCGCGTGCGGCAGTGACGACGATTCCAGCGACGCATCGGACACCACCGATGCCGCATCCGACGCTCCCGTCGACTCCGGCGTGACCGACACCACAGCCGCCGCCGCCGACGGCGACGCCGCAGGAGACTGCGCGGCCACGATCGACGAGGGTGTCCTCACCATCGCCACCGGGGAACCTGCCTTCTACCCGTGGGTGATCGACGACGCCCCGGAGACCGGCGAAGGATTCGAAGCTGCCGTCGCGTATGCCGTCGCCGCCGAGATGGGCTACGAGGGCGACGCCGTCGTCTGGACGCGCACCACGTTCGACGAGGCGATCCAGCCCGGCGCGAAGTCGTTCGACATGAACCTCCAGCAGTACTCGATCACTCCCGAACGAGCCGAGAACATCGATTTCTCGCTGCCGTACTTCACGAGCAACCAGGCCATCGTCGCCCTCGAAGGCTCCTCGGCGGAGGGGGCGACCACCGTTGCCGACCTCAAGGACGTCAAGTTCGGCGCCCAGGTCGGCACCACCAGCCTGGCGTTCATCACCGACGTCATCCAGCCCACCCAGGAACCGTTCGTGTACGACGACAACGTCGGCGCCAAGGCCGCGCTCGAAGCGAACCAGATTGACGCTGCCGTCTTCGACCTGCCGACCGCGCTGTTCGTGTCGGGTGTGGAGATCGAGGGCAGCGCCGTCGTCGGCCAGTTCCCCGCCGACGCCGGCGGCACGACCGATCAGTTCGGCTTCGTCCTCGAGAAGGACAGCGCCTTGACGTCATGCGTCGACGCTGCGATCACGACGCTCACCGAGAACGGCGAACTCGATGCGATCACCCAGGAATGGCTCTCGGACTTCACCGGTGCGCCGGTGATCACGGTCGAGTGACCCGACCAGGCACCGACTTCTTCCTGCACTGATGCCCGACCGACCGACCCGGCGCGAGCGCTACGAGCGCGCTCGACGCCGGCGGTCGGTCGTCGTCGCCGCGATCAGCACCATCGTGGTGGTCGGCGCGTTGATCGTGCTGATCCCGCTCACGCCCGGCTGGGAGCGGGTCCGTCAGGCGTTCTTCGACGGTGACGTGTTCATCGACACGTTCCCCGGTCTGCTCGATGCGTTCTGGCTCGACGTGAGGATCCTGCTGTGGTCGACCCCGCCGATCCTGGTGGTGTCGCTGCTGGTCGCCCTCGCTCGCAACACCCGCAGCCCGGCTCTGTTCCCCCTGCGTGCGTTCGCCGTGATCTACACCGATGTGCTGCGCGGCATCCCCGTCATCCTGCTCGTTTTCCTGATCGGCTTCGGCGTACCGGCGCTCGGCCTCTCACGCGAGTGGGCGAACCCGCTCATCTGGGGCAGCGTCACCCTCGTGCTGTCGTATTCGGCGTACACCGCCGAGATCATCCGGGCCGGCATCGACGCCGTACACGAGAGCCAGCGTGCCGGTGCGCGCTCGCTCGGCATGACGAGCAGCCAGACGATGCGCACGATCGTCCTGCCACAGGCGTTCCGCAAGATCGTGCCGCCGCTGATGAACACCTTCGTGAGTCTCCAGAAGGACGTGGCGCTCGTGAGCCTGATCGGCCCGGTCGAGATCCTTCGCCAGGCGGGCATCGACAAGGCGACCTACGCGAACTTCACCCCGTACGTGGCGGCGTCGCTGATCTTCCTCGCACTCACCATCCCCTGCACCCGACTCGCCGACTGGGCACTGGCACGCCAGCGCGCCCGTACCGGAGCGACCACGATCGCATGAACGACACCGCGAGCGCGCCGGTTCCCGCGATGAAACTCTCGATGCGAGGCGTCTGCAAGTCGTTCGGATCGACGGTCGTGCTCGACGGAATCGACCTCGACGTGGCCGAAGGCGATGTGATCACGTTGATCGGTGCCTCCGGCTCCGGGAAGTCGACGTTGCTGCGCTGTCTGAACCTGCTCGAGCCGACCGACGACGGGCAGGTGCTCCTCGACGGTGTCGACATCGCCGAACCCGGCCTCGATCCCGATCCGATCCGGCGGCGCATCGGCATGGTGTTCCAGAGTTTCAATCTCTTCCCGCACATGAGCGTCATCGACAACGTCACCATCGGCCCGCGCAAGGTGCTCGGCACCGACAAGTCGCAGGCACGACGAGACGGCCTCGAGATGCTCGAACGGCTCGGCCTCACCGAACGCGCCGAGGCGTACCCCGACCAGTTGTCGGGCGGTCAACAGCAGCGGGTGGCGATCGCCCGATCACTGGCGATGAACCCAGAGGTGCTGTTGCTCGACGAGATCACCTCGGCGCTCGATCCCGAGTTGGTCGGTGAGGTACTCGACGTGGTCCGCAATTTGAAGGCCGCGGGTATGACGATGCTGTTCGCCACCCACGAGATGGCGTTCGCCCGCGAGATCAGCGACCGGGTCTGCTTCCTGCATCGCGGGCGCATCCTCGAAGAAGGCCCACCGTCGCAGATCTTCGAGTCACCCAGAGAGGCGCGTACGCAAGCGTTCCTCCAGCGCGTCATCGACGCCGGCCGACTCTGACCCAACGCCGACTCGAACCCCGCTCAGGGCATCAGGGTCGTGGCGTACTCGTCGCGCAGGGTCTTCTTCGAGAACTTGCCGACACTCGTCTTGGGCACCTCATCGATCCAGACCACGCCCTTGGGCATCTGCCACTTGGCGATCTTGCCCTCGAGGAACGAGAGAACCTCGTCCTCGGTCAGTTCCTCGCCGGGAACGACCACCACGCACGCGAGCGGCGCCTCACCCCAGCGTTCGTGGGCGACACCGATCACCGCGGCCTCGGCGATCTTCGGGTGGCCCATCAACTCGTTCTCGAGTTCGACCGAGCTGATCCACTCGCCGCCACTCTTGATGAGGTCCTTGGTCCGGTCGACCAGGCGGACGAAGCCGCGCTCGTTCACGGTGGCGACGTCGCCGGTCCTCAACCAGCCGTCGTCGGTGAAGCTCTCGCGGGAGCGGGCGTCGTCGTAGTAGTCCGAGGCGATCCAGTTGCCCCGGCACTGCAGCTCACCGCTGCTCTCGCCATCCCAGGGCACCGGGTTGGTCGTGCCCGGTTCGACCACACGGCACTCGGCGCCGAACACGATGCGACCCACCTGCGTACGGAGCTCAGCCTGCTGGTCCTGCGGGAGCTGCTCCTGGTCGGCGTCGAGACGGCACACAGCGGCGATCGGGCTGGTCTCGGTCATGCCCCACGCTTGGAAGATGGGCAGACCCGTCTGTTCGCGGTACGCCTCGGACAACGCCTTCGGCACCGCCGAGCCTCCGCACGGGATGCTCCGCAGCGACGACGTGTCCTTGCCCTCCAATTCGGGCAGCACGGCCATCCAGATCGTGGGAACGCCTGCGGCCACGGTGACCTTCTCGTTCACGATCAGTTCGGCGATCGCTGGACCTGAGAGGTTGGGGCCGGGCATCACGAGGTTTGCGCCCGTCGCGACTGCGGCGTGGGCGAGCCCCCATGCGTTTGCGTGGAACATCGGAACCACCGGGAGGATCACGTCACTCTCGCGGGCACCGAGGCTGTCGGCGGTCATTGCGCCCATGGTGTGCAGGAACGTCGACCGGTGGGTGTACACGACGCCCTTGGGATTGCCGGTCGTGCCGCTCGTGTAACACATGCTCGCTGCCCGATGCTCGTCGTCGACGTGGAACTCGACGGGGTCAGCAGCGGCGAGGAGCTCCTCGTAGTCGAGGAGCTCATGGCCGGCGAGATCGGCGGGGATGTCGCCCGTTCCGTCGTCCATCATCACGAGATGCTTCACGTTCTCGAACGTGGGCAGCAGCGGTGCGAGCAGACCCAGCAGCGAACGGTCGACGAAGATCACCTCGTCGTCGGCATGGTTGACGATGTAGGTGAGCTGCTCGGGGAACAGCCGGATGTTGAGCGTGTGGAGCACCCGACCGGTGCACGGTGCGGCGAAATAGAGCTCGAGGTGGCGGGCGGTGTTCCATGCGAACGTTGCGACGCGGCCGTCGGCGGAGATCCCGAGGTCGTCGAGCACGCCGCCGAGCTTGCGGGTGCGCTCCGCCCATGCGCCGTACGTGGTCCTCTGCAGGCCCGACCCGGTGGCGGTCACGATCACCTTGTGCGGGTGGTACTTCTCGGCCCGCTCGAAGATGTGGGGAATGGCGAGCGGAACGTCTTGCATCAGGCCCTGCATGAAGTGCGAACGTAGCGCACGGCGCCGACGGTCGATCCAACGGGGGCGGTACCGTTTCGCCACATGAGCAACCCTGCGAGCGCCGCATGAGCGAGAGTGCGGCGATCGACGCCACCGAGCCGGTGCACGTTCGACCGGCCTGGGCGCCGCTCACGCTCCTTGCGTTCGTGCTGCTCGTGATCGCGACGAACATCGCCAGTGCCGTGTGGGCCCGGTGGGTCAACACCAATCCCGAGGGGTTGCTGATGTTGTCGTCGCGGAACCGCTATCTGGCACTGACGCTCGCGGCCGGCGTCCCGGTCGGCACCTACGTGCTGATCGCGTTCGCACGAATCGGGGCCGCGTTCATGGTGTGTCACCTGATTGGACGGGCGTACCAGGACGATGCGATCGGATGGTTTCGCAAGTACTTGGGTGTCAACCCGGAGACCGTCGATTCGTTCAACCGAGGCTTCGCGAAGGCCGAATGGGTCCTGATCCCGTTCTTCGCCGGCTCGAACATCGTCGCGGCGCTCAGCGGTGTGCATCGCACACCACCCGTTCGCTTGGCGCTGCTGCTCTCGGTCGGTATCGCCGGGCGTCTGGCGCTCATGTGGTGGTTGGCGCGCACATTCGAGTCGCAGCTCGTCGACTTCCTCGAATGGCTGCAGCGCTACCAGTGGTGGGCCGTCGGCATCTCCGTCGCGATCGTGCTGCTCGTCAACGTCCGGAACTTTCGTAACGCCTGACCCGGGCATTTCCGCGTTGTTGCTGCTACAACGACCCCATGGCTGAAGTCACCCTCGGGGGAAACCCCGTACACACGTCCGGAGATCTCCCCGCGATCGGTGCAGTTGCACCCGCCTACTCCCTGGTCGGCACCGACCTCGGCGAGTACGACGCCTCGGCGTTCGCCGGGAAGAACGTGATCCTCAACATCTTCCCGAGTGTCGACACCCCGACATGTGCCACGAGCGTTCGCCAGTTCAACGAGCGCGCCGCCGGCATGGACGACACCGTGGTGGTGTGCGTGTCCGCCGACCTTCCGTTCGCCATGGGCCGCTTCTGTGGTGCCGAGGGCATCGAGAACGTCAAGGTCGGCTCGACCTTCCGCTCCAGCTTCGGTGCCGACTACGGCGTCACGCTCACCGACGGCAAGCTGCAAGGCGTGCTCGCCCGTGCAGTCGTGGTGATCGGCCCCGACGGCACGGTCAAGCACAACGAGCTCGTCGCCGAGATCGCCCAAGAACCGAACTACGACGCCGCTCTCGCCGCTCTCTGATCACAGGTGTCATCTCGATTGGGGTCAGACCCCAATCGAGATCGGCCGGCGAAGACCAGATCGGTTGCGCATCGTGCGACGTCCGAGAGGGCCGGATCGCTCCGCAGCTTGTTTCGAGCTCGCGATGCAGCACATCTCCATGCGTTGCTGCCGCTCATTCCCAGCATCTCGGCGACCAATGCCTGATCGGTCTGCGAGCGATCGAGAACCCACGAGATCAGCACCGATCGTGCGTTCGCGGGTGCGGCGGAGGAGTCCATTCGTTCGGCGAGAACGATCGAGACCGCCTCGAACAGCATTCGGACCTCAGCGATTGTCAGAGCGCTCGGACACGTGCCCGCCTCGTTGCGGACGAATCGATCGAATGCAGTTGCATCGTATTCGAAGTGCTCCAGGACCTCGCCAGTTCGTAGCCACGACGGCGGCGAACGAAATCCGAGATAAGTCCGATGACTCGACCAGCGGTAGCCGGATGGGTCCGCGACTCCCGGCACGTCGAGCGCATTGCGATGGATGTACCGGCAAGCGGCGAGCAGGTACTCATCGGACTCGATTCGGCGGGAATGAAAGCGGCCTCGGAAGAGCGCCCCATCTCGACCGAGGCGATCGTTGACACGGCGGGTGTAGATGGACCCAATGCGTTGCATCGCCTCCGAGAGCCCACCGTCGGGACAATGGACGAGAAGGTGATAGTGGTTGTCCATGAGGCAGTACGCGTACATCGACACTCCGAAGCGATCGTGGACGTCGGCCAAGCGTTGCCCGAACTCGATCCGATCTCGGTCGTGGAAGTACACGGTGCCGTGGTCGATGCCACGATTCATCACGTGGTACAGGCCGTCTTCGATGTCTGGACGAAGTTGTCTGGGCATCAGACCATCATGACGAAGGGGTGTCACATCTCGATTGGGGTCTGACCCCAATCGAGATTCAGTCGAGGAAGGGGTCGAGGGAGCGACTCAGGCCTGGCACGACTGGAATCTTCTTGCAGGCAAGGATGACACCGGGCATGAAGCTCTCGCGGTCGTAGCTGTCCTGTCGGATCGTCAGGGTCTGGCCCTGGGCTCCGAGAATCACCTCTTGGTGCGCGACCATGCCCCGCATGCGGACCGAGTGCACCCTGATGCCGTTCGGACCAAGCCCCCCGCGAGCACCGGCATAGACCTCGTCGGTGGTCGGATCCTCGCCGAACTCGCCACCTCGGGCGGCGCCCATTCGCTCGGCGGTCTTCACCGCCGTACCCGATGGGGCATCGACCTTGCGGTCGTGGTGCAACTCGATGATCTCAGCGGTATCAAAGAACGGCGCCGCCATCTCGGCGAACCGCATCATCAGCACGGCAGAAATCGCGAAATTCGGGGCGATGACACAGTTGGGTCCGTCGGCGTTGCCGAAGGCCGCCTCGAACAGTTCGAAGTCGGCGACGGTGAACCCGGTGGTGCCGACAACGGCGTGGATTCCGTGTTCGGCGAGCACTGGCAACAGCGCACGAGACGCATCGGCGACCGTGAAGTCGACCACGACGTCGCACGATGCATCGGCGAACGCATCCGACGATTCGCTCACCACGACGCCTTCGATCGCTTTGCCGACTCCGAACTGGTCGACCGCGGCGACGAAAACGAGATCGGGGTCAGCAGCCACCGCCGCACAAACGGTTCTCCCCATTCGTCCGGCGGCGCCGCTGACCCCAATTCTCATGTGTCCAGTCTGGCTGATGTCGAGGCCACCCCCGCGATTACATCGCGGGTCCGGCCCCTGTTGAAATCAGCGGTGGCGACGACGGGCTCCACCGCTGCGACGACCACCGTCGTCAGCAGCCGGGCGCTCCGACTTCGGGCCGAGGTCACCGAGTTCGTCGGCGAGCTGGGCGTCGAAGCTGTCTTCGAAGCTGACCTCGACGACATCGGTGGCTGCCCCGGCCGGGGCCGACTCCTCACGAGGTGCCCGCTCCTCACGAGGTGAACGGTCACGTCGCGGTGCACGATCGCGATCGCCGCCACCGTTCGACGACGATGACTCGGCGGCGCCTTCCTTCGCGGGCGGCGGATCGCCGGCCAGCATCAGGCTGACCTTGCCCTTGTCGTCGATCTCCTCGACGCGGACTTCGATCTCCTGGCCCAGCTCCAACACGTCTTCGACAGCGTTGATGCGCTTGCCGCCACCGAGCTTGGAGATGTGAATGAGACCATCACGGCCCGGCAGGATGTTGACGAACGCACCGAACTTGGTGATGTTGACGACGCGGCCCATGTAGACCTTGTCGAGTTCGGCCTTCGGCGGGTCGACGATCGCGAGGATCGCAGCCTTCGCCTCTTCCATCCTCCACGCCTCGACGGCGCCGATGGTGACGATGCCGCGGGCACCGTCGTCGTCGACACCGATGTCGGCACCCGTCTCCTGCTGGATGGTGTTGATGACCTTGCCCTTCGGGCCGATGACTTCACCGACCTTGTCGAGCGGGATGTAGATCGTCGAGATCTTCGGCGCGGTCTCGGCCACCTCGTCACGCGACTGCGAGATGCAGGCGTTCATGACCTCGAGGATCTCGAGACGGGCAACGCGAGCCTGGGCCAGCGCGGCGGTCAGCACATCGGCGGGAATCCCGTCGATCTTCGTGTCGAGCTGCAACGCCGTGATGGCGTCCTCGGTGCCGGCGACCTTGAAGTCCATGTCGCCGAAGGCGTCCTCGGAGCCGAGGATGTCGGTCAGCGTGATGTATTTGCCGTCTTCGTAGATGAGGCCCATGGCGATACCGGACACGTGGCCACGACTCGGAACACCGGCATCCATCAGCGACAGGCTGGATGCGCACACCGAACCCATCGAGGTGGAGCCGTTGGACGACATGACCTCGGAGACGAGACGCAACGTGTACGCGAAGTCTTCCTGGTTCGGGATGACGGGAAGGACTGCACGGGCGGCGAGCGCACCGTGGCCGATCTCGCGGCGCTTCGGCGAACCGACGCGGCCGGTCTCGCCATTCGCCCACGGCGGCATGTTGTAGTGGTGCAGATAGCGCTTGGTGTCGTTCGGCGACAGCGAGTCGATCATCTGGTTCATGCGGGGCATGGCCATGGTGAGCACGCTCATCACCTGGGTCTCGCCACGCTGGAACAGCGCCGAGCCGTGTGCGGTCGGCAGGACGCCGACTTCAGCGGAGATCGGACGCAGATCGGCGACGCCACGGCCGTCCATGCGGACGCCTTCTTCGACGACGCGCTTGCGCATCAGCTTCTTGTTGAGCGAACGAACGGCTTCTTTGACCATGCCGTTCTGGCCGGCGAACTCGCCCGGCTCGTCCTTGGTGCCGCACAGCTCGGCGAGGATCTCGGTAGTGACGGTGTCGGTCGCTGCGTTGCGCTCGGACTTGTCGGCGATCGTGATGACCGGTGCGAGCTTGTCGGTGCCGGCCTTCTCGACGGCGGCGAAGATCTCCGGCGTGTAGTCGAGGACTGGCGTCCACTTCATCGGCGTGATCGGGCCATCGGTGGCGATCACCGACGCAACGAGCTGGCGCTGTAGTGCGATCGATTCCTTGATCCACACCTTGCAGGCGTCGAGGCCGTCGGCGAGGACGTCCTCGGTGACCTTCTTGGCCCCGTCGTCGTAGTAGTAGAACGCGTTCTCGGAACCGCCGGCCTCGACCATCATCACGGCGACATCGCCGTTGTCGAGTTCACGGCCGGCCACGACCAGCTCGAAGGTGCCGGCGTCGGCCTCTTCGTAGGTCGGGTGGGCGATCCACTCACCGTCGACGCTGAACGCCATACGCACCGCTCCGATCGGGCCCTCGAAGGGGATGCCCGAGATCATCAGCGCGGCAGACGCGGCGTTGATCGACAGGACGTCGTGCTGGTTGTGCTGGTCGGCGCCGAGCACGGTGGTGACGATCTGGGTCTCGTTACGGAAACCATCGGGGAACGACGGGCGCAGCGGACGGTCGGTGAGGCGACAGGTGAGGATTGCGTCGTCGCTCGGACGGCCTTCACGGCGGAAGAACGAGCCGGGGATCTTGCCGGCGGCATACGCCCGCTCCTCGACGTCGACCGTCAACGGGAAGAAGTCCATGCCTTCACGCACGCTCTTGGCGGCGTTGGCGGTGGTGAGGACCTTCGTACCACCGATCGATGCCACGACGGCACCCATCGACTGGGGGGCGAGTTTGCCTGTTTCGAAGGTCAGGGTCTTGTCGGTTCCGGATACGAGTCCGGACACGATGATGGGGTCAGCCACAAGGGCTCCTTTCGTGTGCACTCCCGCTTGGAAGTGCGCCTCTTGGAGCGACGGGCCGGTTCCCAGTTGGTCAACCCGACCTGGCCAACGTCTCGGACTGAGCGACGGCGGGTTCGGATTCAGCAACCGGCAACCGACAACGGTTCGCTCGAATTGCGACGCCGGACGTTCCGGCAGTCGTGGCTGAGGCTACCGTGAATCGCAAGCGAAGTGGTGCCCAAGCGGCCCACCGGGCCTGCTCGGAACCTGCGGATTCCCCGAAAGCGGTTCCGGGGAACCGGGCGATCAGCGGCGCAGACCTTGGGCGGCGATGATTTCGCGATACCGCTCGACGTTGATCTTCTTGACGTAGTCGAGCATGCGGCGGCGGCGTCCGACCAGCATCAGCAGACCACGGCGGCTGTGGTGGTCCTTCTTGTGGGTCTTGAGGTGTTCGGTGAGGTGGGTGATGCGCTCGGTGAGCAGCGCAATCTGTACCTCGGGTGAACCGGTGTCGGTTTCGTGCGTGCGGAACTTCTCGATCGTCGCCGTGGTGTTCGGCGTGGTGTCGGAAATGTCGGCCATGATGTGTCGCCTTCTTCGTCGGAGGTCGCATCGCCGGCCGGATGGCCAGCGGGTGCATCACATCCGCGCCGGAGATCCCAGCCCGAACGGACCTGGCAATGCTATGGCCACGACCGTCCGTCCACAACGGGGGATCAGCTGAGGAGTTCGCGGGCGCTGGAAACGTCGTGTCCGAGCTGCGCGATGAGTGCGTCGACGCCATCGAACTTGCGCTCGCTGCGTAAGAAGTGTTCGAAGCGAACGCGAGCGATCTCGCCGTAGAGATCGACGTCGACGTCGAGCAGGTGCGCCTCGAGCAACGATGCATCGGCATGCTCGTAGAACGTCGGACGACGACCCAGGTTGATTGCGCACCCGCGCACGTCACCGTTGGGGCGCTCGTAGAAGCCGGCATAGACCCCGTCAGCCGGAAGACACATCCCTGACGGCACGGCGACGTTCGCCGTGGGAAAGCCGAGCAGTCGTCCACGTTGGTCGCCGGTGAACACCTTGCCGCTCACCTCGTACGGGCGACCGAGCATCGAGTTGGCGCGCTCGATGTCGCCGCCGGCGAGCGCACGACGGATCGCGGTGCTGCTGATCGGCTCGTCGATTCCGTCGAGACGCTGGACGAGTTGCACCGGCTCGACGTCGAAGTCGGCGTCCACACCGACCTTGCGGAGAAGATCCACGTTGCCGTCACGATGCCGACCGAAGTGGAAGTCCTCGCCGACCACGATCACCCGAGTCTTCAGACACTTCACGAGCACTCGGTCGACGAACGACTCGGGGCTCTCCGCTGCCTGTTCGATGTCGAACGGCACGACGACGACGGCATCGATGCCCGTCGCGGCGAGAAGTTCCATCTTCTGCGGGGAGCTCGTCAGCAGACGGGGGGCCGACTCGGGCCGCACCACGCTCGCAGGGTGTCGATCGAAGGTGACCACGACAGACTGCGCTCCGATTTCGCCGGCGCGACGACGAACCTGGTCGATCACGGCGCGATGGCCGAGGTGGACACCGTCGTAGGCGCCGATCGTGATCACCGCACGCTCGTCCGCCCAAGGGCAGTGCTGAAGGTCGGTCACGACGAGCACGTTCGCAACGCTATCGGCCCCCGATGGGTCCTTTCGTGCTCAGCGGGGAAGCACGACGGCCGGCTTGGCCTGTCCGCGGAACTCCTCGTACACGGCGAGCAACTCGCCCGATTCGTCGGACACCGCCCACGGTCCGGTGCCTTCCCACGCGTCGAGCACTCGGCCATTGGCGATCAGCGCGGCAACGCCGGCGTCGACGGTGACCGCCGGGAGCGACCGCACCGCACTCGCCACCGGGAGCAACTCGCACTCGTCGGGTGAGCCGGCCTCGTCGAGCGTGAACGCACCGACGTGCGTACGGCGCAGGTTGCGCAGGTGCGCTCCCCCGCCCAGCAGACGACCGAGATCGTCGGCGAGTGTGCGGATGTAGGTGCCGGCGGAACACTCGACCTCGATCGCCAACACCCCCGGCTCGGCCCAGCCGGTGACGTCGAAGCGATGAATCGTGACCGCGCGTGGAGCCCGTTCGATCTCGATGCCCTCTCGGGCGAGTTCGTGCAGCCGCCTGCCGTCGACTCTGATCGCCGACACCATCGGCGGCACCTGCTCGATGTCACCCACGAGTTGTTCGTCGACCACACGACGTGCCTCGTCGATCGTGACCGCCGACATGTCGAAGGTGGCGAGGACCTCCCCCGCCGAGTCGAGTGTGGAGGTCCGCGCTCCGAGGACCACTTCGCCCGCGTAGCCCTTGCGGGTCTTCTCGACGAAGCGCAGCAGCCGGGTGGCCTTTCCGACCGCGACCACCAGCACGCCGGTGGCGTCGGGGTCGAGTGTGCCGGCGTGCCCGATTTGGCGCTCACCGAAGCGACGCCGCAGCATGGCAACGACATCGTGGCTGGTGACCCCCGCAGGCTTGTCGACGATGGCGATTCCGTGGATGGTCGCAGGCTTGCGACGTGCCATCAGCTCTCGGACGTCTCCGGAGCGTCCGAAACGACAGGCGCAGACGACTCGCGTTCCAGACGCGCCTGATCCGACTTCAAGATCTCGTCGATACGCGCCGCCGACCGGATGACCATGTCGGGACGGAAGTCGAGAATCGGGGTCTTCTTCGCCCGGATCTGTCGTGCGATCGACGCCTGCAGCCGGATGCGATGGTCGGCGAACGCTTCGAGAATCTCCGCATCGCCGTCCTCGTCGGCAAGCGAATCGAAGAACACGATTGCACGGTTCAGTTCGGGGTCGACGTCGATGCCGGTGACGGTCACGAACGTGAGTCGTTCGTCATCGATGCGCACCAGTTCGTCGGCGATGATCTCCTGCAGTGTCGTGCTCACCCGCGCGCTGCGCGAGTACTTCGGGGTGTTGGTGCGGCTGCTTCGCTTGCCTGCCATGGGGGGCTCCTCGCTCAGGTGAAGTCGGGGGCGACCCGGTTGGATCGCTTGAGTTCGGCCATGCCGGACATGGTGGCCAGCTTCTCGATGGCGTCCCAGAGTTCGACCGCCTCGACGCCACGCGGCGCCTTGGAGATCACCGGGCCGAAGAAACTCGCCTCGTTCCCGGCGCCGGGATGGAACGTGAGGATCGGCGTGCCGACATCCTTGCCCGTTCGGCTCAGCGCCAACTCGGTGTCGGCACGGATGTACGCATCGTGCGACTCGTCATCGGCGGCGTCGAGACACCCGGCGTCGAATCCATTGGCCGACAACAGACCGCCGTACCACCCGAGACCGTCGCTGCGAGCCGCTTCGCGCTGCGCATCAGCGTGCAACGCGGTGCCGACCGCTGTGTACCAACGACCGACGGCCGATGGGTCGTCGTCGCCGAGCCGAATGGCGTCGGCGATGCGAAGTCCCTGCTGGCCGAGGTAGTGACCTGCGCGGTATTGCGGCGTGTACCACTCCTGGGTGTTGTTCTCGTTGAGGATCCACAACGAGATGAACCGCCAGTCGACCTCGTAGTCACGCTGCTCGCTGACATTGGTGACCCACCTCGAGGTGATCCACGCCCACGGACAGACAGGATCAAAGAAGAAGTCCAGATCGGCGGCCACCTGTGCAACCTACCGGGACGAACCCGGCGGGCCGATCACGTACGAGCGATCTCGACGTCCTGGAAGGTCTCGATGAGGTCACCCGGCTTGAGGTCCTGGAAGTCCGACAGACCGATGCCGCACTCGAAGCCCTCACGGACCTCGCGAGCATCGTCCTTGAACCGTCGCAGCGACGCGATGTCGCCCTTCCAGATGATGGTGCCGTCACGAAGGAAACGAACCTTGGAACCACGGGTGATGACGCCCGATCGGACGTAACAACCGGCGATCGCGCCCTGCTTGGGCACCCGGAAGATCTCGCGGACCTCGGCTTCGCCCGTCACCTGCTCCTCGAACTCGGGCTCGAGCATGCCGATGACGGCCTGCTCGATGTCCTCGAGGAGCTTGTAGATGATCTCGTAGGTGCGGATCTCCACTTCTTCCTGCTCGGCGAGTTTGCGGGCCTTGCCGTCGGGACGCACGTTGAAGCCGATGATCGTGGCATTGGTGGCGTTGGCCAGCGTGATGTCGTTCTCGGTGATCCCGCCCACCGCACGATGCACGAAGCTGACGTTGACCTCGTCGCGCTCGAGACGCCGCAGCGAATCGGTGACCGCTTCGAGCGAACCTTGCACGTCAGCCTTGAGGATGAGGTTGACCGAGGCCTTCTCCCCCGACTGGATCTGAGCGAAGATGTCTTCGAGGCGGGTACCGGTCTTGACTCGGGCGTCCTCTCGCAGATGCTTCGCCTTGAGCCGCAGCTCTCGTGCCTCGGCAACTGTCCGGGCGATCTTCTCGTCGGGGGCGGCGCGGAATTCGTCGCCGGCTTCGGGAACGAGCGACAGACCCAACACCTGAACCGGCATCGACGGACCGGCGACCTTGACCTGCTCGCCCTTGTCGTTGATCATTGCGCGCACCTTGCCCCAGGCGGCACCGGCGACGATCGGATCGCCCACCTTCAACTCGCCCTTGTCGACAAGCACGGTGGCAACAGGTCCACGACCCTTGTCGAGCTGCGCTTCGATCACGATGCCCTTGGCGCGCCCGGTCGGGTTCGCGGTGAGCTCTTCGAGTTCGGCGACGACCTGCAACTGTTCGATGAGGTCGTCGACACCGAGGCCCTTGAGTGCGGACATCTCGACGACGATCGTGTCGCCGCCCCACGACTCGGGCACGAGCTCGTACTCGGCGAGCTGCGTGAGCACCCGCTGAGGATCGGCGTTTGCCTTGTCGATCTTGTTGACCGCCACCACGATCGGAACGTCGGCCGCCCGAGCATGATTGATGGCCTCGATCGTCTGGGGCATGATGCCGTCGTCGGCAGCAACCATCAGCACCACGATGTCGGTCGCATCGGCACCGCGGGCGCGCATCTGCGTGAACGCAGCGTGGCCTGGTGTGTCGAGGAACGTGACCGAACCGTGCTCGTTCTGGACCTGATAGGCACCGATGTGCTGGGTGATGCCACCGGCCTCACCATCGACGACGTTGGCGCCACGGATGTGATCGAGCAGCGTGGTCTTGCCGTGGTCGACGTGACCCATCACGGTGATCACCGGCGGTCGCGGCTGCTGCAGCTCGAAGTCGTCGGAGTCGTCGAACAACTTCTGCAGTTCGACTTCTTCCTGCTGGCCCGGCTCGACCAGGAGGATCTCGGCGTTGACCTCGAGTGCGAACAACTCCATCTGCTCGTCCGCGAGCGTCATGGTCGCCGTGACCATCTCACCGTTGTTGAGCAGGAAGCGCACGACGTCCGCCGGGGTGCGATTCAGCTTGGGAGCGAACTCCTGCGCCGACACACCGCGCTCGACGATGACGACGCCCTCGGGGACGGGAGCATCGGATGACGTGTACGCAGTGAACTGCGGCTGGAGGTCGTCCTGGTCGCGACGACGACGACGACGACCGGTACGACGCGGCGGGCGCCGCTGACCGCTCGGGCGATTTCCACCAGGACGGCCGGGACCGCCGCCACCGGGACCGCCACCACCAGGTCCGCCACCGGGACCACCCGGACGACCACCAGGAGCACCGGCTCCGCCGCCGGGACGCGGGGTGAACCCACCCGGGCGCGGGCGCGCACCGCCGGGGCCACCACCAGGACGTGCGCCTGCAGGGCGCGCCGATCCGGGAGGAGGCGGGATGACTTTTCCACTCGGCGACAACGGGCGTCCCGGAGGCGGTGGGATCGACTTGCCACTCGGTGACAACGTGCGCTCGGACGGGGCTCCCTCGGGAGGTGTCGGACGACGGCCTTCCGCCGGAGCCGCGACGTGCTCGGGCGGACGACCACCAGCGGTCGGCCGACCGCTCGAGATCACGCGCGACGCATCGGAGTGCTCTGCGGCTGCGGGGGGAGCCGACGGTGACTCGGAGGCCTGCTCGACCGGTGCCGTCGGCACGGATTCGACAGGCGCGCTCGGTGGCGCTGATGACTCGACCGGAGGTGCGGTCTCGACCGGAGCAGCGGGCTCTGGCACCGACTCCGCTGCAGGCGAAGCGGCCTCGACTGCGCTGACGGCTGCCGGCTCGACACGGGTCTCGGTGACCGGTTCAGGAACAACGGTCTCGACCGGGGAAGTCTCGGCCACCGGCGACACCGTTGGAGGCGTCTCGGTCGCAGCATCGACGACGGCAGGCGCCGGAGCGACTTCAGCGGCGGCTTCGGCAGCCACTGGCTGGTCGACGACCTCGGCGACCGGCTCGACGTCGGGCTTCGCGGCGACCGCCTTCTTCGTCGTCTTCGGCTTCTCGTCGGGCGCGTCAGCAGCTGGCTGCTTCGCCGCCGCTGCCGCCTTGGCAGGCGCCTTCTTGGCAGGCTTCGCCTCTTCTGGCTGGTCGGCTCGGGTCAACCCGTCACGCTCGGCGCGACGGGTCACCATGTCGGCATACGCCTCGGCGAGCGAGGACGACGGGCCCTTGGCGGCGACGCCGAGCCGACTGCAGAGGTCGAGGACCTCGGCGTTTGTCATCCCGAGCTCTTTCGCGAGCTCGTGGATCCTGATCTTCTTCGCTGCCACGTTGTCGATTCAACCTTTCACAGTCGTCTTTGCCTCGCGGATGCTGGAATCAATGCGCATCCGGGTATTCGTCACCGTCGACCCGTCGGCCGACACATTCTCTGATCGCCTGCTCGTCCACGACGCCGACCTCACGCTTCCACGCTCGGGCGAACGCTCGACGTGACACCGCCGCGTCGAGACATCCCGCAACGACCAGATCATCGCCGAGCAACCCTCGGCACAGCCATGCCCCACGTCCGCGGCTCGCTCCATCGGCCACGACACCGGTCTCCGACCACGTGAAACGCACGAGATCGGACTGCGGACGTCGCTGCCGACAGCCAATGCAGCTGCGAACGGGTTCGAGGCCGTCAGCAACACTCAGTCGTCGCCGCCGTTCTTAATGGCGGGCTCATCGTCCGCTTCGCTTCCGACTCGCGCCGCTTCTGCCTCGTCGCTGGCGCTTCCCTCGGCAGGTTCGTCCACGTCGGTGGACTCAACCTCAGACTCCGCGTTCGCTTCGCTTCCTTCTGCCTCGTCGCTGACGCTTCCCTCTTGGTCGGCGGGCTCGTCGTCCGCGTCGGTGGTGCTTTCCTCGGCAGGTTCGCCCACGTCGGTGGACTCTTCGCCGGCGCTGGCGGCGGCGGCTTGGGTTTGCCAGTCGGACTCGCTGATCACGCTGCCGTCTGCAGCGTGCCACTCCATCTCGCCGGTCTCGGCATTCGCGCGCCATTCGCCGTCGGCGTACTCGACGTCGGCATCGCGTCCACCGGCAGGAATGCCTTCGGCGAGCTGCGTCTCGGAACGGATGTCGACACGAACGCCAGTGAGACGTGCAGCGAGGCGAGCGTTCTGGCCCTCACGCCCGATCGCCAGGCTCAGCTGGTGGTCGGGCACGATCACGTCGGCGGCAGTGCCATCGTCGGAGATGTTGACCTGGGTCACCTTGGCCGGTGAGAGCGCCTTTGCGACGAAGTCGGCCAGATCCTCGCTGAACGGCACGATGTCGATCTTCTCGCCGCGCATCTCGTTGACCACCATGCGCACGCGGCCGCCACGGGCCCCGACGCACGCGCCGACCGGGTCGACGTTGTGATCGTTCGACCAGACGGCGATCTTGGTGCGGTGGCCGGGTTCACGCGCGCAGGCCTTGATCTCGACGATGCCGTCGGCGATCTCGGGCACTTCGAGCTCGAACAACCGCTTGATCAGACCCGGATGTGTCCGCGACACCACGATCTGCGGGCCCTTCGGCGTGCGACGCACTTCGACGATGTACGCCTTCTGGCGATCGCCCTGGGCGGGACGCTCGAACGGCACCTGCTCGGCCTGCGGCAGGAGCGCCTCGACCCGACCGAGATCGAGCAGCGTGTAACGGGCGTCGGTGCGCTGGATGATGCCGGTGACGATGTCGCCCTCACGGTTCGCATATTCCTCGAACTTGCGCTCGGACTCGACTTCACGGATGCGCTGGCTCATCACCTGGCGGAAGGTCTGCGCCGCGATGCGCCCGAGTTCTTCCTTCTTCGGGGTGTCATCGCGCTCGTTGATCCAGTTGCCGTCCTCGTCGACGTCGTACGCGATGAACGAGAACTCCATGGTTTCGGGATTCACCTCGACGACCACTTCGTCGGCGGCATCCGGGCGGCGCTTGTAGGCAGATGCGAGCGCATCGACGAGGACGTGCAACAGCGTGTCCTCGGAGATGCCCTTCTCCTGGGCCAGCATGCCGATGGCCTCGCTCATGTCGAGGTTGCTCATGACGGTTGCTTCTCCTTGTTCGATGTAGCGATCGATGTGGTCGTCGGGGACGTCTCGGTGGTCGGCTTCGCACCCGACCGGTTCTTGCCAGCGGGTTGCTTGCCCGGTTTCGGCTGCGGACCCCACTCGAAGACGGTGCGGGCCTTGTCGACCTCACTGATCGACACGGTGCGTTCGGTCCCGTCGTCGAGCAGCAATGTGGCGGTCCGGTCGTCGGCGCCGATGAGCGCCCCCTGGAAGCGCCGCGGGTCGGCCTGAGGATCACGAAGGCGCACCGAGATCGTCTTGCCGACCTCACGCTGGTAGTGGGCAGCGGTTCGAAGCTGGCGTTCGAGGCCAGGGCTCGTGACCTCGAGGGTGTACTGACCGGTGATGGGGTCCTCGTGGTCGAGTTCACGTGAGATCAGCCGGGTCGCCAGCGACAGCGAGTCGAGATTGATCCCGCTCTCGGAACCGGGCGGGGTGTCGAGCGTGATACGCATCGTGGCGCCCCGTCGCTCGATGTCGTACACGTCGAGTTGGAGGTCGGCAGCGATGGGTGCCACGAGAGCGTGAACACGATCGATCTCGGTCGATGCACTCATCCGAACTGCCTCCTTTCAACAAACAAGGCGTGGGGCTCAGCCCCACGCCTTTCGGTACCAAACCAAATGGAGAGATGACTATAGCAGCGCGCCGACCCAAGTCGACCGGGCCTGGCGCCCACCGCCATCGGTACAGTGCCTGCGTGCTTCGTATGTCGAACCTGTTCCTGCGGACCCTGCGTGACGACCCGGCTGACGCCGAGGTGGCCAGTCACCGGCTGCTCGTTCGCGCCGGCTACATCCGGCGCGCCGCCCCAGGAGGCTTCACGTGGCTGCCCCTCGGATGGCTCGTGTACCGCAACGTCGAACAGATCGTTCGCGAGGAGATGGACGCCGCCGGATTCCAGGAGGTCCACTTCCCGGCGCTCCTGCCCCGCGAGCCGTACGAAGCCACCGGACGCTGGACCGAGTACGGCGACAACCTGTTTCGCCTGCAGGACCGCAAGGGCGCCGACTTCCTGCTCGCCCCGACCCACGAGGAGATGTTCACCCTGCTCGTCAAGGACATCTGCGGGTCGTACAAGGACCTCCCGTTGTCGATCTACCAGATCCAGACCAAATACCGCGACGAGGCCCGACCTCGCGCCGGGCTGCTGCGAGGTCGCGAGTTCGTGATGAAGGACTCCTACAGCTTCGATCTCGACGACGAGGGACTGCAGGTGTCCTACGACACTCATCGGAAGGCCTACATCTCGTTGTTCGACCGACTCGGTCTGCCGTACGTGATCGTGTCGGCGATGTCCGGCGCCATGGGCGGTTCGGCGTCGGAGGAGTTCCTCGCCCCGATGGACGTCGGCGAGGACACCTTCATCAGGTGCACGTCATGTGAGTATGCGGCCAACGTCGAAGCCGTCGTCACGCCTGCTCCGCCGGCGATCCCGTTCGACGGGCTACCAGCAGCGGTCGTCCACGACACGCCCGGCACGCCGACGATTGCAACGCTGGTCGCCTTCGTCAACGCCGATCCGGCGTTGCGTCACCCCGATCGCGACTGGACGGCAGCCGACACGCTGAAGAACGTCGTCGTGAAGCTCCGTCATCCCGACGGCACGATCGAGCCACTGGCGATCGGATTGCCCGGCGACCGTGAAGTCGACATGAAGCGCCTCGAGGCCCACGTCTCCCCGGCCGAACCCGAACCGTTCGACGAAGCCGACTTCGCGAAGCACCCCTCACTCGTGAAGGGCTACATCGGCCCGGGCGTGCTCGGCACGAACAACACCTCGGGAATCCGGTACCTCCTCGACCCTCGCGTCGTCGACGGCACCGCCTGGATCACCGGCGCCGATTCACCCGGCAACCACGTGATCAACCTCGTCGCCGGTCGCGACTTCACCGCCGACGGAACCATCGAGGCCGCGGAGATCCGCAACGGCGACCAGTGCCCCTCGTGCGGCTCCGACGTCGAGATCGCCCGCGGCATCGAGCTCGGCCACATCTTCCAGCTCGGCCGCAAGTACGCCGAAGCGCTCGGGCTGTCCGTACAGGACGAGAACGGCAAGCCCGTCACTCCCACCATGGGCTCCTACGGAGTGGGCGTCACGCGGGCGTTGGCCGCCATCGCCGAGGCGAATCACGACGACATCGGACTCGTGTGGCCGCGAGAGATCTCACCGGCCGATGTGCACGTGGTGATCGCCGGCAAGTCGGACGGCCCGCAGATCCCCGCCGGCGAACAGCTGGCTGTCGACCTCGAGGCCGCCGGCCTGCGAGTGCTGCTCGACGATCGCTACGGTCCGTCCCCTGGCGTGAAGTTCAAGGACGCCGAGCTGTTGGGCATCCCGACGATCGCCATCGTCGGTCGCGGCGTGGGCGACGAAACGAACCCGACGATCGAGGTCAAGGATCGCCGCTCCGGCGAGCGCCAGGACATTGCCCTCGCCGACGTCGTCGAGCACCTCGTCTCCGTCTGCCGCCCCTGACGCCTCCGCCCGCCTCTCATCCCGAAATTGCGCGGGATTCTGACGGTGAGCGTCACGATTCCGGGCAATTTCGGAGGCGGGTGGTTCAGGTGTGGCGGAGGAGGCCTTGATCGATGACGACGCGCTCGGTGGACGGATCCGACGGGTCGACCGCGCTGGTGGTGAACAGCGTCTCGCCGGCATCGCCGGACCACATCGTGATCGTGAGCGTGTCACCCGGCAGCACCGGGGCGGCGAATCGGGCTTCGATGTGATGGAACTTTTCCGGGTCACCGTTGCACACGGCATGCAGCAGGGCTCGACCGGTGAATCCGTAGCTGCACAAACCGTGCAGGATCGGTCGATCGAAGCCACCGATCGCAGCGAATGACGGATCGGTGTGCAGCGGATTGCGGTCGCCTGACAAGCGGTACACGAAGGCCTGGTCGATCGAGGTCTGATACGACACCACATGGTCGGGCTCGCGCTCGGGAGGCACGTTCTTCGGACCCGATGGGCCACGATCGCCGCTCCAGCCGCCTTCGCCCCTGATGAACGCCGAAGAGGTGTTGGTGTAGAGCAGCTCACCGTCCATCACCGCGCTCGACTCGGTGACCACGACAGCGGCTTTGCCCTTGTCGTACATCGCTACGAGTTCGCTCGTGATGGTCGCCGTGCCCGCCACAGGGATCGGCCGATGCAACGTGACCGCCTGCTGGCCGTGCACGAGGAGCGCCGGGTTGAAGGTGCCGATGTTGCCCATGGCCGACCCTCTTCCCCACCCGATCACCACCGGAAACGTGGGGAACACCATCTGGGTCACGCCGTTGGTGTTCTCGGTGGTGAAGGCCAGCTCCTCGTGACCGGCTCCGATCCCGACCGCGTAGACGAGCGCGTCCTTGGAGGTCCAGCTCACCTCGACGGGATCACTGGTGGAGCCGACGGCATCCGGATTGAGCGGCATGAGTGCCTCGCTTTCGTACAGGTTCGTGGTGATTGGTGAACGAATGGTCAGTGGATGATCAGGACGTCAACATCGTCTGCGGCCAGCCGCCCGGCTCACCGTTCATCCCCGAGTTGGCGCGGGCAGCGGCGAGGAGCTCGGCGACGGCCGGGCCGATCTTGGTCGGGTCGTCGATCGGTGTCGTCGACGGACCTCGCACCCACCCTTCGGCGACTGCGAGCGTCTGACCCGACGCTTCGAACACCCGCCCGGTGACGTTGGCGGCCTCGTCGGAGCACAGCCAGGTGACGATCGGGGCGATCCAGTGCGGCGCCCGCGCCTCGCGTGCTTCGTCGGTCTCCGGTGCGGGACCGAGGCCCTCGGTCATCCGGGTCAGCGCCACCGGTCCGACAGCGTTCACGGTCACGCCATAGCGGGCGACCTCGAGCGCGACGATGTTGGTGAAGGCGGCGATGCCGGCCTTCGCTGCGCCGTAGTTCGCCTGGCCTGGATTGCCGTAGATGCCCGACACCGACGTGGTGTTGACGATTCGCCCGCTGACCGGCTCGCCGGCCTTGGCGCGTTCACGCCAGTAGGCAACAGCCCATCGTGACGGCGCGAACGTGCCCTTGAGGTGGACGTTGATCACCGAGTCCCATTCCTCCTCGGTCATGTTGGCGAGCACCCGGTCGCGCAGGATGCCGGCGTTGTTGACGAGCGCGTGGAGGTCGCCGAAGGTCTCGATGGCGGTGTTGATCATGCGCTGAGCGCCTTCCCAGTCGGCGACGTTGTCGCCGTTCGCCACCGCCTCGCCGCCCATCTCGAGGATCTCGTTGACCACCTGCTGTGCCGGGGAGAGGTCGCCGCCGCTGCCATCGACGTTGCCGCCGAGGTCGTTGACCACGACCTTGGCCCCGTGACGGGCGAGGCTCAGCGCGTGCTCGCGCCCGATCCCCCGACCAGCTCCGGTGACAATTGCAACTCGCCCCTCGCACAGACCACTCATCGACAGTTCCTTCCTGGTTCCGATGGCGCCGAACTCGCGGCGCCGACTGGTCCGGCATCGTAGGGTCAGCGTCGTGTGCGACTGCCAGCGGACGAGGCGTGAGCTCTTCGGCGGAGCGTTCACCGGTGCGATCGGGGTCGCATCGACGCTGGGGCTCGCCGCCTGTGGACGCCCGCCGAGCACACGCCATGACACGCTGTCGAAGCTCGCTCCGATGGCGTCACTGGCCACGGTCGAGGTGGACCCGGGCGTGCACGTCCACCCTCGCGATCAATGGGGCGCCGATCTGCCACCCAAGGGCGCGATCGCACCGGAGACGGTGAGGTTCCTGCTCGTGCACCACACCGCTTCCAGCAACGACGTGCCCGACCCGCGAGCGGTCATCCGCCAGACGTATGCGTTCCACACCGGACCGCAGAAGCGTTGGCCCGACATCTGCTACCACTTCATGATCGGCCCGGACGGTTCGATCTGGGAGACCCGTGCCGGTTCGCTCGCCGGACCCGTCATCGCTGACGCCTCGGGCGGCAACCAGGGCTACGCGCAGCTCGTGTGCATGATCGGCGACTTCCAGTTGCGACCACCGACACCGGCTGCCCAGGAGTCGCTGATGCGCATGTTGATCCACCTTGCGGATCGCTACGACATCGACACCGATCCGGCCGCCACCACCACGTTCATCTCGCGCGGGTCGGACAAGTTCCGGGCCGGCACCACCATCACCGCATCGACGATCTCGGGCCACCGCGACATGACCTACACCTCGTGCCCTGGCGACAACGGATATGCGCTGCTCGGCGACTGGCGCAGCCGAGTCCACGCCACCCGCCTCCAACGCAACGATCCCGGCCCGACCAAACGGGCCGTCCGGCTCGGCGTCCACCTCAGCTGACCAACGCACCGTGCGGCGAGCGCCCGTAGCCTTGCCGACGTGAACGCCCCGACAGCGACGCCTCCGAGCGAGCACCTCACGGCCGATGTCGTGGTCGTCGGCCTCGGTCCCGCAGGGAGTGCGGCCGCGATCGAACTGCGACGCGCAGGACGTTCGGTGGTCGCGATCGACAAGGCCGTGTTCCCGCGCGACAAGTGCTGCGGCGACGGCCTCACCACACTCGGGCTTCGCGAACTCGAGCGCCTCGGGCTCGATCGCCAGGCCATCCCGGACTGGTTCGAGGTCGGGGGGGCCGCGATCCGCTCACCCAGTGGTCGCGAAGTGTTCGTGCCGTTGCCGTCGACGGGCAGCTACGCGGCGGTGGCGCCGCGACTCCAGCTCGATGACGCCTTGGTGCGACTCGCCCGTGGACACGGCGCCGACATCCGCGACGGACATGGCTTCCAGCGTCTCGACGAGCACGGCGACCACCTCACCGTGATCGCCGACGGCCTCGAGATCGACACCCGCTACATCGTCGCGGCGGACGGGATGTGGAGCCCCGTCCGCAAGGCATTGGGCGCCAACGAGGTCGGCTACCTCGGTGAATGGCACGGGTTCCGCCAGTACGCCCGCAACGTCACCGGCTCGGCGTCGCGGCAACTCCACGTGTGGTTCGAGCCCGATCTGGTCCCCGGCTATGCCTGGTCGTTCCCGCTCCCGGGAGGTCGGGCGAACGTCGGGTTCGGCGTGCTGCGCGACGGAAGCCGCCGAATCCAGGACATGAAGCAACTCTGGGCCGATCTGTTGGCCCGGCCTCACGTCGTCGACGCCCTCGGCGACGGCTTCGAGCTCGAGGATCGCCACACGGCTTGGCCCATCCCGGCGCGGGTCGACGGGGCCACGTTGAGTGCCGGACGCGTGCTCTTCACGGGCGACGCCGCGATGGCCACCGATGTGATGACCGGCGAAGGCATCGGCCAAGCGTTGCTCACCGGACGACTCGCAGCCGAGGCGATCATCGCCGCCGGTGCCCTCCAGCCCGACGACGCAGCTGCGATCTACAGCGCCGCGGTGGCCCATCACCTGTTCGCCGACCACAGGATGTCGCGAGCACTCGGGTCGGTGCTCACCACCTCGTGGGGTGCGAGAGGCGCTATCCGCGTCGTGGCCGCGAGCGGCGAGTGGGGACGACGGAACTTCGCCCGGTGGATGTTCGAAGACGAGCCTCGCGCCGTGGTGCTCACCCCCAGCCGCTGGCACCGCCGCTTTCTTGCGCAGCCCGGCGCCTGGGCCAGCTGATCAACGGTCAGAGACGGGGGTCATCGGGTGGCGGTGCCCAGAAATCGACCTCGCCGATTCGACCCGTGATGCCGTCGACGTCGATGTCCTCCGGATCGCCGGTGGCCTCGTAGACGATCACGATGTCGTCGTCCTTCGGCGGACCCTCGTAGATGTCGCGTAGTCCGATCATCGCTCCAGCGGCCACAGCACCGAGAACGCCACCCTTGCGACGACCGGCCTCGATCATCGAGAGTCGGCGAGCAGCCATTGCCTCCTCGGCTTCGATGCGCGCCACGTCGATGCTCGCGATGAGCTCCGCGTCGAGCGCATCAGCAGCGTCGGACGCGCAAGCGGCATCGTCGTCGAGTGGTTCGGCCACCCGCCCAGAATACGAGAAGTCGGTGAGAGATGCGTCGCCGCACTGGTCGAATGCCGGTGCAGCGCTACCGTCGTCGGGCAATGACCGCCAGCGATCAATCCCACGCGCCTGCCACCGCATCGACGCCTGCCGACGACCGCCAGACCGCCGAGACGTTCGAGAAGATCTTCTTCGAACTCCGCAAGGTGATGGTCGGCCAGACCCGGCTGCTCGAACGCCTCCTCGTCGGCGTGCTGTGCCGCGGTCACTGCCTGCTGGAGTCGGTGCCCGGTCTGGCCAAGACCTTGGCGGCGGAAACCCTCGCCGACGTCGTTGGCGGCACGTTCGCCCGAATCCAGTTCACACCGGACCTGTTGCCGTCCGACATCACCGGCACCCGCATCTACCGAGCAAACAGCGAGACATTCGACGTCGAGTTCGGCCCCGTGTTCGTCAACTTCCTGCTCACCGACGAGATCAACCGGGCGCCCGCCAAGGTGCAGTCCGCCCTGCTCGAAGTGATGGCCGAACAGCAGGTCACCATCGGCGGCGTCACCCACGCAGCACCGAATCCGTTCTTCGTCGTCGCCACCCAGAACCCGATCGAGTCGGAGGGCGTGTACCAACTGCCCGACGCACAGCGAGACCGCTTCATGATGAAGATCGTCCTCGACTACCCCACCCCCGACGAGGAACTCACGATCATCGACCGGATGAGCATCAGCGCACCGGTACCGAGCCAGGTCATCACGCTCGATGAGTTGATCGCCCTCCAGCGACGCGCCGACACCGTGTTCGTCGATCGTTCGGTGTCGCAGTACGCCGTCGACCTCGTGCAGTGCACTCGGGATCCTGCACGCGCCGGCCTCGGCGACCTGTCGTCGGTGATCGGGCTCGGAGCCAGTCCTCGAGCATCACTCAACCTGGTTCGCGGTGCTCGAGCGCTGGCACTGATGCGCGGTCGCTCGTACACCACACCACAGGACGTGTTCGACCTCGCCCCCGAGATCCTCCGCCACCGGTTGCTGCTCACCTACGACGCACTGGCCCGCGACATCACGACCGACCACGTCGTGCAACGGATCCTGGCGACGGTGCCCGCCACGTGGGTGTCGCCGAAACCGAACGACGCCTTCGGCAGCGGCGCCCCGAGGGTCTGACCGTGGCAACGCTGGGTCCGGCGAGCGTGTCGCCGTCGGCCGCTGCGACATCGAGTTCGTCTCCTCCCTGGTCGCCGGCGACGGCAACGGCTGGCGGTTGGGCGGCCGGCCCGCCGACCGAGACCGTCGCCGAACTCCTGCGCACACTGGAACTCACCATCACGGGCCGCCTCGATGGCGTGCTCCACGGGCAGTACCAGGGACTCACGCCGGGCCACGGTTCCGAGCCCGGCGAATCACGGCTCTATCAGCCGGGCGACGACGTACGCCGCATCGATTGGAACATCACGGCGCGAACGCAGGAGACCCACGTGCGTGAGCAGATCGCGGACCGCGACCTCACGGCGTGGCTGGTCGTCGACGTGTCCGCCACCATGCAGTTCGGCACCGTCTCCAACGACAAGGCCCAGATCGCCACGGCCGCTGCCGCATGCATCGGCTTTCTCACCGCCCGCAACCAGAACCGACTCGGGGCCGTGCTCGTCGCAGGCCCGTCGATCCACGTGGTGCCGCCTCGTTCGGGTTCGAATCAGGTGCGTGCGGTGCTGTCGTTGCTCAGCGCTCCGCCCGTGTCCGAAGGACTCGGCCAGGCCGACCTCGCAGGCGCCATCGATCGGGTCGGCGCCATCGCCAACCGCCGCGGGTTCGTCGCCGTCATCAGCGACTTCCGGGGCGACGACTGGCAGCCGGCGCTCGCCCGACTGAGCCTGCGCCACGACTTGCTCGCCATCACCGTCCACGATCCTCGCGAATACGACGTTCCCCCGATCGGACTGGTCGAGGTGATCGATCCGGCAACCGGCGCGAGGCGAGAGGTCCGGGTGACCGCACAGGTGCAGGAGCGCTTCGCCGCCGCGGCGTCGGATCAACGCAACCGGCGCACCGATGCACTCGGGCGGTCACGCGCCGACGTGATCGAATTGTCGACCGATGCCGACTGGCTCGGCGCGATCGTGCAGCACACCCAGCGCCGGCGGGTTCAGGCGGTTCGTGGCGATGGGATCGGACGATGAGTACGGACTTCCTCGCGCCCGGTCGGCTCTTGTTGCTGCTGGTCGTGGCGGCTCTCGCCGTGTTGTACGTGGTCGTGCTGCGCTGGCGCAAAGCCGCGACCGTGCGCTTCACCCAGGTCGACCTGCTCGACAAGGTGGCCCCGCAACGCCCGCGTTGGCGTCGACACGTCGTGGCCGCACTGCAATTGCTCGGGCTCGCCTTCGCCGTGGTCGCCGTTGCTCGACCGGTCGAACGCACCACCGAGAACACCACGACCGAGGGACGCATCCTGGTGCTGTTCGACGTGTCGTTGTCGATGATGGCCGACGACGTGGCGCCACGCCGTTTCGAGGCAGCCCAGGAGGCGGCACGGGACTTCGTCGATCTCGTCGACCCCGGCGTCGAAGTGGGTCTGATCGGATTCTCGGGTGCGGTGAGCGTCGACGTCGATCCGACCCTCGATCGCGCGACGATGCTGCGCGGCATCGACAATCTCGAGCTCGCCGAATCGACCGCGATCGGCGATGCTCTCTCCGCCGGAACGAGACTGCTGGTCAACGCAGCCGACCCGAACGACGATTCAGATCTTCCGCCCGGCGTGATCGTGCTGCTCAGCGATGGCGAAACCACCGTCGGCAGCCTGACGTCCGACGGCGCAGCCGAGGCCGCTGATGCGGGCATCCCCGTGTACACGATCGCGTTCGGTACGGAGGGCGGGTCGATCCAGGATCCGGAGACCGGCGAGATCGTGCCGGTGCCGGTGCGGCCGGCCGACCTCGAGCTCGTCGCCGAAACCACCGGCGGTCAGGCCTTCGAGGCACGTACGGGGGACGAGTTGGCGAGCGCCTACGACCAGATCGCCGAATCGCTTGGCGAGACGATCGGCGACCCCGTCGAGATCATCACCGAGCTCACGTGGCGCTGGGCGCTCGCCGCCTTCCTCTGTCTCGGACTTGCCTGGGCGCTGAGCCTCTGGTGGCTGCGCGGCATGGTCTGACGAAATGAAACGGAGAGGTCTGACCCCTCGGTTTCATTTCAGAGGAGCGACTTGAGCTGGTCGATCGTCTTGACGGCATCGGCACCGACGGGGTTCACCGAGAGATGGGTGACGCCCGCCTCCTGGAACGCAGCGATGCGCTCCTTGACGTACCCGGCCGGTCCGACCAGGTTCGACTTCTCGAGCAGGTCGCTCGGTACCGCCGCCGCCGCCTCGTCCTTCTTCCCGGACAGGTAGAGGTCCTGGATCTCGGCGGCCTCGTCGACGTAGCCGTAGCGCTGACAGATCGTGTTGTAGAAGTTCTTGTCGCGGGCCCCCATCCCGCCGATGTACAACGCGGCGCTCGGGCGCGCGAGGTCGAGGAGGCGCTTCTGCGCGTCACCGGTGAGCTCGTCACCGATCGCCACCATGCCCCCGGCGGAGATCTGGAGGCGCCCGAGGTCGGGATCGCGTTCGGCGGTGCCTGCCTTCAGGTCATCGCCCCACACCGACTGGAACTTGTCGGGGTCGAAGAAGATCGGCAGCCAGCCGTCGGCGTACTTCGCAGTGTTCTTCACCGACTGACCCATCAGGCTCGCCCAGAAGATCGGGATGTGCTCGCGCACCGGGTGGTTGATCAGCTTCAACGGTTTGCCGAGGCCGGTTCCCTCACCCTCGGGAAGCGGGATCGTCGTGGTCGGGCCGTCGTAGATCACCTTCTCGCGCCGCCAGGTCATCCGGCACACGTTGATGTAGTCGCGGATACGGGGCATCGGCTTGTCGTAGGGCACCCCGTGGAACCCTTCGATCACCTGTGGTCCGGATGCACCGAGTCCGAGGATGAAGCGACCGTTCGACACGTAGTCGAGGCCTGCCGCGGTCTGCGCCATGCACGTGGCCGTGCGCGAGAACACGTTGAGGATGCCGGACCCGATCTCGATCGTGGAGGTCTTGGCCGCCAGGAAGCCCATCTGCGAGACGGCGTCGAAGCTGTACGCCTCGGGGACCCAGACCACGTCGAGGCCGGCCTTTTCGAGTTCGACGACCTTGTCCACGTCTGCGTGGAAGTCGCCGGAGTAGTTGATGGACATCGAGAGCTTCATGGCGCCGAACGATATTGGCGCGCGCCCGGGTGGTTGCAGTCGGACGACAACCCCCGCCAGTTCAGCCGTTGAGGTTGCCGGTGCGGAAGCCTTCGAGATCGAGCGTGACGTAGCGGTAGCCCGCACCCGACACTGCGGCCACGATCGCCTCACGGTCGGCGAGAACCTGCTGCAGCTGGTCGAGTTCGACCTCGATGCGTGCCGTGTCGCCATAGTGGCGGATTCGAACCTGGGCGAAGCCGAGCCGGTGCAGCGCCGCCTCCGCTCGATCGACCCGACCGAGGATCTCGACCGACACCTCGGTGCCATACGGAATACGACTCGCCAGACACGCCGCCGCCGGCTTGTCCCAGGTGCGCAGGCCCAACACTCTGGACGCTTCGCGCACGTCGGCCTTCGTGAACCCCGCCGTCACCAACGGGAACTCCGCGCCCGCTTCGGATGCGGCTCGTTGGCCAGGCCGGTGGTCGCCGAGATCATCGACGTTCACACCGAGCACCACGACGGCCCCCTCGGCCGCGGCGATCGGGGCGACCACGTCCATCAGCTCGGCCTTGCAGTGATAGCAACGATCAGTGTCGTTCAGCCGGTACGCAGCACGCTCCATCTCGTCGGTGGCGACCGGCGTCCAGCGCAGACCCCACTCGGTCGCCAGCGAACGACAGTCGCGCTCCTCATCGCCGGCCAACGATGGCGACACGGCGGTGACCGCATGGGCGTGTTCGGCGCCGAGCACCCTCGTTGCGGCTGCTGCGAGGAACGCAGAGTCGGCGCCCCCGCTGAATGCGACGACCAGACGACCGAGTCGGAGCAGCTCGAGGTGCAGACGGCCGAGCTTGACGACGAGCGACGGCGAGAGATCAGCGGCGTCGACCTCTGATTCGGACAGGATCACCGGGGCAGTATGGCGCGCTGTACGTAGGACGACTCGTCACCCACCGGTCGATCGTGTCGCTGCGAGTTCGGTGCGCATGCGGGTGGTCATCTCGATCAGCAGATCGACGTACACCGCACGCGAAAGCGACTCCAACGGAGCCGCGTCGGGGTGCACACCATCGCTTCGCAGGTCCCCGTGTCGTTGCTCTGCGGCCTCGAGGACGCCGCGGTACGGGAACACGGCGATCTGCGTCGACCTGCGGTCCCATTGCTCGATCTGGGCGTTGAGCGCGTCGAGGCGCCCCGGGTCGGTCATCTCGCTCGTAGCGAACTGTCCTGGCCGAATCGCGGGAACGTCAGCCACCAGGAGCGGAATGCCATTGGCGATCGCCGCAACCTCGTCGAGGGTGCGATCTCGGGCAGCCACGAAGGTGGGATCAACTGCAATGTGGCCCGCGGGATCACCGGGAAAGCGGTGCTCGGTCAGCTCGGTGGGCCCGGACACGATCAGCACGGCATCCGGCGCGAACGACGTCAGGACCGGTCCGAGGCGTTGTTCGTACGGTACGCAATCGTGGTCGGTCCACTCGTCGCCACGAGACGGCCTCGTGGCCTCGACGGGAGCGAGCGGGCAACCGTTGGCCCCGGCCCAGAGCACCTCCACGCGTCCGTCGCCGCCGTCATTGAGTCCCATGGCCAGACTCAGTGACGTCGAATCGCCGATGACCAGCACACGCAGAGGAGAGCCCTCCGACGTGTTCTCGGCGCTCCCGGCCCGGTCGGTGCGAGCGCTCTTGCCGATTGCGGACGACAGTTCGGTGCCCGTGCGTATGACGTGGCCCGTGATCGCTCCGCCGATGGCGAGGTGCACGAGCTGATCGTCGAAGGCGCCGTAGCGCTGCCCGGCCGAGTACAGCATCACCTGCGCTCCGGCTGCGATCGCCGAGTCGATGGCGGATCGGATTGCCGCCGAGGACTCGATCTGGGACGCTGCGAACGCAGCCAGCTGCTCGCGCGACTCGGTAGCGCCGCTTCGGGGAGCGATCTCGGCATCTTCGGCCACTCCCGTGGCGACCACGAGGAGATCGATTCGCCCAGCTCCTGCGCCTGTACTGGACGTCAGCGAGCGAAATCGGTCGACGAGCGCTTCGCACCCGGGAAGGCTCATGGCCGACAGGGGACACTGCGGCCGGATGTCGTCGATCACCTCGATGAGTTGGTCGTCGCTCGTCATCACCGTCGAACGAACCGCCTCGACGGCAGACGACTCGCTTCCGATCACGGCGACCCGGAACGGGTCCGGCACGCCCGTCGGCCCGGCGTCGATCGCCGACGACGTCGGTGCAGCCGACCCTTCCTGAACCTCCGGCAGCCGATCCAGCGTTCGGAAGTCGACGACTCCGGCATCACCGAACTCGAGCAACTGCTCCGTTCGCGTGAAGTTGGGTGGGGGCACCAGCACCGTTGCGACGATCACAGCGACCGCCCCGACACCGGTCGCGCGGGCGAATCCGGGCGCCGTGGCGTACCAGCGCCCTTGTCGCACCGGTTGCTCCAGCAGACTGCTCGATGCGACCGCCACTGCGCCGGTCACCACACACCGCAGTGCGAACAGGGCAACCGGGCCGAGACCAGTGCGTTCGGCATCGAGCAGGAGGAAGATCGGCCAGTGCGCAAGGTAGATGCCGTAGCTCAACCGGCCGATCGTCACGAGGGGCTGGACGTCGAGGAGCCGGTTCGGGAACTGCTCGGAGACCACAGCCGCGATGAGCACTGCCGACAGCACCGCCACCGCCACCAGGCCACCTCGGTAGATCCACTCCTGGTCGATCGAGGCCAGTGCAACCAACGCGACGAAGGCGGCACCGGCGAACGCTCCTGGCACCCAGCCGAACCGACGCCACATCCGATCGCCGACGGCGCGACCGCCACGACGCACGAACAGCGCGAGAGCCACGCCGACGAGGAGTTCGGCGGCCCGGGTATGGGTTGCGTTGTACACGAGGTCGCGATCGGAGGTGAGCAGCGTTGCGGCGATCGACGCCGACAACAACGCCCCGATCACCCAGGCCAACGTCCCACGGCCACGACGAAGCGCCACGATCACGACCACCGGAAGCACCAGGTAGATCTGCTCTTCGATCGCAAGCGACCAGAAGTGAGCAACCGGACTCGGCGCGTCGACGAAGAGATCCGCATAGTTCGTCGCAGCGAACGCGAACCGCCAGTTGGCAACGTTCGCCAACGACGCGATCAGATCGCCCGGTAGCTGGGCACGCTGGCCGGCGCTCCACCACACGCCGGCCAGTGCCACCAACAGCAGGCACAGATACGCCGCCGGCAGCAGACGACGGGCCCGGCGAACGTAGAAATGACGCAACGAGATCGTGTCGTTCGCTTCGACCTCGGCGAGCAACAACGACGTGATCAAGAAGCCCGACAGCGTGAAGAACAGCGACACGCCGAGAAACCCACCGCCGGCTCCGGGCACCTGAGCGTGGAACAGCACCACCACGAGCACGGCCACGCCCCGCAGACCGTCCAACCCCCCGCTGTGTTTCACCCGGACGAAAGATACACATCACAGCACCGCCCGAACGTGCCGGTTCGTCTCAGCGGTCGTCGCGCGCGACAATGGCGCTCCGATGAACATGCCGAAGTGGTGGAACCAGCGGCGATTCGGCATCTTCGTCCACTCGAGCCTGGCGACGGTGCCGGCCTGGGCACCGATCGGTGAGTACTCCGAGTGGTACCGCAGCCATCTCGGCGAGGACGTGGCCGACGCGCTGCTCCACCCACGTCCGATGGTCGAAGTGCTAGCGCATCATCGCGACCGGTGGGGCCACATCGAGCACTACGACGACTTCATCTCTCTGCTCGGCTACGACCGCTTCGACCCCGAGGACTGGGCACGGCTCATCGCCGATGCGGGAGCCGGCTACAGCGTGTTCGTGGCAAAGCACCATGACGGATGGTCGTGGTGGGACGCACCGAACACCGACCGGACGATGTTGAACGGCGGTCCTCGTCGCAACGTGATGGCCGAGTTCGCCGCCGCATGCGAACGAAACGACATCGTGTTCGGCACCTACTACTCGCTGCTCGATTGGGGCGACGGGCGCTTCCCCGAGCCGTCCTACGTCAGCGAGGTGTTGCACCCGCACGTGATCGACCTCGTCGAGCGGTACGGCTCGAGCGTGTTGTGTGGTGACGGACACTGGGGACATGGCCCGGAACTCTGGCGCACGCGCGAACTGCTCGAGCAGATCTGGGCGATCGATCCCGACGTGGTGGTGAACGATCGTTGGTGGGCTTCGGCCGATGACGTCCCGGCCGGGAGTCCGCCGCTGGTGCGCACGTTCGAGTACGAGGCGCCCGACGAGATCATCGACGAACCATGGGAGCTGTGCCGCGGAATCGGGTCGAGCTTCGGACACAACCGCGCCGAACGCATCGAACACCATTTGTCGGGTTTCGACATCGTGGCGCTGCTGACGGACGTCATCGCCAAGGGCGGCCATCTGCTGCTCAACGTCGGGCCGGCGGCCGACGGCACGATTCCCGAGCTGCAACGTGGTCCCCTCGAGTCAGCCGGGCGGTGGATCCGGGAGCACCAACGGCTGATCGACGAGTCGACACCGTGGCACACCTGGGGCGACGACGATGTCAAGTACGTGCAGCTCGACGGCTCCGTGCACGCCGTCGACCTCGCAGGTCGCGGTCGCTTCGCGGCGATCACCCCCGACCGCTACCGAGTGACGGTGGTGGAACGCGATGGGTCGCAGGTCGCCTTCCATCAGAGCGACGACGGCGTGCGTGTCGCCGGTGAGCGCTCGGCGCGTCGGGCGAACGCTGCACGAGTCGATGACATCTCGGTGTACCGGCTCGAACTCACTGCAGTGGATCGCCCTGTCGAGCTGTTCGAACCGCAACCGCGACGACCGATTCAACTCGCACCATTGCTGCGAGACGCTCACCCTGGTGACATCGTGCAACTCGGCGACGGCACCTACATCGGCCCGGTCACGGTGCCGGCGGGCGTGATCGTGCGCGGTCTCGGAGCGTCACGTACGACGATCGACGGCGGCGGCTCCACGGCCGTCGTCCTCGAACGGAACGCCCGCCTCGAACATCTCCGAGTCGGCGGCGGACCGTCTCGTCTGGCCTGGTTCCCGTGCCCGGTCGTCGAGGTTCTCGGCCCGTACGCCACGCTGCTCGGGTGCCGTCTCGACGGCCACGCCGTGGTGAGTGCCGACGACGTGATCATCCGAGCGACCGCGGCGGTCGGTGTCATCGCCAACGGCGCCGACCGCCTCACGGTGTCGCGGAGCCAGTTCCGAGGAATGCGATGGGATGTCGGTGTGCACCTGATCGGCGGCAGCGGGCACGAGGTCGATTCGTGCGAGTTCCACGACCATCTGTGTGGCATACGGGCGAGCGAGACGACCGGCACGATCGTGCGGGGCAACAACGTGTCCGCACGATGGTGGGGCATCCACCTCGAGCAAACCGAGGGCGCCCACGTGTACGGCAACTTCGTCGATCACACGATGCGGGGCATCGACGTCGACGGCGGCACCCAGGCGGTCGTCGACGGCAATGCGGTGTGTGACGGTGACAGCGGTTGCATCGTCGAGTGGGGGGCGTCGGACTGTCAGGTCAGCGGCAACCGTTGGGAGCGCTGCCGCATCGGCGTGCTGTCGTGGGACGTGACCGACCTCCACGCCCACGACAACGAGGCCATCGACCTCCACGAACCCGAAGCCACCCACACCACCGGGCCGTGACGCATCTCGATCGGGGTCTGACCCCAATCGAGATTCAGGCGGACTGGCTGCGGCGCTTGGCTTCGCGGGCGCGGTTGGTCGGGTCGAGGTCGGCCTTGCGCAGCCGGATGTTCTGCGGGGTGACCTCGACGGACTCGTCGTCGGCGATGAACTCGAGCGCACCCTCCAACGACAGCACGCGATGCGGTGTGAGCTTGACCGTTTCGTCGGCCGACGCAGCACGCACGTTGGTCATCTTCTTCTCACGACAGATGTTGACGTCCATGTCGCCGGCGCGTGAGTTCTCGCCGACGATCATGCCGCAGTAGACCTCCGCGCCGGGGCCGACCATCATCGAGGCCCGGTCCTGGAGGTTCATCATGGCGTAGGTGGTCGCCGGACCCGTGCGGTCGGCGACGAGCACGCCGGTCTGACGCGAGCGGATCTCGCCGGCCCACGGTTCGTAGCCCTCGAAGGTGTGGCTGATCACGCCGGTGCCGCGGGTCTCGGTGAGGAACTCGGTACGGAAACCGATGAGCCCACGCGCCGGCACGAGGTAGTCGAGGCGAACCCAGCCCGAACCACCCATGTTCTGCATCCGCCCTTTGCGGGTGGCGAGCAGCTGGGTGACGGCGCCGAGGTGATCGTTGGGGACGTCGATCGTGACCCGCTCGACGGGTTCGTGGACCTTGCCATCGATCTCGTGGGTGAGCACCACCGGCTTGCCGACGTTGAGCTCGAAACCTTCGCGGCGCATCTGTTCGACGAGGATCGCCAGCTGCAGCTCACCACGGGCTTGTACTTCCCAGGCGTCGGGTCGCTCGGTGGGGAGCACGCGGATCGACACGTTGCCGACCAGCTCGGCGTCGAGACGGTTCTTGACGAGGCGGGCGGTCAGCTTCTTGCCCTCGCGGCCGGCGAGCGGTGACGTGTTGATGCCGATCGTCATCGACAGCGCCGGCTCGTCGACGGTGATCACGGGCAGCGCGACCGGGTTCTCGGGATCGGCCAGTGTCTCGCCGATGTAGATCTCCTCGATACCGGCGACCGCGACGAGGTCGCCTTGACGGGCTCCGTCGACGGGGACGCGGGTGAGATGCTCGGTGAGGAACAGCTCGGCGATCTTCGCCCGTGCAATCGTGCCGTCTCGCTTGCACCAGGCAACGGACTGGCCCTTCTTGATCTCGCCTTCCATGATGCGCAGGAGTGCGAGTCGGCCGAGATATGGCGAGGCGTCGAGGTTGGTCACCCATGCCTGCAACGGTGCGCCCTCGTGGTAGGTCGGCGAGGGGATGTGCTCGAGCAGGACCTCGACGAAATCGTGCAATGTCTTCTTCTCGACCGTGCCGGCGATGATGCCGTGTGCTTCGTCGAGGTCGAGCGTCGCCCAACCCTCGCGACCCGAGCAGTACACGATCGGGAACTCGACCTGATGCTCCTTGGCGTCGAGATCGAAGAACAGTTCGTATACCTCGTCGATCACCTCGAGGGTGCGGGCGTCGGCGCGGTCGACCTTGTTGATCACGAGGATCACGGGCAGGTTGCGAGCGAGCGCCTTACGCAGCACGAACCGGGTCTGCGGCAGCGGACCCTCGGCAGCGTCGACGAGCAGGACGATGCCGTCGACCATGGTGAGCGCTCGTTCGACCTCACCACCGAAGTCGGCGTGGCCGGGCGTGTCGACGATGTTCAGTGTGATGTCGTCGCCGTTGCGCTCGTCGTGCCAGACGAGCGAGGTGTTCTTGGCGAGGATCGTGATGCCCTTCTCGCGTTCGAGGTCGCCGGAGTCCATGACGCGTTCGGCGACTTCTTCGTTCGAGCGAAACGCACCGGACTGGTGCAGCATGGCGTCGACGAGGGTGGTCTTGCCGTGATCGACGTGCGCGACGATCGCCAGATTGCGGATGTCGGTGCGGCGACGGATGGTTGCCGGGTCGGCGACATCGGTGTCGACGCCGGTCGGGTCCTCGAGAAGGGTCTGGTCGTGGGGGGACACGACAAACCACGCTATCGCCGGTTCGCGAGCGAGCGGAGTGTCACAGCCGGCTGTAACGCTCGACTTCCACTGAGAAGTTGTCGCGGTCGGCCTCGGAAATCGTGGGCACGGTCGACTCGAGCGCAGCGATCAGGTCGTCGTTGGTGATCGTGGCAGTGGTGTCGCCTTGGCGAACCGATCGGAAGACACCCGCCGCAGCCTGTTGGATGGCGCTGGCGATGTCGGCCGGGGTCAGACCTTCGGTGTGTTCGACGATCGCATCCGGATCGGCTGCCGAGGCCGGAATCGCTCCCAGCATGTCGGCCAGCAAGATGCGCCGCGTGTCGGCGTCCGGCGGTCCGATCGGGATCACCAGGTCGAAACGTCCGGGGCGAACCACGGCAGGGTCCAGCGCCGCGATCGAGTTGGTGGCACAGACCAGCAGCCGGCCGGGCGCCTCGCGGACCCGTACGATCGCCTTGAGCAACTCGTTCACCACCGCTTGGGTTTCCGGTCGGGCGGCGCGTGAACTGGCGATGTCGTCGACTTCGTCGATGAACACCACGACGTGCTCGAGCGCCAGCAGGTCCTCGAACGCCCGGTGCAGTTCGTCGGCCATCATCGACGCCCCGTTGGCACCGAGTTTCGACGGGAGCAACTCCACGAACGGCCAGCCCAGACGACCGGCGATTGCCTTGGCGAACGACGTCTTGCCGGTTCCGGGCGGGCCGAACAAGAGCATCGCAGACGGCGCGAGGACTCCGAAATGGCTTGCCAGCTCCGACTCGATCAACGGGGCCAGCAGACGTTGTTCGACGATGTCGCGCTGCATCGTGAGGCCCGAGAACGAGTTCCAGCGTGATGGAGCGATCAGTTCGCCGCTCCATCGCTCGAGAATCGAGAAGGCGGTCGGGCGCATCGGCTCGTCCTTCTCATAGAGCGCCAGGTTGGGGGTGACGTGGAATCCACGGTTGACCAACGCGGTCGCGCCGACCTGGTTCTCGGTGAGGAGCGCGACGATGCGGCGACAGCCTTCTTTCAAGAACACTGCCTCGGCGCGTTCGAGCAGTGCTGATCCGATGCCGTGCTTGCGCCACTCCGGTGCGATCGCAATGGCCACGATGCGTCCGATGTCGCCTTCTACTCGGCCCACGAGCACGGCGACGACCGAGTCGCCGACACACGCCACGACGTTGGTGGTGGGTGTGCTGAGGTCGGCGACCAGCTCGCTGAGCGAAACGTGAGCGTCCGCGTCGCTCCCCGCACGTTCGAGCAGGCGAACGATCGCCGGCGTGTCGTCGACCTCGGAGAGTCGGATCGCCCAAGCCATCCTCGGACAGTAGGAGCGATCGGAAACGCGATCTTGTCGTGCTCCGGGAAAGGTCACTCGAACGCAGCCCAGGTTTCCCGGTCGAGCCCGCAGGGTACTCACGTGCCCGACGATCGAAAGGGACGAGATGACCGAAGTCAACCGCACCGACACGACGGGCGGGCCGACGCCCGGCTCACCCATGACGCTGGCCGCGTGGGCTCGCAGTCACGCCCCCCATCTCAGTGAGGTGTCGAACTCGAATCCGGCCGCCACGCTCGGCCGCCACAACCTGGTCGCGATCACGGGCGACATCGAGGCAGCTCGGGTCGTCGCACTCGACTTCGAGCGGACCTCCGCAGATGACGCCGACACCACGATGGTCGTCCTGGGTCATGCAGTGTCGCGGGAAGACACCGGTCAGGCCGATCCCGAGGGCGTCACCTCCCATGCAGCACGCAAGACCTTCCTCGGGGGAATCCCGGGCGCCGTCGTCTGCGCACTGATTCTCGGCGTCGGCGTGTGGCTGGTCACCGAGAGCGGCCCGGCGACCCTCGCAGCTGCGGTCGGCGGCACGATTTTCGGGTTCTCGGTGACGGCGGTCTGGAGCTTCGTGATCGGTACGGGCCAGAGTCCGGCCTATCAACAAGGGTTCATCGATCCGGAAGCTGCTGACGCAATCGTCGTGGCGATCACCGTCGATGATGCGGCGCTGGTCGACCAAGCGCGCCAAGCAGTCTCCGCCGATGACAGGGTTCGGTTGTTCGTGCTGAACGAGCGGGGCCAGCCGATCGATTGACCCGCACCGTCTTCGTCAGCCCACGCGGCGGTCGCGACCCTCCCAGTAGGGCTCGCGGAGATCTTTCTTCAGGACCTTGCCGCTCGGGTTACGCGGCAGCATGTCGGTCCAGTCGACGCTCGTCGGACACTTGAAGGTGGCGAGGCGTTCCTTGGCGTAGGCGATGATGTCGGCTTCGGTGAGCTCGTTGCCGGGCACCTTCACGACCACCGCTTTCGCGGTCTCACCCCACTTGTCGTGCGGCACACCGATCACTGCGACGTCAGCGATACCGGGATGGCCCATCAGGACGTTCTCGACCTCGGCGGGATACACGTTCTCGCCTCCTGACACGATCATGTCCTTCACCCGATCGTGGATGTAAAGGTAACCGTCGGCGTCGAGGTAGCCGGCATCGCCCGACTTGAACCAGCCGTCAGCGGTGATGGCCTTCTCGGTCTCCTCGGGCTGCTTCCAGTACCCCTGCATCACCTGGGCCGACCTGATCCAGATCTCGCCCACTTCACCGACCTCGCAGTCGGCATCGCCATCGCCGACGATACGGATCTCGACGCCCGGCCCAGGCAGACCGCACGAACGCAGGCGATGCCGGTTGGGTCCGGTGGTGTCGTGATCATCGGGTGCGAGGTTGACCACGGAACCGGTGGTCTCGGTGAGTCCGTAGGCCTGCCAGAACTTGCACGGCTTGAACATCTCGACGCACTTCGAGAGCACGTCCTCGCTGATCGGCGACGCGCCGTAGACCACGATCTGCAGGCTCGAATAATCAGCGGCGTCGACGCCCGGCACCATCAGCATGAACGCCAGCACCGCCGGAACGATGAACGCGTGCGTGATGCGCTGCTCCTCGATCGTGCGGATCAGGGCCGCCGGGTCGAGTTCACGGAAGATCACCGAGGTGCAGCCCTCGAACATCCCGGCGATGGCCCAACCACCGCCACCGATGTGGAACAGCGGCATCGCGATCAGGTTCACGGCGTCGGGCGACAGCTCCCACATGTCCTTGGCCAACGGCAGCAGGCTGAAGAAGTTGTCGTTGGAGAGCATCACCCCTTTCGGTCGCCCGGTGGTACCCGACGAATACAGCTGGAACGCGACATCGTCGTGCGCCGACACCGACCCGGCATCCTCGGCGGGGAACGACGCCACCCAGTCCTCGTAACACTCGTAGCCGTCGTGCCCGCCGATCACGAGTATCCGAGTGACCGTGGTGAGGTTGCCGCGGATCGCGTCGATGACCGGCACGAAGTCGGGTCCGACCACGAGGATCTTGGCGTCGGCGTCGTTGACGATGTACTCGACCTCGGGCGGAGCGAGGCGCCAGTTGACATCGACGCACACCGCGTTCAGCAGGGCCGCGCCGAAGAACACCTCGAAGTGTTCGATGCCGTTCTTGTCGATGAACGCAATGCGGTCCTGCGCACCGACGCCGTCGGCGGCGAGCGCCTGCGAGACCTGCGCAGCTCGCGACGCGAGTGCTGCCCAGCTGAGCGTTCGATCGCCTTGGATCAGGGCCGGGTGCTCGGCACGGTCGACCCCATGGACGCGGATGATGTCGGCAAGACTGTTGATGTTCCCCATGCGTGCCGAACGTAGTACCCGCCGGGGTGGCCGCCGGTCACCGTGGGCGGACGGTGAATCCCAACCGGAACGACTCGACGGCGCGGGCGAAGATGTTCGCTTCGACGACCGGTTCATCGACGACACGCAGGTCGGTGACGCGCCGGCTGAGCTGGCCGAACACGGCCGCAAGCGACGCTCGGGCCACGTGGGTGCCGATGCACAGGTGGGTGCCGAACCCGAAGGCGACGTGAGGGTTCGGGTGTCGTCTGATGTCGAAGGTGAACGGGTCGGCGAACACCGACTCGTCGTGGTTCGCGGACGGATACAGCAGGATGACCCGGTCACCGCGCCGCACGGGCTGCTCGCCGATGTGGTCGTCGCTGGCCACTCGCCGGAAGAAGTTGTTGAGCGGGGTCACCCATCGCAACACCTCCTCGACGGCACCGGGAACGAGATCGGGATCGCGCCCGATCGCGTCCCACTGCTCGGGATGCTGGGCGAAGGCGTGCAGGCCGTGAGCGATCGCGGTGCGGGTGGTCTCCGCACCGCCGGCGATGAAGAGCCCGACCTCGTGCACGATCGCCGCGGGTGGGAGCGGTTCGCCGTCGATCGTCGAATGCAGCCACACGCTGATCAGATCGTCGCCCGGTTCGGCGAGCTTCTTCGGCGCGATCTCGCCGAGCACTCCGACGAATTCCATGTTCGCCGCAAAGAAGTCGCGGAACGCCTCACCGTCGCGGTCGCGCATGTCGGTACGCATCAGTCGCTCGGACCATGACTTGATCTGCGGCCACATCTCCTCGGGGAAGCCGAGGATCCGAGCGGTGAACCGGGCCGGGAGCTGCCCTGCGAGCGCCTCGATCACGTCCATCTCGTCACCCGCAGCGAGCGCATCGTCGATCAGTTCGTCGACCAGTGCAACGATCTCGGTTTGGCGCTGGGCCACGGACTTCCCGGTCAGCTTGGGCTGCACCAGCATGCGCTGCTGGCGGTGGCGTGGGTCGTCCTGGGCGATCATGTTGATCTCCTCGCCCGACCACAGGGCCCGATACCCCTGGCCTGACAGGAACACCGTCGAGCGACGCTCGACGTCCATCAGGTCGGCATGGCGAGTGACCGCCCACAGCCCGTTGCGGTCGTCGTGGTACACCGGCTCGTTGGCTCGCATCCACGCCCAGACGTCGTGCGGGTTGCGCTGGTAGAGGCTCGGATCCAGCAGGTCGACGGCGAGACGATCGGATTCGATGGCGGTCATGGCGCCATCGTCGCAGACGATGCTCGGCTGGGATCAGTCGCGGCGACGTTCGCCGAAGGTGTTCCAGTGGGTGACGGCGCTGGCGGGTTTGCGGGGCGCAACACCGAAGTTGCCGGCAGGCCGACCGACCGGGATGCAGGCGGCGATCTCGAAACGCGGGCTGCCATCGTCGTTCGCCGGCACCCCGAGCACTTCGAGCGTTTCGGCGGCGTGGATGCGGATCACCGTGGTGAGCGACGTGCCGATGCCGAGTGCCCGCGCTGCCACGCAGAAGTTCTGGACCGCCGGGTACACGCTGGCGTCGAGCCGCCCGATGTCCATGGGGCCGTCGTCGTCGGACGGGGTCCACGGGATGATCGGCTGGAGGAAGAAGACGATCGCCGGCGCGTCCTGCACGTGATCGGCCAGGTGACGACTCGCCGCGCGGGTCTTGCGCCACGACTCCGCAGCCGCCTCGTCGCGGAACGCGCTCGCTTCGGGCAGTGACTTCTCGTAACGATCGAACGACGCTCGGTACCAACGTGCGATCTCGCCCTTGCGATCGGGGTCGGTGACCACCACGTACTGCTGCGGCTGTACGTTGCCGCCGCTCGGTGCCTGCTGGGCGGCGCGCAGGCAGGTGGCGATCTCGGCGTCGGTGACCGGCTCGTCGCTGAACCGACGGATCGCTCGGGTGGTCATCAACGCCTCGATGGCGTCGATCGTCGGTGAGGTGTTCGTGTCGTTCATCGTCCCTCGAATCATCGTCCCTGGAACTTCGGTGCGCGTTTGTCGACGAAGGCACTGACCGCTTCGGCGTGATCAGCGGAGTGGAAGCAGCTCATCTCGAGCGCCGTCGAGAGGTCGAAACTCGTGAGCAGCACCTGCTTGACCTGCGCATTGATCGCGACCTTCGTGCCCTGCACGGCGAGTGGCGGCTGCGACGCGAGTCGCTGTGCCCACCCTCGAGCGACCGAGAGCACCTCCTCGGCGGCGCACACCTCCGAGGCCACCCCGAGTCGCAGCGCCTCGTCGGCGCCGAGTGGTTCACCGAGCAGGAGATGCCGCTTGGCAGCGAGTGGCCCGACGAGGAGTGGCCAGATGGCGGCACCACCATCGCCGGCGACCAGCCCGACCTGCACGTGCGGGTCGATGATCGACGCAGTGTCGGCCATGACGATCACGTCGCACAGGAGCGCCAGAGAAGCTCCCAGGCCCACGGCCGGGCCGTTGAGCGCGCACACGATCGGCACCTCGACGTCGAGCAGGTTCCAGATCAGCTGCTTGCCCTCACGTCGCAGCGCGTGCAGACGATCCGGGCTGCGCAACTGGGGGAACCACGACATGTCGCCGCCGGCCGAGAACGCTCGACCAGATCCTGTGAGCACGATGGCGCGCGCTTCGCGTTCGGCGGACAACGTCCGGAACAGCTCCCACAGGTCGTGGTGGAGTTGCTCGTCGACGGCGTTCATCGTCGAGTTCGGGTGGTCGATCGTGACGATCAGCAGATCGCCGTCGCGTTCGGTTCGGATCGTGTCCATCAGCGCATCACCTCAGAACATCGATGTGTCGACGTCGAGCCCGAGCAGCAGCTTGCCGATCGTCTCGTTGAGCTTCGGAGCAGTCTGGATGTGTTGGGTGACGATGTGGGCGTCGCGCAGGCACCGACCGAGCAGGCTGGTGTCGTACACGGCGGTGCCGCCGGCGAGCGTGAAGGCCACATCGGCCACCTCTGCGCCGACCGAGGCGGCATGGGTTGCGGCGAGGCGGATCCCGGTACGGGCCTTTACGGTCACGTCGTCGCCGGCCACTGATGCGTCCCACGCCGACTGCAACTCGTCGAGCAGGAACGCACGGGCAGCACGGAGCTTGCCGTCGGCCCGAGCCAGTTCGATCTGCGTGTAACTGCTCTGGGCGAGTGTCTTCGACGAGTACTGCGGTTTCTTGCCTTGGGCGAGTTCGACCAGTTCGTCGAGCGCCCGCCGAGCGACGCCCAGCGCCACCGCCGACACGCCAGCGGCCAGCAAGGTGAAGTTCGGGAATTGCGACAGCGGCGTGCACACCACCGGGCGGGTCACGCCTGGTTGCACCGTTCGTGCCGACGGCACGAACACCTCGGTCACCGAGTAGTCGAGCGAGCCCGAGCCGCGCATCCCGGTCGTGAACCAGGTGTCGTGGAAGGTGACCTCCGATTGCGGAAACCAGCACAACCGGAACGTGCCGTCGTCACACAGCGCCCCGCCGAGCACCCATCGACAGTGCTGCGTGCCACTCCCCCACGCCCATCGGCCACTCACCGAGAATCCATCGACGCCACCGTGCGTCGTGGCAACCCCTTTGCCGTTCGGCGCGAAGACTCCTCCCGTGACCGACGTCGGGTCGCCGTAGATCTCGCGGGCCGTTGCTTCGGGCAGCAGCGACGACATCGACGACGTGGTCGAGGCGATCATCGTGCACCAACCGGCGGCGCCGTCGCTGTGGGCGACCGCCTCGATGGCTCGAACGAGCGTGACCGGATCGACCTCGGGTCCGCCGTAGGTTTCAGGCACGCACATCCGCAGCAACCGTGCATCGCTGAGCGCCTTCACCGTGACGAGGGGCAGACGCCGGATGCGTTCGCCGTCGTCGGCGTTCGCCTCGATCAATTCCGCAAGGTCTCGTGCAGCATCGACGATCGACGGTGCGCTGGTCATGGCCGCGACTGTAGGCCCAGTCGGCGATGTGCTGCCCAACGATGGTCAGTCGGCGCCGGTGACGTCCCAGAGGTGATGAATCGGATCGTGGATCAGGTAGCGGGCGAATGACTCGACCGTGAACGATGCACCATCCGAGCGGCGGCCGACACGCTGCCACGACTCGCCGTCGACGGCATCGAATGCATCGGCCAGTTCCTCGGCCGCCGCACGGAGTTCCACTGCGACCTCGGACGGATTCTGGAGGTGATACTGCGAGGCGATCGATGCGTCGTCCTGATCCCAGTTCGGGTAAAGCGGATCATCGGTGTGGAGCATCAGGGAAAGTCGTTGGTGGTACAGCCGGAAGACATCTCGTACGTGCGCGCCGTACTCGAGGGTCGACCACCGATCTGGTGATGTGCGGGTTCGCACAGCGGTGTCGTCACCACGGAGACCGTGACCACCGAGCACGCCGAACCAGACTGCTGCGTTCGCTCGGATCAAGGCGCCCATCGCCTCGACGTCAACTGCTCCTGCGTCGAAACCACACTCGGGACACCGACGCTCGAGCACCCAAGTCCAGTCCTTGTCGTCGGGCACGATGCTGTCGTTCATCGAACGATTGTGACCGCTGTCGGATCGACCGCGTGCACGAGTTCCCCAGAGGGTCTACGGTCGAGTTGATGAAGTTCGGCTTCGTGGTGCCGTGGGGTGACGCCGAGGATGTCGGCGACCTGGCCGCCGCGGCCGAAGAGGCGGGATGGGACGGCCTGTTCGTGTGGGAGCCGGTGTGGGGAGTTGACGCATGGATCTCGCTGGGGCTGGCGGCCGTGCGCACCTCCAAGATCCGCCTCGGGACGTTGCTGACCCCACCCTCGCGACGACGTCCGTGGGAACTGGCCAGCCAAGTCGCAACCGTGGATCGGATCTCCGCCGGCCGGGTGACGCTGTCGGTCGGACTCGGTGCGATCGATTCGGGATTCGACGCGTTCGGCGAGGAGTGCGACCGCCACACACGAGCCGAACTGATGGACGAGACGCTCGCGATCATGTGCGGGCTCTGGGGTGGCCAACCCTTCGCCTACGACGGCACGCACTACACGATCAAACCGACCGAGTTCCCCACGATCGGACACACGGTGCAGCAGCCGCGGGTGCCGATCTGGTGCGTCGGAGCGATCGGCCATCCGAAGTCGATGGCTCGCGCGACGAGCTGGGACGGTGTGATCCCGCAGGTGATCGAAGGCGAGGGCGCTGCCCGTCAACCCCATCTCGACGAGGTTGCAGAACTCCGGACCCAGCTCGACGCGGCGCGGCCCGGCGAACACGTCGACATCGTCGTGGAAGGCACGATGACGGAACATTCATGCGCTGCCTACGCCGACGCCGGTGCCACCTGGTGGATCGAGTCGATGTGGGAGGCGATGGCCGAACACTCGCCCGTCACCGCTGCGTACGACCGCCTGCGCCAGGGCCCGCCGGGCTGAGACACTCGTCGCGGTCGCCATTGCCCCGAGCCCGTGGACTGCGGCTACGTTCGTCGGCGTGACGACAACCGATGCTGGCTGGAACTTCGCCGACCTCTGGGAGACCGTGGCGACACAGATTCCTGACGCACTCGCCCAACAGCAGGGCGAACGCACCCACACCTGGGCCGATTTCAACCGGCGGGCCAACGGCGTCGCAGCAGCGCTGCTCCGGCCGGGCTCGGCGGAACAGGACAAGGTCGCTCAGTACCTCTACAACAGCCCCGAGTACCTCGAATCGCTCTTCGCGGCGTTCAAGGCCGGCTTCGCGGTGGTCAACACCAACCACCGCTACGCCGCCGACGAACTCGTCTATCTGTGGGACAACGCCGACGCCACCGCGGTCGTGTTCCACGCAACGTTCACCGATCAGTGTGATGCCATCCGAGGTCGCGTGCCGAAGGTGCAGACCTGGCTCTGGGTCGACGACGGTGCTGCTGGCGGCGGCAAATGCCCCGACTGGGCGACCCCGTACGAGGACGCAGCGGCCGCCGGCACCGACGACAACGTCGAGGCCGCGTGGGGTCGCAGCAGCGATCACCTCATGCTGCTGTACACCGGCGGCACGACCGGCATGCCCAAGGGCGTGATGTGGCGACAGGACGACCTGTTCGGCGTGCTCGACGCCAACAACAAGAAGCGCATGCCACCCGAGCAAGACCTCGAGGCGGTCGCCGAACGAATCGTGAATGCCGGTCCCCGCAACATGCCGGCGGCTCCACTGATGCACGGCACCGGATTGTTCAACGCGATCAGCAACCTCATGGTCGGTGGCTCGATCACCACGATCGAAGGCCGCCACTTCAGTGCCGAGGAGTTCCTCGATACCGTCCAGCAGCACGCCATCAACTCGACCTCGATCGTCGGTGACGCGTTCGCTAAGCCGATCCTCCGAGCACTCGACAACGAACCCGATCGCTGGGACATCTCGACGCTGCGGGTGATCGTGTCATCTGGCGTGATGTGGTCGAAGGAGACCAAACAGGGGCTGCTCCGTCACAACCCCCGGTTGATCATGGTCGACTCCCTCGGCTCGAGCGAGGCCATCGGGATGGCCACCAACACCACCACCGCCGAGTCGACCGGTGAGACCGCCAAGTTCGAACTCGGACCCACCACCCGAGTCATCACCGACGCAGGCCTCGACGTCGTGCCGGGCTCCGGCGGGCTCGGCCGGGTCGCCCTCCCCGGCCGCACCCCGATCGGGTACTACAAGGACGAGGCGAAATCGGCCCAGACGTTCGTGATGATCGACGGCGAGCGATACTCGATACCGGGCGACTACGCCACCGTCGAAGCCGATGGCACGGTCACGCTGCTCGGACGTGGCAGCCAGTGCATCAACACCGGCGGCGAGAAGGTGTACCCCGAGGAAGTCGAGGAGTGCCTCAAACTCCACCCATCCGTCGCCGACGCCGCCGTCGTCGGAGTTCCCGACGAGAAATGGGGAGAGGCGATCACCGCGCTCGTCGAACCGCATGACGGCGACGTCATCGACGAAGCCGACTTGATCGCCCACGTGAAGTCGCGACTCGCCGCCTACAAGGCGCCGAAGAAGGTGGTTGCCGTGACCTCGATCGGGCGTGCCGCCAACGGAAAGCTCGACTACAAGCGACTTCGTTCCGACGCCATCGAGACTCCACCCATCGGCGCGGCCGACACCACGAGTGTCTAGCCTGATTTCGTGACGGCGACCGCGGCGAACTTCGACTGGCTGGCCCATGGTGCCGTCCTGTTCGATCTCGATGGTGTGATCACCCCGACCGCCGAGATCCACGAACACGCATGGGGCGAACTGTTCGCCGACTTCGAGTACGTCGCAGCCGACTACCTCCGCTACATCGACGGTAAGCCCCGCTACGACGGTGTCCGCTCGTTCCTCGAATCCCGCAACGTCGACTTGCCCGACGGAGACCCATCCGACGCGCCGGGCGACGACAGCGTGTGTGCCTTGGGCAACCGCAAGAACGTCCTGTTCAACACGATCCTCGAACGCGACGGCATTGCGCCGTACCCGTCGTCGCTCGCCGCCCTCGACCTGCTCGACGCAGCCGGAATTCCCGCAGCGATCGTGTCGTCGTCGAGGAATGCTCGCAACGTGCTCGACGCAGCCGGTCTCCGGACGCGTTTCGACGTCGTCGTGGATGGCGTGGTCGCTGCAAACGAGCACATCGTCGGCAAGCCGGCACCCGACATGTTCTTGCACGCCGCCCGCCGGATCGGCGTCGATCCGATCAAGGCCGTCGTGGTCGAAGACGCCGTGTCGGGTGTGGCCGCCGGAGCCGCCGGTGGCTTCGCCGTGGTGATCGGCGTCGACCGCGGCGCCGGTGCCGACACGCTCCTCGATCACGGCGCCACGTTCGTCGTCAGCGACCTCTCCGAGTTGCTGACGTGAATCGTCTTCCACCCCCACTCGGCCTCCCGACCCACCGTTTTCCGGTCGAACCGTGGCGCCTCGTCGAGTGCTCGTACTCCAGCGACGACCTCGGCGTCACCGAGACGTTGTTCGCCCTCGGCAACGGGTATCTCGGCATGCGGGCCAACCCCGAGGAAGGCCGCGAAGCCCACAGCCACGGCACCTTCCTGAACGGGTTCCACGAGACGTGGCCGATCCTGCACGCCGAGGACGCATTCGGCTTCGCCAAGACCGGTCAGACCATCGTCAACGTGCCCGATGCCAAGATGCTGAAGCTGTACGTCGACGACGAACCGCTGCTGCTCCCGACCGCCGACCTGGACAGTTACGAACGCGCGCTCGATATGCGCAACGGGGTCCTCAGTCGCGACATGATCTGGCGCACTCCCGCCGGCAAGCGGGTGAGGGTGTCGTCGCAGCGAATGGTGAGCTTCGTGCACCGTCATCTCGCCGTGATGACCTTCGAGATCACCCTGCTGGATGCTGCCGCTCCGGTCGTCGTGTCCTCACAGCTCCTCAACCGCCAGGACGGCGAAGACGAGTACCACGTGAAGTCGGCGGCACTCGGCGAGGGAATGGATCCCCGCCGGTCGCGAAAGTTCGGACATCGGGTCCTCGAGTCGCGTCTCCAACGAGAGAACGGCAACGAGATCGTGTTGGGCTACCGGTGCGCGAACAGCAAGATGACGCTGGCCTGCGGCACCAGACACCACATCGACACGTCGTGCGAGTTCGAGGTGACGACCGACGTCGGTGCCGACCTCGCCAAGACCGTGTTCACCGTGCGCGCCACACCCGGCGATCCGATCAAGATCACCAAGTTCGTGTCGTACCACTCGTCGAACGGCGTGCCCGCCGAAGAACTCGCCGACCGCTGTTCTCGTACGCTCCGACGAGCCGAAGCAGACGGCGTCGAACAGATCGTCGGCGACCAACGCGAGTGGCTCGACGAGTTCTGGGTGAACTCCGACATCGAGCTACGAGGCGACGACGCCGCGCAACAGGCGCTGCGCTGGAACCTGTTCCAACTCGCCCAGGCGTCGGCACGCACGCAGGAGCAGGGCATCGCCGCCAAGGGAGTCACCGGCGGCGGCTATGACGGCCACTACTTCTGGGACACCGAGGTGTACGTGCTCCCGTTCCTGGCGTACACGATGCCGGAGGCGGCGAGGAAAGTCGTGCGCTTCCGCTGGCAGATGCTCGACCACGCTCGACAGCGCGCCCGTGAGATGAGCCAGGTCGGTGCACTCTTCCCGTGGCGGACCATCAACGGCGAAGAGGCGTCGGCGTACTACGCCGCCGGTACGGCCCAGTACCACATCAACGCTGCGGTCGTGTTGGCCCTGCGTCGCTATCTCGAGGCGTCGGGAGACATCGACTTCCTCTCACACGAGGGTTCCGAGATCCTCGTGGAGACCGCACGGCTGTGGGTCGACCTCGGCTTCTATTCCCAGAACAGCGAACCGACGTTCCACATCCATCGCGTGACCGGGCCCGACGAGTACACGACCGTCGTCAACGACAACTTCTACACGAACGTGATGGCGAGGTTCAACCTTCGCTATGCCGCTCGCACCGTGCGCTCACTTGCCGAATGGAATCCCGAGGCGTTCGAGGCGCTGTGCCGAACCACCGGCCTCGACGTCCGAGAACTCGCCGACTGGGATGCCGCCGCCGACGCAATGTTCATCCCGTTCGACGAAGGGCTCGGCATCAACCCGCAGGACTCGGAGTTCCTCGAACTCGAACCGTGGAACTGGGAATCGACACCACGAGAGAAGTTCCCGCTGCTGCTCAACTTCCACCCGCTCGTGATCTATCGCCACCAGGTGCTGAAGCAGGCCGACGTCGTGCTTGCGATGTTCTTGCGATCCGAACGATTCCCCATCGAACAGAAGCGCCGCAACTTCGACTTCTACGATCCGATCACCACCGGCGACTCGTCGCTGTCATCGTGCGTTCAGGCCATCGTCGCCGCCGAGGTCGGCTACGAAGAACTCGCTCTGGAGTACTTCACCCGATCGCTGTACCTCGATCTGTCCGACTCACACGGCAACACCAGCGATGGGGTCCACGTCGCCAACGCCGGTGGTGTGTGGGCGGGCATCGTGCACGGATTCGCCGGGATGGTTGAACAGGGCAACCACGTCGAGTTCGCACCGAGGCTGCCCGCTGCTTGGGCCGGGTTGACCTTCCAGCTCCGACGCCACGGCACGACCCTCCAAGTCGATCTCGATCACGACGGCCTCACGCTCACGGTGCTCGCCGGCAGTGGGGTCCCCGTGCGCTCCGGTGACGAGGTCGTCCTGGTCACGGCGGATGGGCCGCTGCGCATCGAGCGCTGACACGCCGACGCTGGGTGGCGTCACTCAGCGTGGAGCGTCGCCGACCTGGAACGACAGTTCACGAACGCCGACACCGGGTTCGAGCCCACCGGTGCTGACGGTGAGGTCGTACACGTCGCCAGTGGCCGTGTCGGTGATCGAGCACTCGAATTCGCCGACATCGTCGAGCACGACGCTGCCCTCGGCGCACTCGATGGCATCAGGGGAGATCGTCGCGCCGATCTCCTCTGACAGCACCGTGGCACCTTCGGCGCGGATCGCCTCGATGTCCGATGCGACGAGCAGATTGCTGGTGACGATCTCGAACTCGTCGTCGGAGGTCATCGTGCCGAGGAACTCGATCGTCCGATCATCCGTCGTCGTCGCCGTGCACGTGAAGGTTTCACCCTCGCTCAGACCGTCGGGCTCGTTGCACGTCGCTTCGAGGTCTCCGAGGCCGATCTGTTCGGCGAGCTCCTCCTCGATGACGACCACGCCGGTCTCGGCGGCGCTCCCGCCACACGCTGCCAAGGCGATCGTCCCCACGACCGCCGTTGCCGCCTTGATGAACGTGCTGGGACCGATGTTGCGCATGTCGCAGTATCGCATCAGCGGCAACACTCGAACGGCAATGCGGCACGACCGCCAGACGACGAGGTGAGAGGATCCACCCATGGCACCTCCGCTTCCCGATCGCCGCCGCCTCGATGGGCGGGTGGCGTTGGTCACCGGCGTCTCTCGTCCGATCGGCATCGCAGTGGCCGTCGCCCAACGGCTGCACGACCTCGGTGCAACGGTGGTCGCAACCGGATGGTCTCCACACGATGCGGAGATGCCGTGGGGTGAGCTACCGCTCGATCCCCTGCCGTTCGAGGTCGGACGCCACGATCTCGCAGACCCTGCAGTTCCCGGCGCCCTGGTCGACGAAGTCATCGAGCTGCATGGCCGCCTCGACATCGTGGCCGCCGTGCACGCGAGGTCGTCCACGCAGTCGCTGGACGCGGTGAGCGTCGGCGAACTCGATCGGTGCTGGGCGGTCAACGTACGCAGCGTCGTGCTGCTGGCGCAGCGGTTCGCACAACGCCACGTCAGCATCCCGTCGAGCCAGCCGCCGATCGGACGGATGCTGTGGTTCACGAGTGGCCAGCACCGTCAGCCGATGGACGGCGAGATCGCCTACGCCGTGTCCAAAGGGGCACTCCACCAGATGACGGCATCGATCGATCACGCACTGTCGACCTCGCGGATCGTCGCCAACTGCATCAATCCCGGCCCCGTCGACACCGGCTACGCCGAGGGTGACGGCCATGCCCGGGTGGCGTCGATGTTCCCGGACGGCCGCTGGGGTACGCCAGCCGACATCGCCGACGTTGTGGCGTTCCTGGTGAGTGACGAGGGCGCGTGGATCCGTGGACAGGTCCTCGACGTCGAAGGTGGTTTCAACCGTTTCGGCTGAACAACCCCGCCACCGTTAGCGTTGTCGGCCATGACTGATCTCGGATTCGACGGCAAGGTAGCGATCATCACGGGCGCCGGTGGGGGCCTCGGCAAGCAACACGCCCTGATGATGGCCAGGCGTGGTGCGCTCATCGTGGTGAACGACCTCGGCGGTGCCGTCGACGGCACCGGCAGCGACAAGGGCGCCGCACAGTTGGTCGTCGACGAGATCAAAGCGGCCGGTGGCGAGGCCGTGGCCAACACGGATTCGGTCGCCACACCTGAGGGTGGTGCAGCGATCGTGCAGAGCGCTGTCGACGCATTCGGCAAGGTCGACATCGTCGTCAACAACGCCGGCATCCTTCGCGACAAGTCCTTCCACAACATGGACGCCGACCTCTTCGACCCCGTGATCGCCGTGCACCTGCGCGGTGCGTTCAACGTGACCCAGCCGGCGTGGAAGATCATGCGCGAGCAGGGCTACGGCCGCATCGTGTCGACGTCGTCGGCCGCCGGCATCTTCGGCAACTTCGGCCAGGCCAACTACGGCGCCGCCAAGATGGGGCTCGTCGGCTTCACCAACGTGCTCGCCGTCGAGGGTGCCAAGTTCAACATCAAGGCCAATGCGATCGCGCCGCTCGCGCTCACCCGAATGACCGAAGACATCCTCGGTGGACTCGGCGACAAGCTGCAGCCCGAACTGATCTCGCCGCTCGTCACTTACCTCGCACACGAGTCGTGCGACGCAACCGGTCGGGTGTTCTCGGTCGGTGGTGGACGCGTGGCCGAGGTGTTCATCGCCGAGACCGTCGGCTACACCAACACCACCGACCTGACACCAGAGGACCTCGCCGCCCACTGGGGCGACGTCACGTCACAGGACGGCTACGCCGTGCCGGCCACGATCGCCGACGAGACGGCCCTCTTCCTCAAAGCGCTCTCCTGAACCGGCGTCGGTGACCTCGAAGCCGTTCTCTGACGTGATTGCACTCGAGGAATTCCAGGCCGACGCAGCGACGTGGCTGGCGGAGAATCACCAGCATGCGCCCCGCGACTACGGAGCGATCTGCCCGCCTGAACTCGTCGACGACGGACTCGATTGGCAACGTCGGATGACCGACGCCGGTTGGGCCGGCATCCACTGGCCCGTCGAACACGGCGGCCGGGGGCTGAGCATCGAACACCACGGCGTCTGGCTCCTCGAATGTGCCCGTGCCGGCGTGCCGGCGGTGTTCAACATGGTCGGCTTCGTCCTCACCGGCGGTGCGATCCTCCGCTACGGCACGCCCGATCAGCAGCACGAACACCTTCGGGCCACGCTGACGACCGAGCACGTGTGGTGCCAGCTGTTCTCCGAACCGGGCGCCGGGAGCGACCTCGGGTCGTTGTCGACCCGAGCGGAGCTCGATGGCGACCGATACATCGTCAACGGCCAGAAGGTGTGGTGTTCCGGTGGGCGCTACAGCAACTACGGCATCCTGATGGCCCGCACACGGTCGTTGGACGAGGCGCCCAAGCACGACGGCATCTCCTTCTTTCTGTGCCCGATGGATCTGGCGGGCATCGAGGTCCGCCCACTCCGGCAGATGACCGGTGAGGCCGAGTTCGACGAGGTGTTCTTCACCGACGTGGAGCTGCCGGCCGACTGTCTGCTCGGTCCGTCGCACGGCGGGTGGGGTGTCGGGATGGCCGTGCTCACCAGCGAGCGGGGCCACATCGGCACCTCGGTGATCGGGCTGGAACGCCGCCTCGACCAGATGGCACACCTCGCCGACGGGCGTGACCTCACGGCCACCGAACGTCAGTCGCTCACGATGCTCCTTGCGCGTGGAAGCGCAATGAAGGCGATGGCGCAGCGTCAGGGACCCGTGGCGTCGACGGCTGCATCGCTGATGAAGCTCGGCATCACCGAGATGATGTTCGACGTCGCCATGCTTCGAGGTGACCTCGACGGGCCTGGTGCCACGCTGGGCGGCACGAGTTCCACCGGGATGCTCGCAGCACCCGGTGGACGGATCGCCGGAGGATCCAGCCAGGTGCAGCGCAACATCATCGGCGAACGCCTCCTCGGCCTCCCTCGCGAACCCAATCCCTGACGAGCGATTCGCACACACACCGCGGACGTCGGCATGATGGCTCGGTGCGTGTCGCCTCCTCGGATGATGTCATCGTTGCGATCCACGAGTTCGGCGGGAACGGTCGACGACCGCTGCTGTTGTCTCACGCCACCGGCTTCCACGGGCACTGCTATCTTCCGATCGCAGACGCTCTTGGCGACGAGTTCTCGTCCTACGCGCTCGACTATCGCGGGCACGGTGACACACCGCTGCCCGACGACTGGCAGGTCGACTGGAGCAGATACGGCGACGACGCGCTCGCTGCTGCACGAGCCATCGCGCCCGACGGCGGGCTGATCGGCTTCGGTCACTCGATGGGTGGCGCCGGACTGCTGATGGCGGCGCACCGCAACCCCGGACTGTTCGACGTGATCGTGGCGTTCGAACCGATCGTGTTCCCGCCTCGAGAGATCGATCCGCACGACGGCACGGAGAACAACGGCACGTTGTTGTCGCGCGGCGCTCGCAAACGGCGCTCGTCGTTTCCGACGTTCGACGACGCCATCGCCAACTACTCGTCGAAACCACCGATGATGGCGTTCGATCCCGACGTCCTGCGGCTGTACGTCACCCACGGGTTCCGCTCGGCAACCGACGGCGTCCAGCTGAAGTGCAACCCCGAGCACGAGGCCCGCACGTTCGACACCGGAGGCACGCACACGACCTGGGCTGATCTGCCCGAGATCGAAACGAAGGTGATCGTCGTCGCCGGGAAGGTCGACGAGTTCGGGCCGGCGGCCATCGCCCGCGAGATCGCATTGGCCCTCCCGAACGCCGCGTACATCGAGCACGACGAGTGGAACCACTTCACCCCCTTCATCGACCCCGCCGCAATGGCAGCGATCATTCGCGACGCCGCCGCCCGCTGACCGACCCTCGAACAACCCTGCGACAGGGGTCGCGTACGATGACCCACATGACCGACACCGCTGCTCCCGCACTCACGTTCCCGGTGCCGATGTCGTTGTCTCCGTCCCGGGTGTCGTCGTTCACGTCGTGCCCGATGCAGTTCAGATTCTCGAGCATCGAGAAATTGCCGGAACCTCCCGGCGTGGCGACCACGAAGGGCACGATCGTGCACCGGGCACTCGAGCTGCTGTTCGTGCGGCCTGCTGCCGGTCGCACCGTCGACGCGCTCGCCACCGACATGGCCACGGCGCTCGACGAGTACCGCACCCACCCCGACTACATCGGACTCCGGCTCGAGGGTGTCGCTGTCGACAGCTTCGACCACGATTGCCACGCCCTGATCGACAAGTACTTCGCCATGGAGGATCCGACCTCGGTCCGAGAGATCGGGCTCGAACTCTGGATGGAGGCCCCGGTGGGCGAGCTCACCCTGCGCGGCATCATCGATCGGCTCGAACTCGATGCTGACGGCGAATTGGTGGTCACCGACTACAAGACTGGTCGTGCGCCATCAGGCAACTTCGAACAGAAGAGCCTTGCCGGGGTGCACTTCTACTCGTTCCTGTGCGAAGCGCTCTTCGGCAAACGGCCGGCGAAGATCCGCCTGATGTACCTCGCATCAGGCGAGACGATCGAAACCGTGCCCTCGGCGCAATCGGTGAAGTTCATCACGACCCGCACCACCGCGGTGTGGTCAGCGGTCGAGCGAGCCTGTAACACCGGTGACTTCCGACCCCGCCCCAGCAAATTGTGTGACTGGTGCTCGTTCCAGCAATGGTGTCCCGCATTCGGCGGCGACCCGTCTCTCGCTGCCACCGAGGCAGTTGCCTCGTACCAGAGCCTGCTCGCAGCACCCGTCGGAACGGACGCTGCATGACGCCCGACGCGTTCGGTCACACTGGTCCCCTGCCGCTCGACGATGGCCCGCTCGCGATCGTTCCTGGCCAGAGTCAGTTCGGTCCCCGAGTCGACGCATTCGACGAACGGGTCGACGAACTGCTCGAACTGCTCCGTGGCAACCCGATCACCGATCGGGTCTTCGCCGGCGCGACCCATGTGGGCGACTTCTCATTGATCTGGCACGGAATCGGCATCGTCAGGGGCATCGCAAAGGGGCGCCCCGATCAGGTGATCGTGCTCGCGCTGATGCTCGGCGCCGAAAGCCTGATCGTCAACCAGGGGGTCAAGCGTCTGTTCCGACGCGAGCGACCGACACAGACCGGCGACGACCGGCTGCGCGTCCGTCGGCCGACCACGTCGTCGTTTCCGTCAGGTCACGCCACCTCGGCGGCGTTCGCCGCAATGGTGCTGTCCGGTTGGGACGGCCCGAAGGTCGGGATGATCTGGTGGAAAATCGCTGCGATCGTCGGTATCAGCCGGGCGTACGTGCGTATCCACCACGGCTCCGACGTGGTGGCCGGCGCCCTCGTGGGCACGATCCTCGGCCTTGCGGGACGACGCATCGCCCGCCGTTTCGCACCCTGAGTCCGGCTCGGCTCAGTCCCGTTGGGCGGCGAGCCAGCCGCTGTGCTGCGACACGAAGTGGTCGAACTGGTCGAGGCGATCGGAAGCCGCCAGCACGACCGCATCATCGACCGGTGCGTATTGGTGAACCAGCACGTTGCGGAATCCGACGGCGAGCGCCAAGTCCCCCGCCAGGGTTGCGTCGATCACGCCACGTGACCCGAGTTCGCGCAGCGCAGCGGCGTTCGAGTCCGGCTGCCGAACACGAGGGCAAACACAGCTCCGGCTTCACGGAGCGCGGCGGCGACGTTGTCCACTTCAACGCTCATGTTCGAAGTGTAGATGGCGGGGTGATGGCGCGGACGGGCGCCGACGTCACCCGCAACGCTCAGGCGTCGGTGGTGACGACCGGCACGACGAGGGCAGCCGGCTCGGCCGTGAGCAATGTGCGCACGTCGAGCAACAGATCGGCAACCTCACCCGTCGACACGAGTTCACGTTGCATCATTCGGGCCAAGGCGCCGTCGATGACGCTCAGGGCTTCGGTGATCACGGCCTCGTTGCTGGAGTCGATTCGCTCGTCAGTCATTGCTAGGTACGGTACCCGCGCCGACCGCTGCGTGCACGCACCTGCGCACAGATGAGCGAGGTGTCACACAACGTTCACACCTGGTGTCACACAACGTTCACACCTGGACGTTCGCTGATGTTGGAGCGTCCAGGCGGATTCGGGTCCGAGCCGAGCGGTGCACGACCTACGATGTGCGGGTGCAGTTCAGCGGGCGCGACGTCGGCCACTGATCGTCATCGACTCGATCCACCATGCATCGCTCCCCCGCTTCGCTCGCTCGGCTCGGTCTGCGAATGGGTGAGCCGATCCGCTTTCGTCGCAACGACAAGGGCCGTTGGGTGGTGGGTCGCGTGGTCGGCATCGAGTTCGACGGCAGCATCGCCATCCGGGACCCCGATGGTTCCGCCCGGTCCTTGCGAGCCGAGCGCGTCGAGATCCGTCGGCCTGGATCACGAGGCAGACTCCGCTGGTGCCTCGTCAGCGATGTCGCAGTCACGTGGGAGCAGCTCGAGATGTTCGAGCCGGACAACAACTGACGGCTCAAGACTTCGCCCGAAACACCAGTCCCTTCTCGCCAAACCCCTCCGGTTGTTGGTCCATCCAACTCTGTGGTACCCCCTGTTCATGATTGTGTGTATGGAGATCGCGGGGGTTGTCGAGCGGGTCGAGCACATCTCCGCCGCACGCGCGAACCCTGCTGCGGACGCCGCGATCATCAAGTCCGGACTCGTCGCCGTCCGTGAAGTACGGGCATGGTGCGATGCCCAACACGCCGGCCTGGTCCGATCGCTCCGGTCCGTCGATTCGTTCCCCGAACAGACAGTCGCGGCAGCGTCGAAGATGTCGTTGGGACAAGCCGCCAAATCAACGGAACGCTCAGCCACGTTGGATGCGACGCCGAAGTTGGCCGGCGCGCTCGATGACGGTGCGATCACCGCTGAGCACATCGATGCTGTCACCCGAGCATCGAAGAAGCTCGACGGCGCCAAACGGGTCGAACTGATCCGACGCGCCGACGCCCTCAGCGATGTCGCGACGGCCGGCACCGTCGACGAGTTCGCCCGCCGATTGGACCTCGAAGCCAAGAGGCTGCAAGAAGGCGACGGACTCGACCGTCTCGAACGTCAACGACGCAACGCCAGGGTGAGATCGTGGGTCGACCCCGAAGGCATGTGGAACCTGTCCGCCAAGTTCGACCCACTCACCGGGGTGCGCATCGCCTCACGCATCGATGCCATGATCCAGACATTGTTCGGCCAGGCGGTCCCCGATGAGTGCCCGCAGGACCCGATCGAGAAACAGCGCTACCTCGCCGCACAAGCCGTCACCCAACTCCTGCTCGACAACGCAACCTCCACCCCCGCAACCCAACCCGCCGCGCAACGACCGTCACGCAGCGGGCCACCCGAGTTCGTCGTGGTCATCGACGCTGACGCACCCGGACAGGTCGGACCCGTCGCCGAATTCTCCATCCCCGTCGAGATCCCCACCCGGGTCCTCGCCACCCTCGCCGACGAAGCCGACATCCACACCGTCGTCGTCCGAAACGGCATCGTGCTCCACGCACGCGGCCAACTGAACCTCGGACGCACCACCAGACTCGCCAACCGGGCCCAACGGCGAGCGCTCCGCGGGCTGTACCGGTGCTGCGCGATTCCGGGCTGCACCGTGGGCTACGACCGCTGCAAACTCCACCACATCCTCTGGTGGAGACACGGCGGGGGCACTGATCTTCACAATCTGCTGCCCGTCTGCAGTGTCCACCACACCAAGATCCACAACGACAACTGGATCATCGAACTCGGACCCAACCGCGAACTCACCCTCACACTCCCCGACGGCACCATCCACACCACCGGCCCACCCAACCGACAAACCGCCGCGTGACCCGAAACGGTCAGGCGATCAGGCTCGTCGATCGAGCTCGGCCACGTCGCGAGCCGGCGCCGTCAGGCGATACGACGCATCGAGCAGTTCGGCGATCTCCGACCAGTCGGTGTCATCGCCGAGGTCGACACCGACCCACCCTGACGGGCCGAGATACGCAGGCACGAACGTGCGCTCATCCTCCATCAAC